>CAYLRT010000015.1:33548-43191 GCA_964385885.1 uncultured Anaerolineales bacterium | reverse complement strand
GTACACCGCCAGCTTGCGCAGCACCCGGCTGAGCAGTCCCAGCGCCCGGATCTTCTCGCGGGGGATCTCGGTGGGGCGAAAGGAGCCGCACAGCAGACGGTGGAGCATGCCGTGTCGGTGCAGACCACGCACACCGTGATAAGCCGTAGTGCCAATGCCGCCCCCGGCGAACTTGGCACCGATGGAATATATCACCCGCATGGTTCACTCCAGATACCCTAGCGCCCGGAGGCGGTTCATTAGCTCCTTGTCCCCCTTATTCCCTGTCCTCCGCTCAGGGAAAGGCCGGGGACGGTCGAACGGAGGGTGGCACGGACCCCCTGCGACAGCAGGGCTGCCAGGTTGGGTAGGGCACCCTCTTCCAGCAGCGGGTCGATTAGGCCCACGTTGCTCCGTCCCAGCCGATGAGTAGTGCCCTCACTATAGGCCTCCCTTCGCGGGTCGCAGCGCTTCTCTCACCAGATTCCACCCGGTCTTGAGTTGCTCCCTTTCAGCCAGCCACAGCACGCCACCGTAGACCCCGGTGATGAACATGCCCTTCGCCAGCAATCCTCCCCACATGGGCAGGCTATGCCAGAGCTGACTCAATCCCAACGTGGCTGTTCCTGTCACCGCGAGCGCTATCGTCGGCCACAGCCACATGGCGCTCAGGGAGTAGTCCACCAGGCGACGGGTTTGGGCAAAGAGCAGCACTGCCCCAGTCACTGCCATCAGATCGGCGGCCAGTGCCACCCCCTCAATCCCCTGCCACAATCCCAGGCCGACCACCGTGGGCGCAAAGACCGCCAGTTGCACCACCCGCGCCCGGGCTACCCAGTCTGGATGCCCAGTCGCCATCAATAGATTGCCGGTCACCACGGTTAGAGGGTCGGCGAAGGTGTAAAGAAGCATCAACTGGAATGTGGTGAGCATAGGCAACCAGCGTTTGCCCAGGATCAGTTGGATAAACTCTGGTGCCACGAGCGCAAAGGTAATGCCGAACCAGAGTCCCAGTCGCACCATCAAGCTTGTCACCCGGTAGAAAGCCTGGGAGAGGCGCAGCCGGTCGCGCTGGAAGCGGGCGAAAGTGGGGAAAAAGACGGAGGTGAGGGGATTGGCGATGACCCGGCGCGGATAGCGGGCGAACTCATAGGCGCGGGAGTAGTAGCCTAGCGGAGTCTTGCCGAGGAACGTCCCTATCCAGAGGTCATCGAGGCGATCGATGAGGAACGTGAGGTTAGCTCCCAGCCATGCTCTGCGACCGAACGTCCAGAGCCAACGAGCCACAGACTGTGCCCATCCCAATCGCGGCGCAGGCACCATGGGAGAAGTCCAGGAGACGGTTGCTCGCGCGACCTGCCCCACGGCCTGCTCGACCACCAGGCTCCATGGGCCCCAACCCGCAAGCGCTGCCAGTGGTGCCAGCGCTGTCATCGCCACTGAGGCAGTGACATCGGCAAGGGCCAGTCTCCGGAAGGCCAGAGCGCGGTTGAGAAACGTCATGGGGTAAGCGTTGAGCCCCGCCAGGGCATTGACCGCCGCTAATGCGATCAGGACACCGCCCAGGGTGGGCATCGTGGGGTAGAATCGGCTGAGGAGCGGGGCCAGACCCAGAAGCATGAGCAGACCGCCTGCCAGCAGGACCAGAGATATCGTGAGATAGGTCTCTGTCACCTGCTCATCCACCTCCTCTCGGTGGATCATAGCGCTGCTCAGCCCCAGGGATCTCAGCCGGCTCACCAGGTTCACGTAGAAGAGGGCCAGCGCCACCACACCGAAATGCTCCGGCAGCAGCAGCCGTGCCAGAAGGACAGCGCGCAGGAACCCCAGGCTCAATGTGACCGCGGAGGCGGCGATGCTGTAAAAGGACCCTTGCACGGCACGGGTCGCAATGGATGTCTCTGTGCCGGTCTCGTGCTGGCTCACTTCACGGTCGGCCGTGTCACGCATCCGGACTATGCCTTTGGCCGGGCTGTGAGGTGCCTGAGGGACGGCTGGCCTCGTCGAGCAATCCGCGGATGCGGGCTGCGACCATCTCGATAGCTACTTCATTGAAGCCGCCTTCAGGGATGATCACGTCAGCATGCCGCTTGCTCGGCTCCACGAACTCCAGATGCATAGGGCGGACGGTTCTCAGGTACTGCTCGATCACCGAATCGACGGTGCGTCCGCGTTCGCGCACATCGCGCTGCAGGCGTCGGATGAAGCGAATGTCTGGATCGGTATCCACGAAGAGCTTGACGTCGAAAAGTTCTCGCAGCGCCGGTTCCACAAAGATGAGGATGCCCTCCACCAGGATAATGGGGGCTGGCTCAACACGCCGTGTGCGTTGCGTGCGCGTGTGGGTGGTGAAATCGTAGATAGGGACCTCTACGGGCTCGCCTCGCCGCAGTTTCTTCAGGTGTTCGATCAGTAATGAGGTCTCCAGGGAGTCAGGGTGGTCGAAGTTGACCCGCACTCGCTCCTCGAAAGGCAGGTGTCTCAGGTCGCGATAATAGGCGTCATGGGGGATGTAGGCGATGTGTTCGGCCCCCACTCTCTCCAGGATGCGCCGGGCGACGGTTGTCTTACCGGAGCCAGTCCCTCCCGCTACGCCGATAATGACACTGTGCATGGTCTCTGTGCCTCCGACTATTCAGAAGCGTGGTCGTCCTCAAGTTTGGGTACGGGGCTGTGGCTGCGTGGCCAGCATACAGCGACTATCAGAGCCAGGAGCCCGATCCCTTCCGCCAGCGCACCAGGGTTGTAGATGACCTCGTATTGGGGCAGTCTGTGGAATGTGAACGCCAACTCCAGCCCCTCAATGGTTACAGTTGTGTCCGGCTCGGTGGGGATCAGGTATGCTTCGCCCGCTAGTTCGCCACTTGGGCTTCGGTAGATCTGTAGCTGGATCTCCCCGTCGGTCTGATTGAGACGGTAGATAAGCTGCGGTTCCTGTGTGGCAAAGAAGGCCTCCGGAGCCTGGCGGAAGAAGATGAACCGGAGCGTGGTCTGGGCTGGCTGATTGACGGCGGGTAAGAGATGGACCGGTCGGCCTGCATCATCGTGAGCTCGCACCTCAATGCCCAGACGTTCTCCGCGCTGAAGGACATAGAGCCCATAGCGTGTCGGCCAGATCGTCACGGGTTTTTGGGGTTGGGGCAGGGAAATCTGGCGCGCTGGCAGGCTCAAATCCGTGTCGGGCCAGGCCAGCACTTCGGTCTCCTGCCATCCCCAAAGCATCTGCATCGCCCATCCCGCAAAGATCAACAGGCTGCCGACTATGATGAGTGCTGGGCGTCCCCAATGATGGGCTTCTGACTCCTCCTGTGAAGCCAGGCGTTCGGCGTGGGCAGCAACCATCATGCCAAGCATTCCCAGGGTGAGCCTGAAGGGGAGTGAACTCTTGACGCTCAAAAGCCCGCAGTTGGCGAGGACCTTGGCCCACGGACCCAGTTGTGGCCGCAGTTCCGCGACCCAACGAGTGAACGCCGTCCTGTCCCGCGGTGCGACTGGGGCTTGCGGCAGCAAGAAGGTTGAGGCTTCCAGACCCAGGAGGAGCAGCAGGACGAGGAGTGTGAGCTTGCGCCCTCTTAAGGTCTCCCACAGCCGGTCTGCCAATGCCCCTGTATTCATAGCTCGATGCAAGAGGACAAAAAGGCCCCGACCATAGCGGGGCCCCAAAAGCCACCCTTGGGAATCGAACCCAAAACCTGGCGCTTACGAAGCGTCTGCTCTGCCGATTGAGCTAGGGTGGCATATGCGCCCGACATTATACTGTGGACGCTTGAATTGGCAAGCTCAATCTGGGGTCTCTTCTTTAACCTTTCCATCGTTATCGGCTAGTGTATAATATGTATATCTGGTTGTCCAGACAGTTTGATCCTTGCCGTGTGGGGTTGAGTGGGACGATGAGAACTTGAACCCCGGGCGGCCACGTTGTAGTCTAGGTTGCCGCTGCGTGCAACCCATGGCGAGGATCCTAGAGACAGACAACTGTAGCCGTTGATGCGTTTCAGGGTCGGGTCGTTGACCTGACTATCTGTGGTGAGTCTGAGATGGCTCTGACGTAGGTATGCCTTAGGGTGAGATTTTCTGCCCGAGGCCTGGGTTAGGTGTGCTGCGATACCCGGGCCCCGTGGGCATTAGTGTAGATTCACCGCGGCTAACGGCTATGGTTGTGCTGCCATAGCCGTTAGCCTGTTATAGGTAGGGTTTGGAGTTCGGATGTCTGGTCGAGTGACGGCTCTAGAGCCACAGAGACGCTCTAGAGACCGGGTCAATGTGTATCTGGATGGGGAGTTCGCGTTTGGCCTGGCGCGTGCTGCAGCGGTTAATCTCTCTGTCGGGGTGTGGTTGTCCGATGAGCAGATCGCTCGCTTGAGGGCCGACGATGAACTGGAACGTGCGCGTGCGAAAGCTCTGGACTTTCTCTCCTACCGTCCGCGAAGCGCGGAGGAGGTGAGGGAATATCTCGAGCGCAAGCACTTCCGCAGTGACATCATCGAGGATATCATGGCTCGTTTGCGTGGCGTGGGGTTGATCGATGATCAGGCCTTTGCGCAATACTGGGTGGATAACCGCACACGTTTTCGGCCCCGTGGTGCGCGGCTACTGCGCCATGAGCTGCGCCAGAAGAAGGTCGCACCAGAGGCCATTGAGGCAGCACTGGAGGCCTACGATGAGCGGACCGCGCTGATGCTTGCTGCGGAGCAACAGGCACGCCGGCTGCGGCATCTTCCTGAGGAACAGTTCCGTCGTCGTCTGTTTCAGCGGCTTGCGCGTCGGGGTTTCTCGTACGAACTCATCCAGGAAGCACTCGCTGACTGTGACCTGCCCTACACACATCGAGAACAAAGCGAGGAGGACTGAATGGTCTGGCTTTACTGTGGCATCGCGCTCATTGTAGGATTGGCGATTGGAGGCGTGGTTGGATTCCTCTATCGCCAACAACGGTACCGGCAGGAGTTGGGTGATCTGGAGGCCATGCGTACGCGTCTCCTGGAAGAGGCAGAGAAACAGGCGCGCGACGTGGTGCTCAATGCCAAAGATGAGGCGCTTCGAGTTCGTCGGGAGGTGGAGGCGGAACTCGATACCCGCTCGAAGCAGTTGCGGCGTGAGGAGGACCGTCTGCAGAAGCGCCGTGACCAGCTCGATAGTCGTCAGGAGCGTATCGATCGACGTGAACAGCGGTTGAACAAGCGGCAAAGCACGTTGGACCGCCGCTGGAATCAGCTTGAGGAGCTGGAGGCGCAGCGTCTGGAGGAGCTGCAGAAGATCGCCGAGCTTACAGTCGATGAGGCCCGTGAGCTTCTGCTCGAGGAGGTAGCGGAGAATGCGCGACAGGACATGGCTCGGGTGATCCGGGAGGAGGAGCTCCGGGCACGTGAGGAGGCGGAACATCGCGCACGCAAGATCATCACCACGGCTATTCAACGTCTGGCCTCCGAGCAGGTCGCTGAGCTGACGACCAAGTCGCTGGAGATCCCCTCGGATGATCTCAAGGGGCGCATCATAGGCCGTGGAGGACGCAACATCCGGGTCTTCGAGCAGAAGGCGGGGGTCGATGTCATCGTCGATGATACACCCGAACTGATCATGATCTCCTCCTTCGACCCTGTTCGGCGTGAGATCGCTGCGCGCGCCATGCATTACCTGGTGGCGGATGGACGCATCCATCCAGCGCGCATCGAAAAGCTTCTGAACAAGGCGCGCGCTGAGGTAGAGCAAGTGATGCGAGAGGAGGCAGAGCGCGCTGTCTACGAAGCTGAGGTGCCCGCATTGCACCCCGAGCTCATGAAGCTTCTGGGGCGGCTCTACTTCAGGACCAGCTATGGTCAGAATCAGTTGGCTCATGCTATAGAGGTCGCCAAGCTGGCAAGTTTACTGGCGGCCGAGGTGGGTGCCAACACCGACATCGCGCGCCTCGGGGGGTTGCTCCACGATATCGGCAAGGCGGTGGACTTCGAGGTGGAGGGCACCCATGCGGTCATCGGCGCCGAGCTGGCGCGGCGCTATGGTGTGCCGGAGGCTGTGGTCAACTGCATCGAGTCACATCATCATGAGGCGGAACAGGAGAGCCTGGAGGCCATCATTGTCGAGGTGGCCGACGCTATCTCCGGTGCGCGGCCCGGTGCACGCCGTGAGAGCCTGGAGCACTACATCAAGCGCATCCGGGGCCTGGAAGAGATTGCACGTTCCTTCGAGGGCGTGGAGGAGTGTTATGCGATCCAGGCGGGACGCGAGGTCCGCATCATCGTACGTCCGGGCGAGGTGGATGACCTGGATGCCCTGAAACTCTCCAGAGAGGTCGCGCGCAAGATCGAGGAGACAATGGAGTATCCCGGCCAGATCAAGGTGACTGTCATCCGCGAGACGCGGGCAGTGGAGTTTGCCAAATAGCTATCCTGCGGGGAAACAACGAGGCCGCCTGACGCCAGGTGGCCTCGTGCTGTATGGAGGTGATAGTTCACCGTCGGGGCAAGGAATGACAGCCCCCGCAGCGTCCGGCTGCATATTGTCCTTATCGCAAGATGGGTGCGCTGTCGGAGCACCCGATGGCGTGCATCAGGACGTATGTTCCAGGCGCGGGCGGAATTTGTAGCCGTAAGTGATGGTACCTTCCTCGCCATAGACCCGCAGGCGGCGTGTGACCATCTCTACCGGCATGCCAATCCGCACCTCACCCGGGGCGACGTCCGTCAGTTGGGCGGTGATCATAGGGCCTTCCTCTAGTTTGATCAGCGCGACAGTGTAAGGGACGTAAGCTTCGAATCCCTCTGGGGCATTGTAAAGCGTACTGAAGGAAAAAACCTCCCCGCGCCCGCTCAACGTCTTGGGCGTCTTGGCTGGCTGGTTGCAGACCGGGCAGACATCGCGCGGCGGGAAAATCACCGCTCCACAGTGCTCGCAGACCTCACCTTCCAACCGGTATCGTTGACCTTTTACTCTCCAGTCATTGGCAACTTTGCTTCCCATACTACGACCTTCCTTTCCTCAATTCCTCGACTTAGTCCGCTAAGACTTAGCCCTCTGAGAGTTGATCCTCTAAGACCTGATAATCCCTGACAGGGCCTCCGCTCAATGCATGGCTTCCAGAATGTGTGTAATGATCGTCGCCCCACTCCCACCGATGTTCTGGACCATTCCGAGCTGGGCGTCGGGAACCTGATTGGCACCGGCCAATCCCCGCAGTTGCAACGTCGCCTCCACGATCTGGTAGAGGCCAGTGGCGCCTACTGGATGCCCCCGCGCTTTGAGCCCACCCATCGTAGTGATGGGAACTCGGCCCTCCCGGGTGATTTCCCCTTCCAGGGCCAGACGTACGCCCTGGCCGGGCTCGGCGAAGCCGGCCGCTTCCAGGCTCAGCGCGGACATGATCGTGAACGCGTCGTGCAGCTCGAAGAAATCGAGGTCCTGGGGCTTGATCCCCGCCTGGCGGTACGCGGCCTGGGATGATTTCACGGCGGCCTCCAGAGTCAGCGGATCCCTGCGATCATGGATGGCCAGTGGTGCTGTGCCGACAGCACTGGCGCGGATCCTCACAGGTGCGGAGCTCAGGGAACGGGCATACTCGGCCGGCGCCAGGACCACGGCCGCCGCCCCGTCACAGACGGGGGCGGCGTCGTAGAGCCCCACCGGTGTCGCGATCATCGGCGCCCGGACGTAGGTCTCGATCTTGATGGGCCGTTGGAACATGGCGAATGGATTATTAGCTCCATTGGCGTGGGCATTGATAGCGAAGTTTGCGAAGTCCTCCCGTTTCCATCCATAGACATGCATGTAGCGCTGCATCAACAGGGCATTCAGCGCCACGAAGGAGATCCCCTGACTCACCTCGAATTCGGCATCCGCAGCCGCGGTCAGCGCGGCGGTGGTCTCCTGCCCTGAAGTGTCGGTCATCTTCTCCACGCCCAGCGCCAGCACGATGTTGGCTATCCCGCTTGCCACGGCCAGGTACCCAACTCGCAGGGCTGCCGCACCTGAAGCACAGGCGGCCTCGACACGCAGAGCCTCGATGCCACGCAGTCCCAGGAAGTCGGCAGCCAGTGCGCCCAGGTGTGATTGCCCGAGCATCTCGCCCGCCAGCATGTTTCCCACATAGAGGGCATCAACTGACCCTACGCCTGCATCCTGCATGGCGTTCTGGGCCGCACCCAGCATCAAGTGGCGCAGACTGGTGGTCCAGTGTTCTCCCACGGGGATCTGTCCAACCCCGATGATGGCCACATCTCGCATGCTCATCTCCTACCTTGATCCCTCCGCTCTGGATGCATGAATGGTCTCACGATGTCCGTAACTTGCCGCGGAATCTGGTATAGAGCGCATAATCGATCTCCGTGCGACGCTGGATATAGTCGTGCACCGTGGGGGCACGCCCCCGGCGCTCCTCGATGTGTGGGGTTACTTCCCACGCAAAGGCGTCCGAGCCGGCACCAGACCCAAAGCTCACCATCAGAATGCGCGCGCCAGGCTGCGCGATGTCCAGCACGGCTGAAAGGCCGGTCAGTGCAGCGGCGGCATAGGTGTTCCCGATCACGTTGCTCAACAGCCCCACCTCGATCTGTTCGCTACTGAATCCCAGGCGTTTGGCGACGCGGTTGGGGAATTTCACGTTGGGCTGATGGAACACGGCGTAATCGAAATCCCTGGCCTTGACCCCCAGGGCCTCCATCAGGGCCCCGGCGGCTGACTCAATATGATGGAAGTATGCGGGCTCCCCGGTGAATCGACCGCCGTGGCTGGGATAGTGCCGGTAGGCGCGGCGCCAGAAGTCAGGTGTGTCGGTGGCATAGGAGAGAGAGCCCCGGCAGACCGCCAGGGCCTCCTCGGCGGGCCCCACGATGAAGGCGCTCCCACCGCTGGCGGCGGTGTACTCGAGCGCATCACCGGGTCGGCCCTGTGCGGTATCAGCCCCGATAGCCATGGCGTAATCCCCCATGCCAGATCCCACCAGGCCCATGGCGGCTTGCAGGGCCTCTGTCCCGGCCTTGCAGGCGAACTCCATATCCGCGGCCAGCAGATAGGGCGTCGCCCCCAGCGCCTCGGCGACCAGGGTGGATGAGGGCTTGACGGCATAAGGTGGCGACTCACTCCCTACCCAGATTGCGCGCAACACCTGGGGCTCGATGCCGGCGCGGGCGACAGCGTTCCGCGCTGCCTCAATGGCGATCGTGATGGTGTCTTCATCCAGCCCGGCCACGGCTTTCTCGCGGATTGGACCACGCCCACCTCCGCGCCAAACCCTGGCGACCTCTGTGCTGGGCAGCCGATACATGGGGATATAGCTCCCATAGCCCACGATGCCGACCGCTCGCTGTGGTTGCATCAGATGAGCATCACTCACGTATCCCTCCTGACTCCTCACGGTGTTCCGCCTGTGAATCCGCGGATGGCAAATCCGCGGAGTGTAAATCCCCATCCGACGTCTGGGGGGTGACATCGGAGGCGGCGGGATGCTGTCGCGTTGCATCCAGCAGCGCTTGAGCGCGGTCTATGCGGATAGCGCCTTCTCTGATCATGGCCTGGGCAATGGCATCGACCTCCTCCCCGAGTGCGCCTGCAGCCATCGCCACCTGACGGGCATGGAGGGTCATGTGTCCTCTCTGGATGCCCTCAGTCGCCAGAGCACGCAGGGCCGCCAGGTTCTGCGCCAGCCCTACACTGACGGCTATCTGGGCCAGTT
>CAYLRT010000015.1:24866-33448 GCA_964385885.1 uncultured Anaerolineales bacterium | reverse complement strand
CGGTAGCTCCAGCGACCCTCGCAAGAAGCCGGCATGATCACGCCGCCATGTGCTCAGGCTGGTGTAGGTGCCGTTTCGTGCGGCGTAAGCATGGGCGCCAGCTTCCACCGCTCGCCAGTCGTTGCCCGTGGCGACTGCCAGGGCGTCGATTCCGTTCATGATACCCTTGTTGTGCGTTGCAGCCCGATAGGGATCGGCTGCGGCAAAGGCCCACGCTTCCTCGATGCCCCGCGCGACCTCCTCGCCGCTGAAAGTGTCGAATGCCAGGGCCTGCTCTGGGATCGCCACTGACGCCCGAGCAAGCCTGCGATCCGCCAGGTTGCTCAGGATTCGGAGGCGGACCCTCCCACCAGTCAGGGCCTCGAGCTTGGGGGCCAGGCGCTCGCAGACTGTGTTCACCGTGTTGGCGCCCATGGCGTCCCGAACATCGACGAGCACGTGCACGATCACCATGGGGCCCAGGGGGGTATCTAACTGGCGGACCTCGATCTCCCGGACGCCCCCTCCCAGCCGTACCAGCAGGGGGTCAATGGTGTTGGCATCATCTATCAGCTCCTCACTGTGGTCGATGATGGCCTGTCGGGTAGCCTCGAAGTCATGGGTCCCCAGGAGCTGGATCTGGCCGATCATGATGGGGGCACTGACCTCCGCCGTAAACCCACCGCCAGCGCGGGCCAGCTTCGCTGCCAGTGATGCGCCAGCGACCACTGAGGGCTCTTCGATGACCATAGGCACAAGCACGTCCTGGCCATTGATCAGGAAGTTGGTGGCAATCCCAAATGGCAGACCATAAAGCCCCACCGTGTTCTCGATCATATGGTCGGCCTGCTCGAGGGTGAGCCCACTCCCGCCACGCAGAAGCGCGATCTCCTCGTCCGACAGCGCGACTTGCTGTTGGAGTAATGCAAGCCGCTCCTCGATACTATGCCGGTAGAATCCTTTGAGTCGCGAATTGACCTGCTGTCCCATGGGTCTCTTCAGTGCCATAGCACAAAAATCATAACACAGTTCCACTCTCAAAAGCTATCAAATTGGTGCTTAGTCACCGTTGGGGTGGATAATTCAGAGGAACTCTTACGTATTGGCTGCTTGCTGTGAGGGCGGTTATGGATTTTTGCCTCTCTCGCCCAAACCGGGGAAAGGGAGCGGAGTGCTGGGTCTGCTCCGACGTGGCTGCCGCACGGGGGAGTGTTACTCAATTCTTACCCATTCTTGATTTCTCTGAGGTTTAAGTTATGCTGCCAGGCAATCTATTGGCATGGGAATTGAGCAAGCCCGAGGGAGTGTTGCGGTGCTGCGAGAACTGCACATCCGTAACTTTGCGATTATCGACACCCTTGACCTGATGTTTGAGCCCGGCTTCAATATCCTTACGGGGGAGACAGGAGCTGGTAAATCCATTCTGGTCGACGCCATGTTGGTCATGTTGGGTGGCCGTGCGGATATGAGCATGATCCGGAGCGGGGCCAACTCGGCCCGTGTCGAGGGCATGTTCGTGTTGCCTCCTCTTATCCAGTCAGCGCTTCGCCCACTGTTGGAACGTGAGGGCCTTGAAGGCGAGTCCCCTGAGATCCTTTGGCTGGCGCGTGAACTGCGTAGTAGTGGTCGCACTGTCGCGCGGGTCAACGGGCGTGTGGTCTCTGTCTCGATTCTCCGGGAGGTTGCGGAAGGGTTGGTGGATGTCCATGGGCAGAGTGAGCACCTGAGCCTGCTCCGGGTCCGGGAACACCTGGATCTCCTGGACAGGTTCGCTGGGCTTGAGGAGCTCCGCGCTGAGGTAAGCCGTGTGGCGCATGAGATCTTCGAGCTCCGCCGTGAGCTTGCGTCGTTGATGACGGACGAACGCGAGAGGATGCAGCGCATCGATCTGCTCAAGTTTCAGGTCGAGGAGATCAAGGCAGCCAATCTCAGACCCGGAGAGCAGGAGGAGCTTGAGGCTGAGTTGGTGCGCCTGAGCAATGCTCAGCAGTTGATGAATCTGGCATCCGGTATCCTTGCCCGGCTCGATGAGGGAGAGGATGTTGTGCCTTCGGTGCTTGACATGCTGGGGCGTAGCCAGCGTGACATGACCGCGCTGGTGCGCATTGACCAAACGCTGTCACCCCATCTCTCGGCACTCGACGACATTGTCTATCAGGCCGAGGACCTGGTGCGGGTGTTGCGGGACTATGTGGCGACTATCGAGTTCAATCCGCGCCGACAGGCGGCGGTCGAGGAGCGGTTGATCCTGTTACGGCGTCTGGAGCGGAAATACGGGGGGGATCTCTCCGATGTCCTGGCCTACGCCGAAAAGGCGTCGCAAGAGCTGCGTCAGCTTGAGCGCCGCGATGAACGGCTTGCTGAGCTGGAGGAGGAAGAGCGATCCCTTGTGGCTTCCCTGGTCGAGTTGGCCGTGGAGCTGTCGACCCGACGGCAGGAAGCTGCGGCGAAACTGGCCGCAGCGGTTGAGGAGGAGCTTGCCGATCTGAGGATGACGGGGGCCCATTTCGGTGTGGCGTTCCGTTGGCGGGAGGAGGCGGGAGGCTTGCCTCTCTCGGAGCCACTGCCGGGCCGGGTGGTCGTGACCCGTGATCACGTCCTGAGGCCCGAAGAGGGCGTTGTCCATCAACCCCACTTTGACCTGACGGGCATCGACCAGGTGGAGTTCCTCATTGCTCCCAATGTGGGGGAGGGCTTGAAGCCCCTGGCCCGGATTGCATCCGGAGGGGAGATGTCCCGCTTGATGCTGGCCTTGAAGACCGTGCTGGCCAGGGCAGACCGCACGCCCACCCTGATCTTCGATGAGATCGACCAGGGGATCGGGGGGCGCATAGGGGCGATTGTGGGCACCAAGCTCTGGCAATTGACCGGGGTGAAACGAGCGGGGGATCTCCAGCACCAGGTGTTGTGCATCACGCACCTGCCACAACTGGCCAGCTTTGGGGACGTGCACTTTCAGGTGTCGAAAACGGTGCTCGAGGGGCGGACGGTCACGCGCGTTCGGCGGCTGGAAGGCCAGGAACGTGTCTATGAGTTAGCTCAGATGCTGGGAGCTTCTGGGGAAGCAGGGCTGCAGAGCGCGTATGAGATCCTGGAGCAGGCTGAGATGGCTAAGCGCTCGCCTGATATGGTCAAGGCGTGATTTTGCTGAACGTTAGAGGAAGATTATAATCAATGGTGGAGTTTCTATGGGCACGCGCAGGCTCAGGATAAGGACGGTCATCTATGGCGCTTAAGGGCAAGCTAGAGGATTTTGGGATCCCCCAACTGCTCAACTTGATCAACCTGGCTCGAAAAACAGGTACGCTCTATCTGGAGTCCCCGGAGGCCTCAGCGCATTTCTGCTTTCGTGAGGGGAAGCTGATCTACGCGGCCATGGACGGGAGAGGCGATGATCTGCCCGCGATCTTGCAGCGCTGTGGGGTGTTCACCAGCAAACAAGTTCAGACGATCCGTGAGCATATGCCTGGTAGGTCTGACCAGGACATCGCCAAATTGCTCATCACCAGCGGCCGGCTTGACCAAAAGACGGTAATCCGTTGTGTGCGTGAACATATCCTGACGAGTGCCTATCAGGTCTTCTCCTGGACGCAGGGTACATTCCGCTTCGAGCCTGGTGATCTACCAATCCGTGGCAAGATCGCTCTCTCCATCCCGCTGGAAAACGTGATCATGGAGGGGACACGGCGGTTAAAGGAGTGGGAGTTCCTGCGCGACGAGCTGCCGGATCTGAATATCGCGCTAAAGTTCGCGGAGCGTCCCTCGACTCCCCTGCGCAACATCAAGCTGAGCGTAGAGGAATGGCGCGTCATCTCATTCATCAACCCACGTAATACGATTGGCAAGATCGCTCAATACCTCAATATGAACGAACTTCAGATCAGGAAGATCGTCTATCGGCTTCTGCAGGCAGGGTTGGTGGAGATAGTGCAGCCTGAGCGTGTCCCTGCTGGGCCACAACCCGCGGCCAAGGCCGCCGGTGGACGACAGCGCGTGCAGACACGCCGACCCGCCGTGAAGCGGGGGATCATTCAGCGACTCATCCAGCGCATCAGGGAGCTTTAGTGGGTATGCAGACGCTGAAGATCGTCGTCACGGGCCCTTTCTCATCGGGCAAGACAGAGTTTATTGGTACCATCAGCGAAATCGAAGTAGTCAGTACGGAGCGCCAGATCACCGGTGCCGCGGAGCGCCTCAAAGATCAGACGACAGTGGCCATGGATTTTGGCCGCATCACCATCGATGACGAGCTGGTCCTTTATCTGTTTGGTACTCCTGGGCAGAGGCGGTTTGACTTCATGTGGGAGATCCTGTCGGAGGGCATGCTGGGATTCGTCGTGATGGTGGACTCTACCCGTCCCGAGACCTTTCGAGAGGCTCGCCGCATACTTGACACGTTCCGTGCTTATTCCCCGGTGCCCTATGTGGTTGCGGCCAACAAGCAAGACTTGCCCGACGCCTGGTCTCCGGAAGACCTGCGCATCGTATTGCATATCGACCGTGATGTTAAAGTCATCCCGTGTGTCGCGCGGGACAAGGAATCGGTGAAGCAGGTGCTGCTTGAGTTGTTATATGCCATCCTGGAACTGATAGACGTTGGAGAGTCTGCAGGGCCTTGAGGTTGTGTCCTTGCCTCCGAAATCAACCGATCTGGGCCATGACCTATGGGGTGAACCGAGGCTGATTGGAGCGAGATGAGCTCAATCGTCACTGACAAGGGTATCGTCCATTATGAGACGTTTGGGCGTGGCAAACCGGTCGTCCTTTTGCATTGCTGGCTGGGGTCATGGAATTACTGGCTGTCGACCATGGAGTTCCTGGGCGAGCGCGGCTATAAGACCTATGCCCTGGATTTCTGGGGATTTGGGGAATCGGCCAAGCAAGGCTCATTCACGGTGTCTGAGTATGTCCTGATGGTCGAGCAGTTCATGGAGCGGATGGGGCTCCGTTCGGCCTATGTGATGGGACATTCTATGGGGGGGACGGTCTCGATGACCCTGGCGTTGACCCATCCGCAGCGAACTCTCAAGGTGACGGTAGTTGGTTCCCCGCTTGTGGGCTCTAGCTTAAGCCTGCTCCTGAAGCTCTCCGGGTACCAGGCATTCGCCCGGCTCCTGTATGGGGTACCCGGCCTCCTATCTGCCTCCATTCGCGTGCTCTCGATGACCTACGCCCGGGATTGGCGAACCCTGTGGCAGATGTTGCGACGCGATCTGTCGCGGACAACGGTTGACTCATTTTCGCGCAGCATCCGCGATCTGCGGGAGATGGACTTGCGTCCCCGTCTCCCTGAATGTCAGGCCCCAGCCATGGGCATCTATGGGAGAAAGGACAATATCGTCGATCCTGATCAGGGTGAGGTGCTCCGGCTGGGGGTGCCGCGAGCTACGGTCCATTACTTCGAGCGTTCGGGCCATTTCCCCATGTTGGATGAGCCAGATCGGTTTCACCAGGTCATCTATGATTTCCTGATCCAGGACGAGTGAGGGAATGTGGCTCAGGACCGCCGTCTCCCCAATCGTTGGTCCCGATACATTCTGCTCGGCGTGCGTGGTGCCGTGGGGGGGGATAGGTTCCATTCGCTGATGTCAGTCGCGCGGCTGACACACTTTGCGGATGAGATGCCCGCCGATGACTTCGAGGAAGAGGGATTAGCTCCCCAGGAAGTGGGGCGCCTCTTTCAGGCACTGGAGGAGATCTATGGCATGCGGGCAGGGTGGGAGCTTGCACGCCTGGCCGGTCGGGAGAGCTTTCAGTTCTGGCACCATGGGTTTGGCTCTATGTCGGGTTTGATGGATTCGACCATACCGCTGCTGCCAGTCACTTTCCGGATGCGTCTGGGATTGGAAACGATGGCGGAGGTGTTCGCCCGTTATCTTGGACAGTCGGTGACGCTTGATGAGGATGGGAATCGATTCTCCATTGCCCTGAACGGATGTGGCTTCTGTGCGGGGCGGTGGACCCAGGAGCCCGTCTGTTGGTTCATGGTGGGGTTCCTGGAAGGGCTGTCGGATTGGGTGCTTGGGGGGGAGAGCAGCACAGGCAGGATCGAGGAGGTGCAGTGCATGGCACAGGGGGCTCCAGCCTGTGTCTTTGCGATCGAGAAGCCCGCACGATGGAAGAGGCGGGCTTGAGGGTGTGATGCCGTGCGCAAAATTACCCTGAGAGAGCACACGAAGATCCCACCGTTCAACGAACCAGCGCGCGAACTCAGTGTGTTGACCAAGCCTCTCTGGCTGCATCAACGAGACCTGCTTGCCCCATACACGACCGAGGAGCGTGAGGTCAATACCCTATCGGACGTTCCGCTCGATCCTGTCGAGACCCTGGTCTATCGAGATAATCTCTACTTCGATCAGGTTTTCATTGAGGAGTTCATCCGGCGGGCCAGGGAGGCGGATCAACCCTGCCAGGTGGCGTTCACGCTGGATGATCCGGCGATCACGGGACAGGCACTGTATCTTCAACGTGGCATACGTCGTCAGGGGCGTTACTATGTGGCAGATCTCTGGTATTATCCCCGGGGCATTGAACCCCTTGCCCGGCCGCTTCTCATTCACACCGACACTCGAGAAGTGGGATTCTACCACGTGCCCACCCACATGTCCAATCAATACGGCGACCTGGTGTTTGACCTGCCGACCAAGCCGTTCCTGTCCATTGAGCATTGGGTCCACGTATTGCATGCCAATATCGACTTCGGGACCTTTGCCATTGGTGCCAGATTCGAGCAACAGGCCGAGCGGGACCTGGGACTGAACCTGAAGCTGCTTTGGCGCGGACTGCTGGAGCGCAGGCAGATCCTGATGACCTCCGCATTAGTCCATGTGGGCAAAAACTGTAGTATTGATCCCACTGCGGTGATTCAGGGCCCCACGTTCATTGGAAACAATGTCCATATTGGGCCGGGGGTGGTCATTGGAAACTGCTATATCGGCGACAATGTCACGATCGATCAGGGGTGTCAGCTCATGTTGAGCGTGGTGGGGGATGGGTCTTTCCTGCCATTCCGTGCCAGCCTCTACCGCACGGTCCTGATGGAGAACTGCATTGTGGCCCAGAACTCATGCCTTCAGATGTGTGTTGTGGGGCGCGATTCGTTCATCGGCGCGGGGAACACATTTACCGATTTCAACCTCGTCGCCAGGCCTATTCGGTCGTTCTTCGAGGGCAGGCTTGAGGATACGGGGATGACTGCGCTGGGAGGCGCTGTGGGCCATCACGTGAGGATTGGCTCGGGCATGCTCATCTATCCCGCGCGCATGATCGAGTCCGACGTGATCCTTCTTCCCTCTCCTGAGCGGCGGGTCATTCGCAAGAATGTGATGTGGGAAGACAGTGATCATCTTAAGCTTGAGGGGGGTGAAAGGCTGCACCCCAGGCTTTATCCGCGCGATTGAGGCAGTATGGAATCAATTCGCCTTGTGTCTCGAAGGTGCCCCAGGTGTAGGCGGGGGCCGGGCACGACCAAGGCCTGGCAGGAAAGAGACGCAATTTCTGCAGGAGGTCTAAGATGGGCGAAGGTCGCATCCTGATCGTGGAAGATGACGCCGATATTGCAAACATGCTGCAACTGTATTTTAAGGCGCAAGGGTACGAGATTTACGTGGCCCCCAGGGGCAGCGTGGCGCTGGAGCTCACGCGCGAGAAGCTTCCCCAGGTCATCGTGCTGGACATTATGTTGCCCGATATTGATGGTTATGAGGTGTGCAGGCGATTGCGCACTAATCTCCGCACGAGCCATATCCCGATCATCTTCCTGACTCAGAAGGACGAGCGCAGCGACAGGATCCGTGGCCTCGAGCTTGGCGCTGATGACTACATCACCAAGCCGTTCGACGTGGAGGAACTTCGCCTGCGTGTTCGCAATACGATCAAGAGCGCCGAGATCGCCAGCCTGACCAGTCCCACCACCGGCCTGGCAAGCGGCAGGCTCATCGAGCAGCAGCTCCGTGAGCTGTTAGGCCGTGATGACTGGGGAATGCTGTACATTGGGATCAAGGGGCTGGAGGCTTTCAACGAAGTCTATGGTTTCGTGGCCGGGGAGGAGGTCCTGCGCTTCACGGGTATGTTGCTGAACAACGTCGTCAATGAGCTGGGTACAGCAAATGACTTCGTGGGACATATCGGCGGAGATGACTTCATCCTGGTGACTGAGGCCTCGCGTGTTGACCTCTTGCGCGACGAGATTGTGAAGCGTTTCAACCGCGATGTGGGCACGCACTACGATTTTATGACGCGGATGCAGGGATATCTGGTGGTGCGGGATGCCGAGGGTCAGGAGAGCCACGTGCCCTTGATGTCCTTGAACATTGGGACGTTGACGGCAGACGCTGGGCCCTTCACGGATATTCGTGAGATCACAGAGGCCGCGGCGGAGGCAAGGCGTCGCAGCAGTGAAGCTCCCTCGTAACCCCGGTCGTTCCGTCGAGACCTTTAGGGGATGTGGAGGAGGACCGTTTGCCCGAGGCATTGAGGCTGCATAATGCAGGGGCATTAGCCTCGTTGCGCCGTGTGAGCCAGGAGATCATCGCCACCATTGATCTCGATCGATTGATGCATGTGATCCTGGCTGAGGCCATGAGCTTCGCGCGTGCAGAGGC
>CAYLRT010000015.1:0-24766 GCA_964385885.1 uncultured Anaerolineales bacterium | reverse complement strand
TCGTCGGTGGGCTTTGGCTGCAGGCTGGCGCCCAGGATGGCTTCGCTCCCGGGTTGGCAACCTATCTTTCTGTGCTGGCCGATCAGTTGGCCATCGCCATCGGCAACGCACTTCGCAATGAGGAGATGGTGCGGCGCGGGGAGCTGATGCACCGTCGGGCGGAGCAAATGTCGCTCCTGCTGGAGATCAACCGGGTCGCAAGGGCTGACCGCTCCCTTGAGGATCTTCTCTCGGAGGTCGTCTATGCTGTCCAGGAGGGCACCGCGTTCGATCTCGTGGTAATCAGCCTCCTGGAGGGAGGAAGGCTCCACCCGGTGGCCGGAGCAGGCATCCCGCTGGCCGAACTGGAGAGACACAAGGGTAGGGGCGTGCGGTGGGAACGTGTGAGGCGCTTGTGTCAGGCCCGTTTTCAGCTTGGGCAGTGTTACTATGTTCCGCCGGCAGAGCGCTCTCGCATGGCCGATCCAGACGTGTTGGCGGCTATGGGGGCTGCTTTAGTCGACCGCCTCGACCGCGAGGATCACTCAGCTCTCTTCTTTGTGCCTTTGCATGACAGGCAGAGGAACGTGATGGGCGTGATGTCGCTGGGTGCCCCGAGGCATGGGGATGAGCCCAGCCTCGTCACAGCAGAGACGGTGGAGGTGTTTGCCGCCCAGGTAGCACGTGTCATCGAGAACTATCGTTTGGTGGAGAACCTGCAGCAGCAGGTGGACACCTTGCAACTCTTCAATGAACTCAATCGCTCCATTGCCACCAAGCTCGACCTGCCTTTGGTCTTGAACACGGTGGTTCAGGCGGTCACCAACGTGCTGGACTATGACTATGCTACCCTTTATCTGAGGTCTGCAGACGGTCAACACTTTGTCCCCATGGCCTGCTCCGGGTATGCGTTGGACGTCATGTCAGCCCAGGTCCTCCGCGCCGATTCTGGCTTTGCCGGTGAGGTAGCGCAGAGGGGACTGCCAGTCGTGGCAGAGGATGTCCAGGCGGATCCACGTTTTAGCGCCCTGCGGTTGACCATTGGCTCTTCGGTGGTTGTCCCTCTCGTTGTCGAGGGGCGTGCGGTGGGAATTCTGACCGCTGACCGACGGCGGCGCGGACCGTTCACCCCGGCTGAGGTGGCCACGATGACGGCCCTGGCTGACCAGGTGGTTGTTGCCGTTGAGAATGCGCGGCTTTTCGAGGAGATCAAACGCCTCAATGCAGAGTTGGAGGCCAGGGTCGCTGAACGGACCCAGGCGCTCGCAGATGCCCTCGAGGATCTCAAGTCCCAACGGGACCGGGCGGAGGTCCTGTACCGCATCGCCTCAGAGCTGGTGGCAGATCTTGACATGGATCGGGTCCTCAATCACTCGCTGGTCCTGCTTCATCGGGCCATTCATGCCACACGCGGAGCTGCGATTCTCATCGATCGTCACACAGGCGGGTTACACTACAGGGCGGCGGTGGGACACACGCATCCGATCCCGCCTGGTGGGACGCCTGCCCCACGCCCCCTCGAGCAGGGCGTGGTAGGGAAGGTCTTGGCGGACAAGGCCCCCTTGGTTATTGGCAATGTGCGGAGTGAATCGGATATATCGCCAGCGGGTCTTGAGGAGGATACATGTTCAGTGCTGGCCGTACCCATCCTGAGCGGGATGGGCGAGGCGCAGGGAGTGCTTCTCTTCCAGTCACCTGTGGTGCATGTCTTCGATGAGCCGCAGTTGCGGCTGGTGGAGGCGGCCGCCGTTCAGTTGGGCAATGCCTTCAACAACGCTGCGCTTTATCAGATGATCCGTGAGCAAGCCGGACGCTTGGGGGCTATGTTGCGCGCTCAGCAGATTGAAGCGACCAAGACCCAGGCCATTCTGGAGGGGATCGCGGACGGCGTCATGGTGGCGGACGCGGAGGGCAAAGTCATCCTGTTTAATGCGGCGGCGGAGCGTATCCTCTCCATCACTCGTCAGCAGGCGATTGGACGCTCTCAGGAGGAGATCCTGGGCCTGTACGGCTCCGATGCCCAAGAGTGGTTGTCGCATATTGAGACATGGCAGGGCCGGCCCGGGACCTATGGACCTGAGGATTTTCTGGCCCAGCGGCTTGAGGTCGGCCGCCGGTTTGTGAGTGTCCATCTCTCGCCTGTGGCCTCCGATACCGGCGAGTTCCTGGGTGTGGTGTCCGTGTTCCGCGACGTCACAGCGGAGATTGAGGCGGACCGTGCCAAGAGCGATTTTGTCTCCACGGTCTCCCATGAATTGCGCACTCCCATGACCTCGATCGTAGGGTATGTCGATCTGTTGCTCAACGGAGCGGTGGGGGCTTTGACCGAGCCGCAGTTGACGTTCCTGAGACGGGTGAAGAGCAACGCCGACCGCCTCACCACTTTGGTGAATGACCTGCTCGACATCTCCCGCATCGACCAGGGGAGAGTGGAGCTCATATATGCACCAGTCGCGGTATCGGATGTGGTGCGTCAGGTCCTGGACCTCATGCAGCCCCGCATTGAGGAGAAGAGGCAGAGGGTCACTGTGTCGATCCCGGATTCGGCCCCGAAGGTCTATGGAGATGAGGGGAGGCTGGTCCAAATCCTGACCAATCTCGTCAGCAATGCCTATAAATACACGCCTGTCGGCGGCTCTGTGGCTATCTATGCGTATGTACGGCAGGAGATGATGCACATAGCGGTGGTCGATACAGGCATCGGCATTGCTCCAGAGAACCAGCGTCGGATCTTCGAGCGGTTCTATCGGGTGGAGGATGATCCTGCAGTCTACGAGGTCTGGGGGACCGGGCTGGGACTCGCGATTGCGCTGTCGTTGATCCAGATGCATGGGGGAGATCTCTGGTTGGAGAGTGTGGTGGGCAAAGGCAGCATCTTCACTTTCTCCATCCCACTGGCTCCTGGACAGCCAACCCAGGACTGTGGCACAGCACCAGAGCCCCTGATTGCCGGACGGCAACACATTGTGTTGGTGATTGAGGATGACCGGGATGTGGCGGAAATGCTGAGAGTCACGCTAGAGGAGGAGTCGCTTGAGGTCCTTATGGCTACCTCTGGTGAGGAAGCGCTTCGCATGGCCCGTGATCATCTGCCTGACCTGATCTCCCTGGACATTCGCCTGCCTGATCTCGATGGCTGGGAAGTCGTCCAGCTTCTCAAACGAGATCCGGAGACGGCCGATATCCCCGTTGTAGTCGTCTCGGTGGTACCTGAGCGTGAACGTGGTATGGCATTAGGGGTCTTCGACTATCTTTCCAAGCCGATCGATACCCAAGATCTGCTGAGCGTGGTCAGGAGAGCTCTGGATCAACAGGAGACCATTCTGGTGGCCGATGCGGATCTAGAGACCCTTGATAGAGTTCGCATGGCCATGCAGCAGCGCGGTCTGCGGGTCCGTACTACAATGCGTGGTGAGCGCGCCTTGCATCTGGCCCAGGACATACGACCCGCTGTCATGGTGTTGGATCTGGGCCTACCGGATCCCGATGGATATCGCGTGATCCGCAGACTTCGTCACGATCAGCGTACCATGCATATCCCCGTGGTACTGACGGGGTCTGCTTCGTTGTTCAAGGAAAAGCTGGGGGATGAAGGGGGAGAGCTGCTACAGACGTTGGAGGGGGTTCACGTCGTAAGACGGCCATATTCCGTCGATGAGCTGATTGCCCGAGTGCAGACTCTAGCGACACACGCTGATGCGTAAGGAGTGAATGGATGTCCAAGATCCTGGTTGCTGAGGATGAACGTGATATTCGTGACTTGATAGCGTTTACGCTGCAGTTCGCCGGCTTCGAAGTGGTGCTGGCCGCCAACGGGGCCGATGCGGTGGAGCTTGCGTCGCGCGAGAGGCCTGACCTTATCCTTCTGGATGTGCGCATGCCTAAGATGACAGGGTATCAGACTTGTGAGGTCCTGAAGAGCATGCCGGAGATGAGTTCGATTCCCATCGTCTTTCTCTCGGCGAAGGGACAGGAGAGCGAGATCCAGCAGGGCCTGGATGTGGGCGCGGTGGACTATATCCTCAAGCCGTTTGCGCCCGATGATTTGACACGTCAGGTTCAGCGCATCTTGGAGGAGTTTGGTCCGTCGTCTGCCGATTCATGAGGCGCTAGAGAGATGAGATGAGTGCGATCATTGTCGAAGGTGGTCTTGTTCACTATGAAGCCCTGGGCCGGGGGAGGCCCTTGCTCTTCCTGCACGATTGGCTGGGCTCCTGGCGCTATTGGGTCCCCACAATGGTGGATATGGCCTCGTCACACAGGACTTATGGCTTCGATTTTTGGGGGTTTGGCGACTCTGACAAGGCTCCTGCACGCTATGACCTCGAAAGCTATACGCGACAGATCGAGCTTTTCCTGCAGCAGATGGGGGTGCGGCAGGTGTCCTTGATGATCGGGCATGGCCTTGGTGCTGTGATCGCGCTACGTTACGCTCAGATGCATCCGCAGGAAGTGGTACAGGTTATGGCGGTGAGCCTGCCGCTCTCCCCCCGCCACATGGGGCGAACCCTGAGTAGCTTCACAGGCAACGGGAGCCCGGCCCGGACAATTCTTGGGCGGAGGATCCGGGCCTATGAGGAAGTAGAGCTTGAGGCAGACAAGACGGATCCCCGGGCCGTGGTACAGACAGTCCGTTCCATGACCGAGCTGGACGCTGTCCGAATCCTGCAGAGACTGACGGTGCCGGTGTTGTTGGTCTATGGGCTTGAGGACCCAGTGATCCGCCCTCCTGGCAACGAGGTCCTGGAGCAACTTGACTATCATGTCCATTTGCTTCGCCTGCAGGGTGTACACCATTATCCGATGTTGGATGTATCCCCTGAGTTCAATCGCCTGATAAGGGATTTCCTGCTTCACGGGGATAACTGGGATCGGATCGAGCTCAAGGATGAGTGGAAGCGGCGGATGCGCTAATCATAGACAGGCGAGTTCAATATGAAACGTTCTGATGCCACAGAGTCTCAGCAGGCCCTGGCAGATCCATGGATCCTGGGCCGGGTTGTCCAAGTCTTGGTCCTGGTTGCTTTCGTGGCGGCGTTGACGGTCCCCACTGGCCTGGTGCCCATTGTGGCGGTCGCTTCTCACCAGGACGCGGAGGCTGTGAGGGAGGAGGGTCCGGTAGTTATCCCGTTGGCCCCCATTGAGCCTACGGCGACGCCGACGCCGATCTACACACCGACGCCACATGTGCCTCGTGTGGGGATCATCGCTGGGCACTCGGGACATGATACCGGCGCGGTCTGTGCCGATGGTTTACAGGAGGTGAAGGTCAATCAGGCCATTGCGGAGTTGGTGGTGGAGCAGCTCACCCAGCTCGGATATAGGGCTGAACAGTTGGAGGAGTTCGACGGCCGTCTGCAAAATTTCCGTGCGGATGTCCTGCTCTCGATCCATGCGGATTCGTGCAATGTACCTGGTAAAACGGGATTCAAGGTGGCCCGGGTTGAGGCGAGTTATATTCCTGGCGCTGAGGATCGGCTGGTTGCTTGCCTCAGTGAGCGCTATGCGCAGCGGACGGGCCTGGCCTTCGATCCCTATACGATTACGTTCGACATGACGCAGTATCATGCCTTTTACGAGATAGATCCCGATACCCCGGCGGCCATCATCGAGACGGGGTTTATGTTAGATGACCGAGATCTCCTGGTGGGGCAGCCTGAACTCGTGGCAGAGGGGATCGTGGATGGACTGGTCTGCTTTCTGAACGGTGAGACACCTTGAGTGGGCGTGATAAGAGGGGCGGGGTCATGCCAAGCGCCGGGCCAGCACGGCGCGCTGAGCTTGAGGCGTTCGCGCAGGCTCGTCTGAGGGCGGTTCGACTGCGCAGCCACGTTCACTCGGCGTGGGACGTGCCGCGCTGGCGGGATGTGGGGGCGGATTTCTTCGTGCTTCAACTTCTCACTCCCCTTCTGGGTCAGCGGCCCGTGGCCCCATGGGCGTTCGTTGATCTATTCTCCGATGAGGTCGAGCGGTTCATGCGCGCCGGGGTCACGTATATTGAAGTCCACGAGCATCCCACCCGCCCGGAACGTGGTGCAGGGGTCGTGTGGCGGGATGGCGCAGAATTTGCCCAGTGGTTCTACGCGGTGGCGTATCGCCTTCGTTCCCGGTTCGGCCCTGAAATCAAAGTGGGATTCCCGGCCCTTGATGAGGCGACGCCGTCTGAGCCTCTGAGCGAACCAGCCATCTCCTGGCGTACGCGCTTTCTGGAGCAGGTCAGTGGCGTCTTGGAGGCTGCCGACTGGGTCGCCCTCCATGTATACTGGCGTACCTGGGAGGAGATGCGGGCTTTGGATGGCGCATTACGCTTTCTGGAGGCATACCTGGCGTCCTCTCCGTTGCAGGCGTTTGTGATCACCGAGTTTGCCAACCTCGACCGAAGGCTTTCTGCGGAGGAGAGAGGGGCGCAATATGCCGAGTTCGTGCTCCAGGTGTCCCAGTATGAACGTGTGCGGGCTGTGATCGGATTCCCCATGGGATCGGCCGATCCCCAAACCCAGTCTCTTGCCTGGTTGAGGGAGGAGGATGGGCGTTTCCCCGTGATCGAGGCCTTCGCGAGGCGGCCAGGGCTGCCACCTGTTGGTGAGGTTGTGCTGCGTTGGCCTACCAGAGTGCAGCGATGTCTCCGTTCGTTCGGTGATGAGCCATTCCGCACCTATACCCAATGGGGGGTCAATGGGGGACACAACGGTGTGGATCTGGCGCTGGCCAGTTCGGGTGAGGAAGGGTTAGCGGTCACAGCATGTCTGGCAGGCACAGTGATCCAGGTCGCACGAGATAGCGAGGGCTATCATAAGCACGTGCGTGTGCGCAGCTATACCCCGAGTGGGCAGGAGATCACACTCCTCTATGCCCACCTGAAGCGCATTGAGGTATCGATCGGGGCTCTCGTCTCACCCGGAGAGCTACTGGGATGGGGAGGGGCCCGGGAGTTGCGAGGTGTGCCCTACCTGCATCTGGGGATGCGGGTCGCAGGTGTCCACTTGCCAGCGACCCGCGACTGGATCAACCCTCGACCGTATCTGGCGCGATGACCCGCTGTTGAGTTGTGTTTGTCGGGCCTTTACGGTACAATCTCTTGAGTGGATTGGGGATGCGCGAAGTCACGTACCGATGAAAGGAGCCCTGCGCCATGTCCTATCAGAGACTGATCATTGCGGGTAATCTCGGGCGAGATCCGGAGATGCGCTATACGCCGGATGGCACGCCGGTGACCACGTTCAGTGTGGCCACCAATCGTCGGTGGACGAACCAGGACGGCTCTCGTGGGGAGGAGACCGTGTGGTTCCGCGTCACGGTGTGGCGTCGTCAGGCGGAGATCGCTGCTCAGTACCTCAAGAAGGGCCGCCAGGTCCTGGTCGAGGGACGACTGACACCGGATCGTGCTACAGGCGGGCCTCGTGTCTGGACCGGACAGGACGGTACCCCTCGGGCCTCTTATGAGGTCACGGCGGAGCGAATTGTGTTCTTGGGAGGCCGCGCGGGGGCTGAAGCCGGCGTGGATGTCGGTGAGGATGTTTCGGGGCCGGATTACGTGCCTGAGGACGAGATACCCTTCTGACCCGCTGGAAATTGAACCTGGGAGACGCAGGTCGGGACCCGTAGAAGTTTGCAACTCTTCTGGTACGACTATACTGTAGCGGAGGCCGTTCACCTTTCGGTCCCTTTCTCCTGTCTAGAAGTGGGGGAGAGAATGGGGTATGGAGGTGGAGAGGCCTGGTTGCGTTTAGTCCACCGGTGAGGGAGCAGGTTTCTTCGACTTGCCCACAGGAGAACAGAGGGGATGTGCCCCTCTGTTCTTTTCTGCATAGCGGTGTGCCACAGGTGTACGCCGAGGAGGAGGACCATCATGATTGAGGCGCAACTCAGACGTTGGCTGGACGAGCTGGCATCACGGGCCGACCAGGAGCTGGCACAGCAGGATGCAGCGCGGGAGAAGGCCCTTGTCCACAGCCGTGAGCTGATCCGGCTGTGTGCGGCAGCAATCCGTGAGGGCCACCGGGGTCATCGCTCCCAGGCTGAGCAATTGCTGTCAGAGGCGGAGAAGATCGAGGCTGAGATTCAGGAGTCGCTCGCGCCGTACCCGGATCTCTACTTCGCTGGCTACACGCAGGACGCGTTGAAGGAGCTGTTCGAAGCACAAGTGACCCTGGCTTTGATTGGGCAGGCGGCGCTGCCAGCACTCGACGCGGTCCACATGCCACTGAGTACCTGTCTCAATGGCGTTTGCGAGGCGGCCAGCGAACTGCGTCGAGCCTGCCTGGACCTGCTTCGTCGGGAGAAGTTCGCGGAAGCCGAACGACTGCTGGCGGCCATGGACGCTGTCTATGATGTTTTGATGTCGTTTGGCTATCCTGATGGAATCACGAAGGGGCTACGGCGGCGGGTCGATCAGTTGCGTGGGGTGTTGGAGCGCACTCGCGGCGACATCACAAACGCCCTCCAGATGGCCAAGCTGCGGCGGGCTTTGGAGGAGGCTCAGGGTGAGGAGGTGGCAGGGGAAGCTTGAGAGTCCTCGTGTCTCTTGTCCCACAGCACACGCTGTTGGGGACGGTGGGGTTGTGGAGGAGTCTGGGAGGCGTACCCGCCTTACATCTTCCCCCTAGGTGGAAAGCACCGCGCGTGGTTGACATCTACGGGTCTTCATTTATAAAGGGCCTTTGATGCTGCTAGGTTCAGTGGTCCAGGGGTGACATGCGTCACTGTGCGGGACGGCTGAATCGGTTATAATGCGACAAATTCTATGGACTGAATTTCAACATTGACAGCAATCCAGCTCATGATCGTGGGTCCATGTTGTTGTAGCATTTCAAATTCCAGATATTGAATATCAAAGGCTGTGGCCGAAGCAGTTCATGCAGGCCCGCTTTTTGTGTGAGGTGAACCAGTGAGTGTAGCGACTGAACAAGCTCCCAGCGCGGTTCTTGATGTCTCCCCCGAGGAGAAAGCTGTTCTTGATCAGATTCTGGCGGAGAACAAGGGCAAACCAGGTGCCACGATGGTCGTGCTCACGCTGACCCAAGAGAAGTTGGGATATGTCTCGCCAGCGATGCAGCGTTACCTCGCCCGTGAGTTGGGCGTCCCCCTCAGCCATATCTACGGGGTGCTCACGTTCTACTCTTTCTTCCGCATGAGTCCTGTGGGACGGCATAAGATCAGCATCTGTCTGGGCACGGCCTGCTACGTGCGGGGCGGTCCTACGCTGCTGGAGAAATTCCAGCAAGTGCTAGGGGTTGGGGTGGGCGAAACCACTGAGGACAGGCGCTTCACGTTGGAGGTCTGCCGCTGCGTGGGGGCATGTTCGCAGGCACCCGTGGTGATGATCGACGATGATATCATCGGGCGTGTCCAGCCCCAGAACGTGGGCAAGATTCTGCGCGACTACGAATGACGGTTTTCCGTGATCTTTCTCAACACATTCTGGACATCGCCGAGAACAGTGTGGCGGCTGGCGCTACTGAACTGTACCTTGACATTCGAGAGGACCCGCAGACGGATCGACTTGGGATAACGGTCCGGGACAACGGGCGGGGGATCCCGCCGGAGATGCTGGCCCAGATCACCGATCCCTGGGTTACTACCCGGACCACACGCAAGGTCGGGCTGGGCATTCCCTTTCTCAAGCAGACGGCCGAGATGTGCGACGGCAGCTTCGAGATCACGTCGAAGCCAGGACGGGGGACGTGTGTCACCGTGTCCTTTCGCCTCAGTCACATCGACCGTCCGCTCCTGGGGGATTTGGTTGGCACGTTGTTGTGTCTGATCGTTGGCAACCCGAACCTAGATCTCATCTACACCCATGTGGTAGGAGAGCGGTCTTTCACCTTTGACGCCCATCAGATACGCGAGGTGTTGGGACCCGAAGTGCCGCTTTCTGATCCGGAGGTATTGGCGTTTATCCGTGAGACGCTGTATGAGGGGCTACAGGCCCTGGGAAGCGAGGCCGTGACATCCTGAATGGGATGGGAACAAACGGTTCTTAACACTCGAGGCAGGAGGACAGGGATCATGAAGAGCTTGGAAGAACTCAGGAAGATCAAAGAACGCGCGCTGTTGCGGCGCCAGATGGCGAGTCAGGGCGCGAAGGCTCGTATCATCGTCGCCATGGGTACCTGTGGGATCGCCGCTGGCGCACGTGATACCATGAGTGCCATTCTCAAGGAGTTGGAGCAGCGAGGGATCGCCGACGTCACAGTGACGCAGACGGGTTGTCTTGGGCTCTGCGAGTATGAGCCTATCGTCCAGGTGCAGGTTGGCGATCAGGAGATGGTCACCTACGGTCCGATTCAACCGGAGCGGGTGCCTGTATTGATCGAGAAACACGTTTTGGGCGGCGAGCCGGTTACGGAGTGGCAGATCAAACAGTAATCGGCCTGCCAAGCCCTTACCTATTAGGAGGTATGATGCCCTATCGTGCTCATGTCATCATCAGCGGAGAGCCTGAGCCGACGGAGGCTGTCAGGGTTGCTCTGGTCGACCGCCTCAACGCGCTGGGTCTCGCGCAGGAGATTGAGGTGTTGGAAGCCAGTGACGTGACCGTCGCGCCCCGGGGCGTGGAGATGGTTGTCTATCCCGAAGGGGTGCATTACGTCAAGCTGACGCCCGATGACGCACGTCTCATCGCCGAGGAGCACCTCTACAAGGGGCGACCGGTGACACGCCTGATGTTCCAGGCGCGCAAGGTTGAGCGCTTGCCCGAGCCCTCGACGAAGGAGGTGCGCGTCGTCCTGCGCAATGTGGGAAAGATCAACCCGGAGGACATCGAGGACTACATTGCAGAGGACGGCTACGTCGCCCTGGGTAAGGTGCTGACAGAGATGACGCCGGAGGAGGTCATCGAGGAGATCAAGAAGTCAGGGCTTCGTGGCCGCGGCGGTGCGGGCTTCCCCACCTGGCTCAAATGGCAGTTCGCCCGCCGTGCCCCTGGGGATGTGAAATATGTGGTCTGTAACGGGGATGAAGGCGATCCTGGTGCGTTCATGAATCGTCGTGTGCTCGAGGGTGACCCTCACGCTGTGATCGAAGGCATGGCCATTGCAGCCTATGCCATTGGAGCGCAGCAGGGCTACTTTTACGTGCGAGCCGAGTATCCTATTGCAATCCGTACCTTGCGTGTTGCCATTCAGCAGGCCCGCGAGTATGGGTTGCTGGGCGAAAACATTTTCGGTACCGGCTTTAGCTTTGATCTGGAGGTCCGCATGGGTGCGGGCGCCTTCGTATGTGGTGAGGAGACGGCCCTCATGCAGTCCATCGAGGGTAAGCGCGGACAGCCTCGCACGCGTCCTCCCTTCCCGGCGACGTCGGGGTTGTGGGGTAAGCCCACCAACATCAACAACGTCGAGACCTATGCTAACGTCCCCCAGATCCTGCTCAAGGGTGGCGAATGGTTCGCCTCCATGGGCACCGAGAAGAGCAAGGGGACTAAGACCTTCGCCATCGCCGGCAAGGTCAAACGGACCGGCCTGATCGAGGTGCCTCTGGGCATCACCGTGCGCGAGATTGTGTACGATGTCGGCGGCGGTATCCTCAACGATAAAGCTTTCAAGGCGGTTCAGACCGGAGGCCCGATGGGGGGCTGCATCCCGGAGCAGTATCTGGATTTGCCAGTGGACTACGAGTCACTGGCTTCCGTGGGCTCCATCATGGGCTCCGGCGGCTTCGTAGTGATGGACGAGGATACCTGTATGGTGGACATCGCCCGCTTCTTCATGGAGTTCGCCCAGGAAGAGTCGTGCGGCAAGTGTGTGCCCTGTCGTGTGGGGACGCGCCAGATGTTGGAGATCCTGGAGCGGATCTGCGCTGGCCAGGGCAAACCCGGTGATATCGAGCGGCTCGAGACGTTGGGCAAATACGTCAAGATGGGGTCTTTGTGTGGCCTGGGGCAGGGAGCACCCAACCCGGTCCTCAGCACCATCCGGTTCTTCCGTGAGGAGTACGAAGCGCACATCTACGATAAGAAGTGCCCGGCCAAAGTGTGCCGTGGCCTGATTGAGTACAGGATTGATCCCAACCTCTGTATTGGCTGCACACGTTGTGCGCGCAACTGCCCGGTCAACGCAATCACTGGCGCACCCAAACAACCTCATACTATTGATCCGGAGATCTGCGTCAGGTGTGGCATTTGTGCCCAGGTCTGTCCGGTGAAGGCGGTTAGCGTGGAGTGACCTGAGAGACGCTGCCGGGTCTGGCCTGCTGTTGGAACACCGGAGAGCCAGACGATGACCGGGGTGGAGAGGAAGTCCTAAGTACGGAATGGCCGCAAGCCACCGGTATTCGGAGGAAAGGGGTAAACATGGACGAGGAGTTAGTCAAAGTAGATCAGGTCATTGACCAGTATCAGGCCGACCAGGAGGCACTGGTTGAGATCCTGCGCGAGATCAATGCTGCCAGCGGGCAGTATCTCACGCGGGCTCAGCTTGAGAGAGTGGCGCGACGCTTGAGGCTTCCACTCAGCAAAGTCTACAGCGTCGCGAGCTTTTATAGCCTCATTAGTCTGAAGCCGCTGGGACGCCACGTGATTCGCTTCTGTGAGGATGCCCCGTGTCATGTTGTGGGCGGCAAAGAAGTATGGGATGCTCTGGAGCGCGAGCTCGGGATCCCCTTTGGCGAAACCACGCCCGATGGCCAGTGGTCATTGCTGACCACGAGCTGCATCGGGGCCTGTGCGGTGGGTCCGGTGATGATGGTGGACACTGATATCTACGGCAACCTGACGCCGGAGAAAGTCCATGACATCATTGAGCGGTACCGCGAGGCCGACAGAGCGGAGACTGCAGCCGCATCACAAGGAGGTGAGGCATGATCCGCGCAAGCGTACTTGTTTCCGGGGATCCGCTCAGCCTATCCCGAGGCGCTGAGGAGACTAAGCTGGCAATCGAGGCAGAACTCTCCTTCTATGGCCTGGAGGACGAGGTGCAGGTTGGCTTTACTGGCCGGGTCAATCGTACCGATGTACTCCCGGCCGTGATTGTTTACCCAGACGAGGTAGTCTATGGTCCGGTGTCCCCCAAAGACGCCGCGCTCATTGTTGAGGAGCACCTCTTCAAAGGGCGCGTGGTGGAGCATCTGCGGGCGCCTGCTGAGGTCCTTGCCTCCGCTGTGGAGACGCCGGGGCCGGAGGGAACGCCGCTGCTGGGGCAGAAACGCATCGTCCTGCGCCGTGCTGGTTCCATTGATCCCTATAGCATTGAGGATTACATTGCCGAGGACGGCTATTTCGCCCTGGGTAAAGCATTGACCGAGATGACACCGGATGAGGTGTTGCAGGCTGTGAAAGATTCGGGGCTCCAGGGGCGGGGTGGTGCGGGCTTCCCCACCGGCCTTAAGTGGTCCTTCGTGGCCCAGCAGCCGGACCCAACCCGCTATATCGTGTGCAACGCCGATGAGTCGGAGCCAGGGACCTTTAAGGACCGATTGATCGTTGAAGGTGATCCCCACGCTGTGCTTGAGGGTATGGCACTTGCTGGATATGCCGTGGGCGCCCACGAGGGGTGGATCTACATCCGCGGTGAGTACGCCATGGCCCGTGACATCCTCAACCATGCCATCGAACAGGCCGAGGCGATGAACCTGCTGGGCGATAGCATCATGGGTACCGATTTCTCCTTCCATGTTCACGTGCACGCGGGTGCCGGCGCTTATGTCTGTGGCGAGGAGACGGCGTTGCTGGAGAGCCTGGAGGGAAAGAGGGGCGTCCCGCGCATTCGTCCGCCTTACCCGACCGTGCGTGGGTTCCGTGGCAAGCCTACGGTGGTAAACAATGTGGAGACCCTGGCGAACATTGCCCCCATCGTGCTCAACGGCGCGGACTGGTTCCGAGGTATCGGCACCGCGCGCTGTCCGGGCACCAAAGTCTACACCATGCTGGGTGATGTGAACGTGACCGGTCTGGTGGAGGCCCCCATGGGCACCACCCTACGCGAGATCATCGACATCTACGGCGGCGGGATGAAGGACGGCAAAGCGTTCAAAGCCGCTCAGACCGGCGGCTCCTCGGGCTCCATCATCCCCGCCGATTTCCTGGACGTGCCCCTCGATTTCGCCTCCATGCGCGAGCGCGGCGCTGGTCTGGGCAGCGGGGCCCTTCTCATCTGCGCTGAGGGTACGGACATCGTGGATCTGGCCTATGTCCTGATTCGTTTCTTCAAGGCCGAGTCCTGCGGCAAGTGCACACCGTGTCGCGTGGGTAACATGCAGATGCTGGAGGCCCTGGATCGCCTCCGACGTGGGATGGCTCGTCGTGCCGATCTGGAGAGGCTGGAGGAGATTGCGGGGTATGTGCAGAAAGCATCCTTCTGTGGACTGGGGCAGGCCGCGCCGGTTCCCATCCTGACTGGCCTGAAGTACTTCCGGGAGGAGTTCGAGGCCCGGGTGCGAGATTAAGACCGTTACACTGCGTATGAGATGAAGCGTGCAGATTTCTGAAGGAGGCAAGGCACTTATGAGTGAGGTGCACATCAAGATCAATGGGAAGCCGGTCGTTGCGCAGGACGGCCAGACCATCCTGGAGGCGGCAAAGGCTGCTGGAGTAGACATCCCTGTTCTGTGTCATCATCCGGCTCTTTCGAATTGGGGGGCTTGTCGCATGTGCCTGGTCGAGGTAAAGGGCATGCGCGGTCTGCAGACCTCCTGCACCACCCCGGTGGCCGAGGGTATGGAGATCGAGACCGAGACCCCCTCGGCAGTCGAGGTGCGGAAGTTCGTGTTGGAGTTGCTCTTCTCCGAGCGCAACCACTACTGCATGTTCTGTCAGATGAGCGGTAGCTGCGAGCTCCAGGACCTGGCGTATCGGTATGGGTTGGATCACTTTACCTACCCTCGGCCCTATGAGAAACTGCCGGTGGACGCTTCACGGAAGTACTTCATCATGGATCACAACCGCTGTGTCCTCTGCCTGCGTTGTGTGCGTGCCTGCTCGGAGATTGTCGCCAATCACACGCTGGATGTGCAGGGCCGGGGATCTGAGTCGATGATCATCGCCGACCTCGGCGTGCCGTTTGGTGAGTCAACCTGTGTGGAGTGCGGCACCTGTCTGCAGGTCTGTCCCACCGGCGCGCTGATCGACGCCCGCAGCGCCTATGGCGGCCGCGAGAAGGACGTGGAGCACACGGAGACTACCTGTATGCAGTGCAGCGTGGGCTGCACGCTGGACGTGGTCACACGGTACAGTCGACTGCTGCGGGTGGATGGCGTATGGGACTCCGAGCCCAACGGCGGATTGCTGTGCGTCGATGGGCGTTTCAAGCCGCTGTATGAGACCCGCAAGCGCATCACCGCCCCGATGGTGCGTCGCGATGGCAGGCTGGTAGAGACCGGCTGGGATGAGGCGCTGCGTATGGTCGCTGAGCATCTGAAGGCCGACAAGTCCCAGGGCCTGGCGACCTGTGCCACCACCGACGAGGCACTGGCGGCCTTCGCCCAACTCTTCACCAAGGTGGATGGCGAGGCCGGGCTGCTGGAACCTGTGGCCCCGCCTCTGGGGTACGGCACCGAGGCGAAGCTTAAGGATATCCTGGACGCCGACTTCATCGTCGTCGCCGGGGCTGACCCGTTGGAGTATCAACGTGTGGTGGGCTACTTCATCTACCGCGCTGCCGACAAGGGGACCAAAGTAGCGGTAATCGCGGAATCGGAGAACAAGCTCAGTGAGCGGGCCGACATGACGGTCTCCTACGCCGAGGCCGACCAGGTCGCCAAGGCCGCCGCCGACGCTCAGAAGATCGTGCTGATCTACAGCGTGGGCGTCAAAGGCCGTGTCATGGCCGCGTTCCGCCCCCTGGGCGATCGACTCTTCTACCTGGCCCTCAGCCCAGGACGCAACCAGAAGGGCGCCGAGGCGGCAGGTCTGAAGCCCGCCCAACTCAATGGGGCGACGACGCGCTACTTCCTCATCGGCGAGCAGGAGGCAGAGGCTGCATGGGCCCAGGCCCTGGAGGGCGGCTTCACCGTGGTGCACGCCAGCTACCACTCGCCACTGACGGAGAAGGCCGATGTGGTCCTACCGGCGCCCGTGTGGTATGAGCGCACTGGACACGTCACCAACCTGGAGGGGAGCACCAAGCCGCTCCATGAGGTCATGCCCATGCCCGAAGGCGTGCGCGATGACGCGGAGGTCCTCACAGCCCTGGCGGCGATGCTATAGTTGGAACGCCAGAGCGTACGGAAAGCAGGAGTATTGCAATGGGAGATAAAATCAAAGTCGCTTCACAGTGGCTGGAGTCATGCGCCGGCTGCCACATGTCCTTCCTGGACATCGATGAGAGGATCGTCGAGCTTCTCAAGCACGTAGAGCTCAGTTCCACCCCCATCACGGACCTCAAGCATCCACCCGAGGAGGGGGTGGATGTCGGGATCCTCACCGGCGGCATTGGTAACGAAGAGGAGGCCGAGGAGGCCCGCCTGATGCGTTCGCGCTGCAAGATCCTCATCGCCATGGGCGATTGTGCTGTCACGGGCGGCATCTGCACCATGCGCAACTTCTTCGACAAGGAGGAGGTGCTGCGTCGCGGCTACATCGAGACCGAGAGCACCGTTGATGGGGAGATTCCGCAACATGAGGATCTCACGCCGCTCACGGAGAAGGTCATGCCGGTGGACGAGATAGTACCGGTGGACATCTACCTCCCCGGTTGCCCTCCGTCGGCCGATGCCATCTGGTATGTCCTCACAGAGTTGTTGGCGGGACGGATGCCCAAGTTGGAGGGCAAAGTGCTCAAATACGGGATGGATGGAGGATAGAGTGATGGCCGCACAGAAAATTACAATCTCACCGGTGACCCGTATTGAGGGCCACGCGAAGATCACGATCTATGTGAATGAAGCGGGGCAGGTGGAACGCTCTTTCTTCCACGTGGAGCAGTTCCGCGGGTTTGAGAAGTTCTGCGAGGGGCGCATCTACTACGAGATGCCCCAGATTACGCCGCGTATCTGCGGCATCTGCCCTGTGAGCCACCACCTGGCCTCAGCCAAGGTCTGCGACGCCATCGCGGGCGTATCCCCCACCCCCACGGCCCACAAGCTGCGCGAGTTGATGCACATGGGCCAGATCATCCAATCTCACGGCATGCACTTCTTCGAGCTTGCCGGACCCGATTTTGTGCTGGGTTGGGATGCCGATCCCAAGATCCGCCATGTCGGTGGCATCGTGGAGGCGAATCCCGATCTGGCTATCAAGGCGGTGAAACTGCGTGCCTTTGGGCAGGAGGTTATCAAGCGGCTGGGTGAGCGTCGCGTCCACCCCATCTTTGCCATCCCTGGCGGCGTGACCAAGCCACTGCAGCCCAAGGACCGCGATTGGATCCTGAAGGAGTTGGAGACACAACTGGCGACCGCCCAGGTCGGCATTGCATTCTTCAAAGATTGGGTTATGGAGCATGCCGACATGGTGAACGAGTTCGCCGTCTTCCCCTCGGCCTATATGGGGCTGGTGCAGGACGATGGTGCACTTGAGCTCTATGATGGCACGCTGCGCATTGTGGATGAAGAGGGTAGTGTGCTGGAGGAGTTTGACCCCACCCACTACCTGGACTACATTGGCGAGCATGTCAACCCCTGGACCTACCTGAAGGCGCCTTTCTACAAGAAGCGGGGCTACCCCGACGGTGTCTACCGCGTGGGCCCGCTGGGTCGCCTGAACGCCGCCAGCCATATCAGCACGCCCATCGCTCAGAGCGAGATGAAGATCTGGAAGTCGCTGAACGGCGGTAAGCCTGTGGAGGGGACCCTTTACTTCCACTATGCACGTCTGATCGAGATCATCTACGCCCTGGAGCGCGTCCAGGAGCTGATGGACGACCCCGACATCATGGGCGAGGATGTAGCCACCCTGCCCGCCGAGATCACGGGCGAGGGGATAGGCGTGCTGGAGGCGCCGCGCGGCACGCTTTTCCATCACTATTGGACCGATGAGCAAGGCCTGATCGCCAGGGCGAATCTGATCGTCGCCACCGCAGGCAACGCCTGGGCCATGGACCACTCGGTGAACCTGGTAGCCAAGCGCTACGTAGACGGCAACAACCTGCAAGAGGGGATGCTCAACCGCGTTGAGGGTGCCATCCGGGCCTATGACCCCTGTCTCTCCTGTTCCACCCATGCGATGGGCCAGATGCCTATCCATATCGAGCTGGTAGGGCCAGACGGCAAGGTCCTGGATGTGCTACAGCGCGACTGAATACACCGCCTCTGACACAGACAGAACCACCTCCAAGGCCTCCAGGGTACCCTGGAGGCCTTGGCCGTAGCCCAAAGCGCGATAAAGTCCAAGGACAGTAAGGCACGGACATACAGCGGACCTGGACGTCATGTGCCTCTCAACCGACCCGAAAAAGGAGCGACGTTTGACGAACACAGGACAACCGCACGCACGCACTCTGATCGCCGGCTTCGGCAACATCTTCCGGCGCGATGATGGCGTGGCGTGGTACGTCATCAACGCCCTGCGCACACGGTGGCAGCAGCCGCCGCTGGCGCAGTTGGACGATGGGTTCAATGAGCTTGGGCGACCGGTGGATACCGTCCTGCTCCATCAGTTGGTGCCAGAGCTGGCCGAGGATCTGAAGGACTACGCGCGGGTGATCTTCGTGGATGCCCATGTCGGTGAGACCATCCCGGAGCCTATCCACGTCGAACCTCTGGCGGTGCGCCATCGCACGCCTTTCGTCTACCATCAGACCCATCCCTCCACCGTCCTGGCGCTGGCCCGGAGGCTCCATGGGCATGCTCCCCAGGCGTGGCTGGTCTCGGTATTGGGACACGATTTCGACTTCGGCGACACCCTCTCCGAAGCGACGGCCCGCCTGGTCGAGCCCGCCGCCGAGCGCATCCTGGCGCTGCTCGCGGTGCCGAGAGAGACAGAGGGGCAGCCCCATGCATGAGCTGGCCGTCACGGAGGACATCCTGCGCATCGTACAGGAACACGCCGAGCGTGCCGGGGCCGCCCGCGTCACCGACATCTATGTGGTCATCGGTGATCTCAGCAGTTTTGTGGATGACTCCATCCAATTTTACTTTGATGCACTATCGCCGGGGACAGTGGCGGAGGGGGCAACCCTGCACTTCAAGCGCATCCCAGTGCGCTTTCGCTGCCGGGTATGCAGCCACGAGTTCCAGCCCGCAGGGCGCGACTGGCGCTGCCCCAATTGCCACGCGTTGGGCGGCGAGGTGATCGCCGGCAAAGAGTTCTATGTAGAAAGTATCGACATCGAAACTTGAGGAGAGGAAAGTATGTGTGACTCCTGCGGATGTGACAATCACGAGCACGAACCCCACCAGGAACCCACCCACGAGAACCCGAAGCGCGTCCCGGTGGTGGAGAGGATCCTGAACGCCAACGACCGGGCCGCGGCCGGGAACCGCGAACATCTGGCGGCCCATGGCATCACTGCCTTCAACATCATGTCATCGCCCGGCGCCGGCAAGACAACGCTGCTGATGGCGACGATCGCTGCCCTGGGCGACCGCGTGCGGCTGGGCGTCATTGAGGGTGATACGGCGTCGCAGGTGGACGCCGAGACCATCGCCACCACCGGCACGCCAGTGGTGCAGATCAACACCGGGGGCGGCTGCCACCTCGACGCCCCGATGGTCCACCAGGCGCTCCATGAGTTGCCACTGGATGAGCTGGATGTTATCTTCATCGAGAATGTGGGCAACCTGATCTGCCCTGTCTCCTTCGACCTGGGACAGGACTGGAAGGTGGGGCTGATCAGCGTCCCCGAGGGCCACGACAAGCCCTATAAGTACCCTGGCATCTTCGAGGCGGTGGATGTGGTGGTCGTGACCAAGGCCGACCTGCTCCCCTACCTGGACTTCGACGTGGAGACCTTCAAACGCTTGGTGCATGGGCTCAACGCCAGGGCGCCGGTCCTGGTGCTCTCCGCCAAGACGGGCGAGGGGATGGAGACCTGGCTCAACTGGGTGGAGGAGCGGCTGGCGACCTAGGCCGCGATGACAGGAGCGAGCGTGCGAGATACCGCGACGACGACACGGCAGGCCCAACGGCGCTGCCATCTGACGGTGACCGGCGTGGTGCAGGGCGTCGGCTTCCGGCCCTTTGTCTACAACCTGGCCACAGGCCTGGGGCTGCGGGGCTGGGTGCTGAACCACTCGGGCGGCGTCGACATAGAGATCGAGGGGCCGGAGACCCAGATCGCGGCGTTCCGCGCCGCGCTGGTGGCGCAGGCGCCGCCGCTGGCGCATATCGAGGCAGTGACAGCGCACTGGGTGCCGGTGGAGGGCGAGACCCGCTTCGAGATCCGCCACTCACAGGCACAGCCCGAAGCCTACCAGCTTATCTCGCCGGACGTGGCCACATGCCCGGACTGCCTGCGTGAGCTCTTCGACCCGCAGGACCGTCGCTACCGCTATCCCTTCATCAACTGCACCAACTGCGGCCCGCGCTTCACCATCATCGAGGATATTCCCTACGACCGGCCCAACACGACGATGCGCGCCTTCACCATGTGCGCACGCTGCCAGGCCGAGTATGAGGATCCCACGGATCGCCGCTTTCACGCCCAGCCCAACGCCTGCCCAGAGTGCGGCCCGCACGTGTGGCTGGTGGAGGACGAGGGCGACCACGAACGAGAGGCCGCCATGCAACGGGCGGCGGCGCTGCTGCGCGCCGGCAAGATCCTGGCCATCAAAGGCCTGGGGGGCTTTCATCTGGCCTGCGACGCCACAAACCGGGAGGCGGTACGCACGCTGCGGGCCCGCAAGCGGCGACCACACAAGCCCTTCGCCATCATGGTCGCCACGCTGGACGACGTGCGTGGGCTCTGCCGGGTTCCGCCTGCGGCCGAGGCCCTGCTCACCTCGCCGCAGTGTCCCATCGTCCTGCTGCAGGCCCACGAGGACACCCCCATCGCGCCCGAGGTGGCGCCCAACAGCCACATGCTGGGCGTGATGGTACCCTACACGCCGCTCCACCACATCCTGCTGCGGGATGTGGGACGGCCCCTGGTGATGACCAGCGGCAACCTGAGCGAGGAGCCCATCGCCAAGGATAACCACGAGGCGCTACAACGCCTGCGCGGGCTGGCGGATGCCTTTCTGCTGCATAACCGCGAGATCTACGCCCGCTACGACGATTCGGTGGTCCAGGTGATCGACCTGCCATCGTCGACGACGGCGGCCCGACCGCCGGTGCAGCCGGTGCGCCGTGCCCGAGGCTATGCCCCTTTCCCTGTGGCGCTGCCTTTCACCGCGCCGCAGATCTTCGCCGTCGGGCCGCTGCTGAAGAACACCTTCACACTCACGCGCGACCGCCATGCCTTCGTCAGCCAGCACATCGGCGACCTGGAGACACTGGAGACCCTGGAGCACTACCAGGCCGCGCTGAAGACCTATCTGCACCTCTTCCGGCTGACGCCGGAGCGCGTGGCCTGCGACATGCACCCCGATTACATGAGCACCGAGCTGGCCGAGGCCTTCGCCCGCGAGCACGGCCTGCCAGCCCCCACCCGCATCCAACATCATCAGGCCCACGTCGCCGCCTGCCTGGTGGACAACGGCTGGGCGCCCGATCGGGGCCCGGTCATCGGCGTGGCCCTCGACGGGACGGGCTATGGCACCGACGGTCACATCTGGGGCGGTGAGTGGTTCGTGGGGGACTACCGTGGGATGCGGCGGATGGCACACCTGGAGTATCTGCCGCTGCCCGGCGGGGATGCCGCCATTCGCCATCCCTGGCGCACTATGGTGGCCTACCTGCACGCCCTGGGGTTCGACGAAGCCCTGCCCCTGGGCGAGCTCTGCCCGGGCGACGTGATGCGCCTGCGCATCATGGTGGACCGTGGGCTCAACACAGCCCGCACCTCCTCCATGGGGCGGCTCTTCGACGCCGTGAGTGCCCTCCTGGGTGTATGCCGCGAGACGACCTACGAGGCCCAGGCCGCCATCGAGCTGGAGCAGCGCGCCATGGCGGTCGAAGATAGGGATCATGCCCCCTACCCCTTTGCCCTGGACACCGCCCAGGCACCCTATCAGGTGCGGCTGGCGCCGCTCTTCGCGGCCCTGCTGGATGACCTGGCCGACGGGGTCCCCGCGTCGCGCATCGCCACCCGCTTCCATGCCACTGTCGCTGCCATGATCGTTGCCACCGCCGCGCACCTGCGCCGGGAGACAGGCCTGGATACTGTGGCCCTCAGCGGCGGGGTGTTCCAGAACCGGCTGCTGCTGGCCCTGACGCTCCCGCAGCTTCAGGAGCAGGGCTTTCGGGTGTTGTGGCATCACCAGGTCCCGCCCAACGACGGCGGGGTCTCATTGGGACAGGCGGCGCTGGCCGCCTGGGCGATCACCAGGTGACCGAATACCGTGTGAGGAACGAGGAGAGATTATGTGCCTTGCCATACCGACCCAGATCAAAGCCATTGATGACGACGGGATGGCCACCGTCGAGTTAGGCGGCGTCAGCCGCCAGATCAGCCTGATCATGACGCCCGAGGCCCGGGCAGGCGACTACGTGCTGGTGCACACGGGTTACGCCATCGCCGTGCTGGACCCGGAGGAGGCAGAGGCCTCCCTGGCTGCCTTCGCGGAGCTGGCTGCCATCCAGGAGACCCTCGAACGTGGAGAACTGCCGCCCCATGGCGGGCAGGAAAAGGACCCGGCGGCATGAAGTTCATTGACGAATACCGCGATCCAGCCCTGGCACAGCGGCTTGTGGCTCAGATCCACCGCACGCTGGAGCGCCATCCAGAGGCGCGCCCTGTGCGCCTGATGGAGTTCTGCGGGGGCCATACCCACGCCATCTTCCGCTTCGGGCTGCGGCAGATGCTGGCCGGCGATGTGGAGATGCGCTCCGGCCCCGGTTGTCCCGTCTGCGTCACAGCGGCCGAGGAGTTGGATGCCGCCCTGCGGTTGGCCCAGGTGCCCGATGTCATCCTGACGACCTTCGGCGACATGGTGCGGGTGCCCGGCAGTCAGGGCACCCTGCAGGAGGCGCGTGCGCGGGGCGCCGATGTGCGCATCGTCTACTCACCGCTGGATGCGGTGATGCTGGCGGCCCGGCACCCCAATCGTCAGGTCGTCTTCCTGGGCGTGGGCTTTGAGACCACGGCACCGGGCGTCGCCGCGGCCATCCTGGAGGCCGAGCGGCGTGAGGTGGCGAACTTCAGCGTCCTCAGCCTCCATAAACTGACACCTCCTGCCATGCGTGCCATTCTGGACGCCGGAGAGGTGCGACTGGACGGTATCATTGGCCCTGGGCACGTCAGTGCCGTCATCGGCAGCGAGGCATGGCGCTTCCTGCCCGACGACTATGGCATTCCCTGCGCCGTCTCCGGTTTCGAGGCCCTGGACCTGCTGGCGGCCATTGCTGCATTGGTGGAGGCGGTGGTCCAGCACAGGCCCGACGTCCTCAACACCTATCGCCGCAGCGTGCGGCCGCAGGGAAACCCGGTGGCACGTCGCATGCTGGCAGAGGCCTTCACCGTGGTGCCCGCCGTCTGGCGCGGCTTCGGCACCATCCCAGCCAGCGGACTGGGCCTGAGCGAGCACCTGGCGCACCGCGACGCGGCCCGACGCTTCGACCTCAGCCTGACGCCCGCCCCCGAGCCACCCGGCTGTCGCTGTGGCGAGGTGCTGCGTGGGACCGTCGAACCGCCCCAATGTCCGCTCTTCGGCAGGGTCTGCACACCCGATACGCCAGTGGGGCCCTGCATGGTGAGCGCCGAGGGCGCCTGTGCGGCCTACTATATGTACAGCGGTTAGGCCCTTGCGCCAAAACCTGACTCTCACGAGGTAGCCACGATGAACGATCGAATTCTGCTGGCCCACGGCAGCGGCGGACGCCGCAGCCACGAGTTGATCCGCCAGGTCTTTGCGGCGCACTTCGATAACCCCTGGCTGGCCGCCCTGAACGACGCCGCGGTCTTTGAGTCGTTGCCCCCGGGGCGGCTGGCCTTCACCACCGACTCCTACGTGGTGCAGCCGCTCTTCTTCCCGGGTGGCGACATCGGGGAGCTGGCGGTGTGCGGCACCGTCAACGACCTCAGCGTGGCAGGGGCACGGCCGCTCTATCTCTCGGCGGGCTTCATCCTGGAGGAGGGGCTGCCGCTGGAGACGCTGCAGCGCGTGGTGCGCTCCATGGCCGACACGGCCCGTCGCGCCGGCGTACAGATCGTGACCGGCGACACCAAGGTTGTGGGTCGTGGGGCCGCCGATGGTCTTTTCATCAACACCGCCGGCATCGGTGTGGTCCCGCCCGGCATCGACCTGGGCCCCCATCACCTGCGGCCGGGCGATGCGCTGCTGATCAACGGCACGGTGGGCGACCACGGCCTGGCCGTGATGACTCAGCGCGAGGGGCTGACGTTCGCCTCCGACCTGGTTAGCGACACCGCGCCGCTCAATGGCCTTATTGCCCCCCTGCTGAACGCGCTGGGCGTGCACATCCACTGGATGCGCGACGCCACACGCGGCGGCCTGGCGACGGTGCTCAACGAGTGGGCCGAGGCCAGCGGCCACGGCATCGCGCTGGAGGAGGCTGCCATCCCGGTGCGGGAGCAGGTGCGCGCCGCCTGCGAGTTCCTGGGATTGGACCCGCTCTACGCGGCCAATGAGGGCAAGGTGGTAGTGGCGGTAGACGCTGACCATGCCGATGAGGCCCTGGCGCTGTTGCGAGCGCATCCGCTGGGGCAGGACGCGAGCCTCATCGGTCACGTGACGGCCGCACACCCTGGCCGCGTGGTGCTGCAGACGCCGCTGGGTGCCCACCGGGTGCTGCGTATGCTCACCGGCGCCCAACTCCCACGCATCTGCTAGGACGCGCGGTTTTGGACTGCGGCGA
>CAYLRT010000014.1:14832-45741 GCA_964385885.1 uncultured Anaerolineales bacterium | reverse complement strand
TCAGCCTGATGTTCTTCTGCCCGCTGAACCCCAGGTACTGGGCCGAGATGAGGCCAGGCCCCATCAGGCCGGAGATAAGGGCGTAGGCATGGATACCGTAGTTGAAGTCATCCACGCCCGTGGCGGCGTAAGCAGTATGAATCTCACCGCGCCCCGCGAGCGGCTGGGCCAGGAATGCGGCCACTGCCGCCGAGAACCGTAAGCTCGATCCTCCCGTCACCCGCTTCCCCATCTGGGCCCAGTCGAGCAGTTGGTTGGCGTCACGCAGGTTGCCGACCAGCGGCTTGTCAACCAACACCGATTTCTCCGCCTCGACAAAGGGGCGCGCCTGCTCGATGTGCCGATCCCAGTTGGTGGTATGGACGATGACACCGTCCACCAGATCCAGCATGTCCTCAAGGTTTTCCAGGGGATTGGGGATGTCGAACTGCTCGCAGAACTCCCGTGCGTATCCCGGCGGGCGTGTCTCGCCCGAGTCCCAGGCGGCGACGACCGTGACATCTACCAGGCCTTCCTCCGTCAGTGTGCGGATAATTGGCACCCAGGCGCCGGGATGTGATGTGCACAAGCCCACCAACCCCAATCTGAATGTCATAACGCTTCCTCCTGTTATGTTGCGTATGCCTGTGCGATGGCGGCAATCGGCTCCGGCTGACCGCTGCGGATGCTGTTGAAGGCCTGCAGGACCATGAGGGTGGCCATCAAGCCGTCAACGTGGTCGATGGCCGGCGGCGTATCGTTGAGCAGGCTGTCCACAAAGGCCCGGTTCTCCTCCACAAAGCCGGTCTCCGCGCCTCGGAAGACCTGCGGCTCCTGCCCGTACTTGTGGTAGGTCAGCGTGCAGAGGCGGTCGCTGAGGGTGATGGATTCGCCCTGTGCGAAGATCTGCATGAAGAATTTGCTGGTCAGGGGCGGACAGTTGGCATCGCCCTGCACCCAACTGCCGGCTGTCCCATTGGCAAAGCGAAAGGTCGCCGTCAGGTTGTCGATGACGCCGGTGGGCGTGTAATAGTTGTCGCCCACAGCGTATACCTCCACCGGGTCACTATCGGCGACAAAGCGCAGGATATCGCATGAGTGGCAGCCCTGGCTCAGTACATTGCCACCCCCCTTGTGCGGGTCACTGGCCCACCCGCTCGGATCCCAGGGGTTGTCCATCATCTGCATCGTCACCAGCAGCGGATGCGGAATCAGTGCCTTGGCCTTGAGGACCATATCGAAGTAGCGCATTTTGAAAGCTGTCATCAGCTTGACGCCACTGCGCGCGACGGCCTCGCCCACCGCACGACACTCGTCCACGGTCAGGGCCAGGGGCTTTTCGACCATGATATGTTTGCCGGCCTCGGCGGCCCGGATGCACAGCTCAGCGTGCGTGTCATGCCAGGTGCAGATGTAGACGGCGTCCAGCGTCTCATCCCGAAAGAGGTCGTCTGGGTCGTCAGTCGCTCGCTGGCCGCCATATTGGGCTTGGAACGCTCGCGCCCGTTCCAGATCCACGTCGCAGAAGGCGACCATATCCATCCCGTCCAGCTCCTGCAGGACCTCCGTGTGCACCCGTCCCAGGCTGCCGCAGCCAATCAGTCCAGCGCGCAATGTCTCCCCCACTGTCGCATCGCCTCCTTGCACGTCGAAGCACGTCCAACGGCATTGGCCACTCATGGCGTGGTCATGCCATGACAAATCATGGAGTGTGCCCAATGTAAGACTGTGAGAGCAGATTTGTCAAGTCGCGATTGACAGACCTGTCTCTGTCTGTGTGCCCGCCTGCCCGAGAATTGCTGTTGTGCTGGACGCTGTTTGTGATACTATGGATCGTCGTTTCCTCGTTGCATGCGGGTCGGCCGCGGGCATGGGAAACAACGTGGTGTGACATCGGTGATGGGGCATGTTCGGACGAATGCGCATGATCTGTGGACTGTTCCCCGGAGCTAGCCCCGCGGCAATTCAACGTGTGGAGAGAGGACTATGAGGAAAGCGCTGCTTATTGTGGGTGTGTTGGCGCTCTTGGTGGGCTCGGTAGCCGGGGCGTTTGCAGGTGGTGTGATGGTGGGGCGCGCCACCGCGCCGAAAGCCGTTCCTACCGCAGTGGCCACCGAGGAGCCGGGCATCCCTGCGACCTCGACTCCTGGGCAGACATCAATGCCCACGGTTCCCGCAACTCCTGAGACAGGCGGCGCGGGAGAGGGAGAGGCAGAGGCTGCATTTGACTATGACCTGTTGCGGTTGGTGCTGCAACTGCTCGATCAGCAGTACTATGGCGAGCTACCCGAGGGGAAAGAGTTGACCTATGGCGCCATACGCGGGATGCTCCTGGCGTTGGGGGATCCATATACCTCGTTCATCGAGCCACGCATTGCTGCTATCCTAAATGAGGATGCCAGTGGTGAGTTTGAAGGTATTGGCGCCATGGTGCGTATGCGCGAGGATGGATATCTGGAGATCACGAGCCTGATTCCGGGTCAGCCTGCTGAGCAAGCCGGGGTGCAGCCTGGCGACATCATTGTGGCCGTAGGCGATCAGTCGATTGTAGGATTGGGCCTGTACGAGGCTATCAGCTACATCCGGGGCCCCGCGGGAACGAAGGCGGAGTTGGAGATCATCCGGTCAGGGGAGGCCGAACCGCTTCACATAACGGTGGTCCGCGCACGCATTGAGGTCCCGGTTGTGGAGTACCGAATGCTGGACGAGGGCGTCGCCTACGTCAGACTGACGGAGTTTGACGCCAATGCGGCGGCCAGAGTGGAAGATGCCCTGGAGGAACTGCTGGCCGAAGATCCTGTGGGGCTGGTGTTCGACCTGCGTGACAACCCCGGTGGCTGGTTGGGGCAGGCCATTGAGGTCGCTGATCTGTTCTTGGATGAGGGATTGGTGGTGACCCAGCGTGACAGCTCCGGTACAGTGAAACAGTTCAGGTCGGAGAGCGGCGATATCGGTGAGGAGATCCCCCTCGTCGTGCTTGTGAACGGGGGCAGTGCCAGTGCATCGGAGATCGTGGCCGGAGCGATCCAGGATCGCCAGCGTGGATTGCTGGTAGGCACGAAGACGTTGGGTAAGGGATCGGTCCAACTGCCCAATGAGCTACCCGATGGGTCACAACTTCGCATTACCATCGCTCGCTGGTTCACGCCAAACGAGCAGCCGCTTCATGGCAAGGGACTGACCCCCGACGTTGAGGTCCCCTACCCCACGGACACGCCTGTCGGCGAGGACCCCCAACTGGATCGTGCTATCGAGGTGCTCCTGCAACATGAATAAGTCCGGTGACGGCGGCATCAAGGTCGTAGCGACCAACCGCAAGGCGCGCTTCGAGTACCAGATCCTCGACACCTATGAAGCTGGGATTGTCCTGACTGGCACAGAGATCAAGTCGGTGCGTGCCGGCGCGGTGAGCCTGTCGGAGGGGTATGTGATCTTTCGCAACCATGAGGCATGGCTCGTGAATGTGCATATCGCGGTGTACGAGCAAGCTGGCCATTGGACCCATGACCCCAGGCGCCCACGAAAGCTCCTGTTGCACCGTCGTGAGATTACGCGTCTCGAGCAACAGGTTCAATTGCCTGGGTACACGGTTGTGCCCCTGCGCATGTATCTGAAGGGGCCCTATGCCAAGGTGGAGATCGCCTTGGTCAAAGGCAAACGACAGTATGACAAGCGCGAGGCGATTGCCAGACGTGAGGCTACCCGACGCATCCAACGCGAACTCAAGGAGTATCGCGACCGCAGGCGGTAATCAGTCACATCAGTACGCCGGTAGACCGCGAACTGGTTTGACACAAGTCCGGGCTGGGCTATAATATTCCACCGTTGAATGGGAGTTTTCCAGAGTCACATGCATGAAGGAGTCGAGAATCGAATGTCGGAGCAGACACTGCAGCAGCCCACCTCCATAGAGGAGCTCCAGCCGAAGATGCAGCTTGAGGGTACTGTCACGAGGACAGAGCTCTACGGTGCATTTGTCGATATCGGTGTGGGGCGAGATGGCCTGATCCATATCTCTCGCATGGCCCCCCGCCGTGTGCGTAAAGTGAGCGATGTGGTCAAGGTCGGCGACAAAGTGTCGGTCTGGGTCCAAAGTGTCGACCCGGAGACTGGCCGTATCGCACTCACCATGGTGAAGCCCCCGAAGGTGGAATGGCGAGAGTTGGAGACTGGGCGTGTGTTCGAGGGCAAAGTCGTGCGGCTGGAGCCCTACGGGGCCTTCGTGGACATTGGCGCTGAGAGGCCGGGACTGTTGCACGTACGGCAGATGGGCGCATATGTTCGTCGGCCAGAGGAAGTGGTGCGGATCGGGCAGACGATTGAGGTCGAGGTACGGAGCGTGGACCGACGTCGTCGACAGATCGATCTGGCGCTGCACACCGAAGACCAAGCGGACGTGGCGGCCGTGAGCGAAGAGGAAGAGGAACCCTCTCTCTCCCCCATGGAGATCGCGTTCATGCAGGCGCAGGCTCAGGCGCAGATGGAGCGTCGACGTCCGGCCCGAGGTGACCGAAGCCGTCGTCGTCGCGCTCGCGATGATGATGACGACTTGGAGGAGATCTACCGCCGCACGCTGGGACGGTAACGGTTTCCTTCTGTCTGTACTGTAACCCTGTCGCACAAGAGTCCCCCAGGGTAGAGACTCGTATCTGCCCTGGGGTCATTTGTGACCACGCATCTCTCAACCCTGGGTTTGCCTTCTCGCTGACATATTCCCTGTGGGCTAAGGTGCTTCTTTGAGGATGGCCTCGATAGCGGCCACGATCTGATCTGGTCGATTGCCCACGATCTGAGTGTCATTGACAAAGAACGTGGGGGTCCCCTGGACGTCGCGGTTGTCCACCAGGACCATCTCTTCAACCGCCGCAGCGTAGCGTTGGCTCTCCTGACATGTCTGAAAGGCCTCGATGTCGATCCCAGCGATCTCTGCTGCACGCCGTATGTCGCTCGAGCCGAGCTCTATGGATTGATACATGGCGTGCTCAAAGGCAAAATAGCGACCCTGTTCAGCGGCGCACGCGGCTGCATGCACATAGCCAGCCTGGATGGTCTGGGGAAAGCCGAAGAAGTGTCCTACATATCTCACATCGCCACCGGCGACGTAGCGCTTCAGCAGGTCGGGCAGGGACTCCAAGTTGAATGCTCGGCAGTGACCGCAGAAAAAGTCACTGAAGGTCATCAATACCACAGGAGCATCCTCGGATCCAAGCGAGGGCAGCCACTTGTGTCCGGCGCCCAGGCTCGCCGGATCTGGATACTTGTACTCGGTGATACCTCCATCGAAGGAGACTCCGCGGATACCCTCGAACTCCTCATAAGTGCGGTATCCTTGATCGGATGATCTGGGGATTAAAAGCGGGCGCAGGGCGAACCAACTTAGAAGCCCTAGCAGGACGATCCCGCTGGCTATCAGTCCCCACTTAAGCCAGCGGTCATCTCTACGCCTGCTCTTTCGCCGGTAACCTGTGGGCCGACGGGGTTTGCGATGACGCGTCATGGATCATTCTCCTGTCTTGATAGATATAGGCCGGCACAGAATTGTATGGTCTGCACGCTGTCCGCACGAGGCTTCACGGACCGGCAAACGCCACCCACTCTCCAGTGAGTAGAGACCCACTGACAACAGATAAGTGCCCGGTGGAGTGCCCTCTGGGATCGTCAGTCGGTGTTTGTCTCCCACGTACCGCCCTGGAGGCCACAAGTTAGTGGGGAAGCCACCAGGGTTAAGGTGATCAGACTGGCTCCAGATGTGACCTTCCGGATATATGAGATGTACGAAAGACTGGTAGGTCGCCGTCACAGGGCGCAGTGCTTCCCAATAAAGCGTCACCTCGATCGTGTCACCGGGACGAGCGATAGGCGCCCGGACATCAAACCCTGTGAGGACGATCCCGCCCCCGAAATTCGCGTATTGGAGATGGTGAGCGTAGCCCGGGCGATCAGACGGCGAGGCATAGCGAAGCCAATCTACGCGACCCAGGATCAACACGCGCATTAGCAACGCGCCCATCAACACGACGGCAAGAGCCCCCAATGGGGTTCGGAGACGTCGCAGGTCGCCGGCGAACTCAGAGCTGGTCTGCGTGCTCCGAGTGTGCTGGACGCGCCATCCTCGCATCATGACTCCTGCCAGAGCCAGGAGACCAAGGCCAGATAGGCCCCACCCCACTCGACGTGCCACCGTGGAGCCGAATTTCACGGTTACCTCATGCTCGCCGGCTGGAACAGGGACGGTCACGAATCCCTCTGGATGAGCGATGTCGATGGGCGCAGGCTGGCCGTCAATCCACGCCTGCCATCCTGGGAAATAGAACAAGAACAATCGCAGCAGGAAGGGCTCGGGTGACGCGATATGAAACCGATTGACCCATGGCTTGTCGGCGACGACGCTCACCTGGGCGGACGCAGGTACAGTAGCACGGTTGACGCGATCCACAGGTGGCGATTCGTAGGACGCTAAGACGGAAGGTTGCGGCCCCGGGATCATCTCCACAGTGGCCGGTACAAAGTCGTTCGTCGAGGTTGTGCCACGCCAGCGACCACCCAGCTCGGCCGACACAATTGTCTGGGGGGTGATTGACCCAAATCCGGATTCCCATGCTGGAGGCACGAGACCTGGGGCAGATGGGATAAGCAACACGCAGGCGACCATGGCATACAGCAAAGCTGGCCCATATCGCGATCGCACGCTGTCCAGCAGCTCAGCCAGTGAGGCAACTAATGGCACGCAGAGTGCAGCCAAGGGGCCCAAGAAGCGCCAGGGGAACTGGAAGTATGCCAGGAAGGGGACAGCTTCCCAGATGGGGCGGCTCGCCGATGTGATCATGAGGAGCATAGCTGTTGCCGCAAGGGCATAGTACGCCGTGTTGCGCAAGCGCTGATGGATGATGATGCTGATCAACCCAACAAGGCTTGCTCCAATGATCTGTGGGCCGACGGACATTGGCTGCAGCATTCCTGCCGCTCGCACATCAATGCGCCGCATGGGCGAAAGCAGTTCGGCCAGAGCGACGAAGTGGTTGCGGAAGTCATAGTGTCCTTCGCCAGCGACATCTAGCTTGATCGCCTGGCGTTCGGCAAGAAATGGGAGCCAGAAAAACGCGGTAAGCAATACCAGGACTATCGCGGCTGCTACAGCCCAATTCAGGTTCTCACCTCGGTGCTCTACGAGAAGTCGCCAGAGTGACAGTGTCCCCACCATTGCCAGGGCTGTCAATCCCGTCAAGTTGTGACTCAGCAACACACCGCCGCTGGTGGCAACCGCCAGAAAGACAGGCCGCTTGCCACCTTCACGCCACACCAACTCCCAGCTCCACATGGTCAACGGCAGCAAGGCCACTGCGAACGTCTCGGCCAGGTCACCACGGATATGGGGGTTGACCATCAGGTTGTATGGAGCCACGGCAAAAGCAAGGGCACTGAGAAGCCCCCCACCCACCTTGCCAAATCTCTTCCCCAACAGGAAGGACCCTCCCGCGCCTAAGATGTGGGCCAGGATGAAACATAGCTTCACGCCGGTAGCGCTTTGAGCAGGATGCCCCAGGGTCAACCATGTCGCCAGGTGGTAGGTGAGCGGCGCATAGTAATTGAAGATTGGATAGCCATAGCCATGGTAAAAGTCAGGGGCCCATCGGGGATAGGGGTTCCCTGCTATCAGGCTGTAGCCAAGCTCGGCGGCCCGGAACACGTGGAGTTCCGCATCCGTGCCCCGTGGCAGACCTGGGTTCTCCAGAAACGGCCAGGCTGCCAGGAGGCCGATGCTGAGAACCAACAGAAGGGTCACGGAGCGAAGGAGCCTCGTACGATCCCCGTGCATATGGGTTTCACTATGCCGGTTGCTCAACTGCCTGAGTGGGGGGCGAACCGGAAACCGTGCCCGCGCACGGTGACAATATAAGCCGTATCGGGGTCTAACTCTGCCAGACGTTCTCTCAATCGATAGATGAGGGCATCGACCGCTTGGTCTGTCACACCGCCTGCAGCGTCGGGCCACACCGTTGTGATGATCTCATCCCTGGTAACAACGCGTCCCTCCGCCGTTACCAAAAGGTGCAACAGCGTGAACTGAGCGGGCGACAACGGGGGATCCAGAACTTTCCTCCCCAGATAGACTTCTCGGGTCTGTGGATTGATCTGCAATCGCCCGGGGGCATGATCCATCTGACCCAGCGGCAACGTTGCCTCTCCAGCCACGAACCCCAGATGAAGGATACCGGCAAGGTCGATCTCATCCCCGTCGCGCAGGCGATATGGCTGGTTCCCTATGGCTTCTCCGTTGACAAAGGTCCCATTCTTACTGCCGAGATCACGGATGACAAACCCACCCGTGGCATCTCGTTCCAACTGGGCATGATAGCGGGAGATCTGACGTTCCGGCAGGACGATATCACAATCTGCTGCCCGACCCAGGGTGATCACGTCACGGTCCAACGTCCATCGGTTACCCGCCATTGCTCCCTGAAACACAATCAGGACAGGGGTTGCGCCGTTGTTTGCCATATCGACTTCTCTCCTTGGATCCCTTGACATTATACCAGGCCGGCGGTATGATCAAATCTGATGACCAAATTGCTTCAGCCTCACACCAGGCTTAAAGACCGATATGTCGTCGCCGGCCCGATAGGGCAGGGCGGCATGGGTGCGGTGTATCGGGCAGAGGATACGCTGCTTACGGGTCGTGTTTGCGCTATCAAGGAGATTGCACCTGATCCCTCGCTGGACGATGAGACCCTGAGGCAGATCCAGGAGCAGTTCCGGCGAGAGGCTTCAGTGCTTGCGCGGTTGGACCATCCCAATCTTCCGAAGGTCTCCGATTACTTTACCCAGGGCGGTCGTGAGTATCTGGTGATGGACTATGTCCCAGGTCATAGCCTGCGAGAGATCGTGGAGCAGGCCCGTGTCAAGGACCGGTTCTTGGAGGAGTCGCTGGTGTTGGACTGGGCGCAACAGTTATGTAGTGCGTTGATCTACTTGCATTCTCAGGACCCACCGATCCTGCATAGGGATATCAAACCGTCGAACATCAAACTCACGCCATCAGGCCTCATCAAGCTGGTGGATTTCGGGTTGGTGAAGCTTCTCACCAATGATGAATCCCGCACCATCACTGTGGTCCAGGGACAGGGGACAGCAGCTTACACCCCACTAGAGCAGTATGGCGGCGACGATGTCCACACTGATATTCGCACTGATGTCTACGCGCTGGCGGCGACGTTGTACCACTTGCTGACTGGTAGGCCGCCTGCAACGGCGCGAGAGCGGTTCCTGCGACCTGCGTCTTTGGTCTCTCCCCGGAAGATCAACCCCCATATCTCCCCGCATGTGGAGGAGACCATTCTATTGGGGTTGTCTTTGCACCCTGATGATCGTCCACCCGATGTGACTGCTTTCGCAGCCATGTTGGAACGCGCGGCGTTGCCCACCGGTTTGGCCCCTTTGGTTTTCACGGAGAATGAATGGCAGGCGACGTGGGCACGTAATGCGCCGCTCTTGCTTACTCTGGCTGTGCTCCTGGTTGTTGCCTGGCTTATGACCCCCTGATGCGTGGCGCTCAGCACACCTACTTAGTCCCCCCGTCATGTTGCCCGCTGTCGGCGTTTGTCTCTGGGGGCCTAGGCATTGCCTGCATGAGCCGCCCGCCTGGTGGATACGCCTTTTCCGGGGGCTCCCTTGGGGGAAAAATGCGCTCATTGGTGAGAGTCCACACAGCGACGGCAACAACAATACCTCCGCACGCCATAGTTACGAACAGCGCGACGATTTCACGGCCTGCCACACCGTAGTATGCGGCTGGTAGCCACCATCGGCTGACAGTCACGATCGTGATATAGCCTATCACCCCACCGATAGCACCGCACAGCCCGGTAGTCACGGCGATATCCGCTGGCACGGCTTGCTCACGGGCCCACAGAAATCCCAGCGCCAATGTGAAGAAAAGGCCCACTGATGCCCATGCCATCAGTTTCTCGCGGCGCGGCCGGGGCAGATGTAAGGGGTCAGGCTGGTACTCTATCTTCACCAGCGGCGCTTGTGGTGTTGGCGTTGGTGTCGCTGTCGGCTCCGGTGTGGACGTGGGAGGGATTGTGGGAGTCAAAGTTGGCTCCACCTCTGTGATAGTAACACTGTCATCGCGGATCAAGAACTCCAGCCGGACTGATGAGACAGCGGGTTCTGATTGCACTGTGATGTTCAGTTGCCCGACGTGATCCAGCGTCACCGTGGTCTCCGCAATGCCGTCCACGGTCTCGGCGGTTATCTTCTGTTGTACATCCTCCTTTGGGTAGGAGAGGATGAACTGCACTGGGGTTCCGTCGGGTACAGGATGGCCATTGCGATCGTAAATCACGCCTGTGCGCAGGCCGATCACCGCTCCTAATGTAATACTGGATCGAGCAGTGTCTGTCACTGGTTGCCCTGCTTCATCCAAGACGGATAATCCGAGAAGCTGTGCCGGATCAGGCATGGTCTGTTCGGTCAGCCGGTAATTGAGACCGGGGATGTCAACAGGGGGATCACCCGGTGTCGGGATGTCCTGAAAAAGCGCGCGGACGCCAGCTTCCACGAACGCTGGGCCAACGGAATAGAGACCATAGTAACTTGAGAGCTTACTGATCTCGGTGCTGTCCAGTTCATAAGGTGGCCCAAAAGCCAGGACAACCAGCCGCGCACTGAGCACGTTGGCTTCGGTGGCCAGGAACTCCTTTAACGCTCCACTGGCGGGGTCCACAGAATCCAGATACTGGCTGGCGAAAATGACCCAATCCGCGTTCTGCAGCGCCTGTGCAATGCGCGCACTGATTGGAGGCGCCACAGTTTCCTCCTCCTCCGATCCCACCGATGGGGTTGAGGTGATCAATGACTCTGGAGGCGCCTGTAAGAACTGGAGGAGCTGATCGAAGGTGAAAGTCTGCAATGCATCAAAGCGGATAACGCCGGTCGCATCTGGACCGTAGAAGCGTAGAATCGTCTTCTCGATCTCGTCTGCTTTCAAAGAAGGGGGCGAGGCTACGCCACTCACGACCTCTTGCGGAGTCTCCTGTGCGAAAATCACAATCCTATCCCCCTCTCCAGGCGGAGGGGGCAGCAGATCATCAGTCAATGGGAATATGCGCGTCACGGCGTTCAAGGCCACTTGGGCGCTGACGTTCCCTCCGTCTCCCAAGGCGCTGGTTACGCTCGCCGGGTCACGGCGGATCGACTCGATGTGGGGTTCTGGGTACAGCCGTAGCTTCGAGCTGAGAACACGGTATACGGCGTCGTCCACCAGAGCCTGGAATGCCGGCTCATCTTTATAGCGCGATGCCAGGAACTTGAGTGTGTCTCGTACATTGGCAAAATGGACATCCCAATTGTCTGGGGATCCGAACCGGTCCAAGATCAGGAGGTCATTACCTGCGCTCAACGCATCTTGTACAACTCGGCGGGCATTGAAGTTGAGACCACGTGGATCATAGAACCTCTGTACCGAGGGCATACCCAGATTGTCTGCAACGAGCATGCCGCCTCCTGCACGCCAGTCAGCGATCTCGGGCAGAGCAAGGACAACCTGCAGCGCGGATGCATCCAGGCTGATAGGTCGCGTCGTGCGCCGGATGTTGTTGCCCTGGAATCCTCGATACCGAATGTGAGTGACGAGAAAACCGTCTGCCCCTGCCGGGGCCCCAGGGGGCTGGCGAGAAGCCGCGAAAAAGGGAGCTAGCTCGATCTGCTTCAGTTGTTCGAGGGGTTTCTGAACTGTGGGGACTTCCTCTTCGAGTGGTCGATCTGCGCTGCCCAGCCCAGGCAGATGGCGCGGCACCACCAGGAGTCGGCCATCACTGCCTGCATGCAGTCCCTCAATATAGGCTCTCCCAAGTTCACCTACCCAGAAGGGGTCTCCGCCGAAGACACGGGTTCCCAGGTCAGCAGGATCTCCAGGCCGTGGGGTGTACAGAACGTCGAGGTCAGGTCCAAGATAGAGATTGAGGCCCAGCGCGGCTATCTCACGCCCGACAAGCGTGCCACTGGCAAGTGCGAGGTGGCTGTCCCACGTTGCACCAATGGCCATTGGAGACGGCAGCGGCGAGGTACCGGAGATCCACGCCATGGGCATAACACCGTGATCCTCGGCCTCCACAGCAACGAACAAAGGTACATAGGGTGCCTGCACGGGGAGCACGGATTCATCCGCTCCGGGCTCTGCCTGTGCACTCTCCCACGCTAACTCCTGAAGCTGATTGGTCATCGAGACAACCTCCGCAGGTGTGAGACCAGCACCGCCGAAGTTGCCATTCGAGGGCCGCAACAGGACCCCGCCAATCTGGTATTCCCGTATTAGTGCCGCAATCGGTGACGTGGCGTTGACGTCAGTGCCAGGAAACGAAACCAACACCAGTTGGCCGACTTTAGCCTCTGGTGACATAGCGGACATCAACGTCACGACAGGGTCGGGCTGCATCTCCTGTGCATGCATCGGCTGGGCTATGGCCATCAGCAACACGAGCAGAAGCAACAAGGCGACCCCGCGGTGACCCACACGGGAATCGACAGGCACAGCTCTCCTCCTTAAGAACGCACACATTCTAGCTCACTCACTGCGATGGGCAAACCGCGTAATGTCTCGCATTTGCCGAGCTTGCTGCACGGTGCCTATGCCGTGTTGAACTCAACACGCCGGCTCCCAGGCCCGTGGCGTCCTACCAACGTGATCTGTGAGTGATGAGGGGCAATGATGGAATCTCCCCGGCAGTGGCGAGTGGTCGATGGCACAAGCTGTGTTGTCAGTCAGTCCATGTCTGGTACACTGCCATTCTGGATGCTGGCTTGCTAAGTATGTCATGTAAGGATTTGGGGATGGACAGAACGAGGTCAGTGGGATTCGCCAAGCTGATGCGAGGGATAACGGGCCTGTTAGGCGGCGTACTACTCATTGCGCTCTTGATTGCCTGCCAGCCGAAAGAGCTTCTTGGCCAAGTGTCTGTCACACCTAGTACGATAACCCCCAATGCTGATGGCGAGACTGACGTCGCTCGGGTAGAGTTCTACCTGAACGCCAATGCGGACGTGAGCTTTTCACTGCTTGATGGGCAGGGGGTACGCTATAGCTTCCGCCCCCCCACCCGCCTGAGTGTGCGGGAAAGACCGTACACCGTGTACTTTGGGGGAGTTGTTGAGGGCTTCCTGTATGAAGACGAGCCAGATCCAGGTTACCAGATTGTGAAGCGGGTACTCCCCGATGGGGTGTATACGTGGGAACTGACGGCTCATGCTACGGACGGCCGTGTAGCGGTGGTCACGGGCACGCTCACCGTCAGAGAAGCCGATACGACACTGCCGGGTATCCGGGGTTTCTCTGTCTATCCCAAACGTTTTTCTCCCAATCAGGATGGTATCGATGACCGGGTGACGATTAACCTCGTGCTCGAGAAAGATGTGGAGGAACTGCGGGTCTATCTATTGGGAAGAGATGGCGTGGAGCATCCCATTGCCGAAGATGAGCGCCTGACACGGCCCAACGAAAAGGGCTGGCACACCTTCGACTACGACGGCGGCATCGACGCAGGCTCCGAACCACCACCTGATGGAGTCTACGCCGTATATGCTGATGCACGAGATGCTGTAGGGCAGCGGGTGGTGACAAGTACGACGTTGGAACTGGTCAACGCTGGCATGCCCAGGGCATATATCGTCAACGGGGAAGTTGAATATTCGGCGACATCGTTGGTGCTATCGGACACCCTGTGTTTTACGCTGACCGTAGAGAACGATAGCGAGACGTACATACGCACAACCGGGCCGTGGCCCGGGACGACCTATCGGAGCGATCAAAACTTCAATACGCTCGGCTGGTCCGAGGAGTCTGGTGTTTTTCGTGTGGGTATGGACTTCGACACGAGCCTCCGCAACTATCCGTTTCGCTGGGGTATTGGGCGACCGAACGATAATCTGGTTCTGATTGATGGATACTGGTACCTGCCGCCGCGGGCGCGATCGCTCGTGACAGGATGTGTCCAGATCGTCGAGGTGCCAGTGCGCAATCCTCTGTATTATTGGATGGGACTCATTCATGAGGACGTAGAAATCGCATCGGTCAACAACCGGGTTGACCCGAACTTCGTCACCATTTGGGAACCCTGATGCTGGTCACGCCATCCCAAGGAGCAGCTGTGTCTGACCTCACGGTCATTGTGGTGTCCTGGAACGTTTCAGAGTTACTCGATCGGTGTTTGTGTAGCCTTCACGAGGCACTTGAGCGAGATGGCCTACAGGCGCGTGTGTGGGTGGTGGACAATGGTTCGAGTGATGGTTCAGTCGATATGGTTCGATCGCGCCATCCCTGGGTCCACGTGGAGGCGCTGCCAGAGAATGTTGGCTATGTACGCGCCAATAACCTGGCGTTGGCGCATCTGCAAGGGCAGGGCCGTGCTCATTGGCTGCTAAACCCGGATACGATTGTATATCCTGGCACGGCGGTAACGCTTCTCCACTTCCTCGACACACACGCTAGGGCGGGTTTGGTGGCCCCCAACTTGCTGAATCTGGATGGCTCACGTCAAGAGTGTGCTTTCCGCTTCCCAGGCCTCTTCCAACTTCTGTTTGCACTTGGCTTGCTACCCCCTCGTTTCTATCATACCAGACTGAATGGACGGTACGCATCTGATCTGTTTGACCGAGGCACTCCCTTCCCTGTTGACCACCCGTTGGGGGCTGCCATGATGGTGCGTGACCAGACCTTGGTCGAGGTTGGTCCCCTTGACGAGGGGTATTTCATGTACTGCGAGGAAATTGATTGGGCGTGGCGGATGGCGTCCGCTGGCTGGGAACGGTGGCTCTTGCCCCATGTGGCGGTTACGCACGTTGGCGGGGCCAGCAGTCAACAGGCACGTCCACAGACGACAGCCTTCCTTTGGGAGAGTCGTGCCCGTCTCTATCGCGCCCATCGCGGCCGTGTGACCTATCTCTTGGCGAGGGCTGCGGTGTTGCTTACGTTTCGCTCGCGGATGCGCCACGCCCCTTCCCCAACCTGGGCAGACGCCTATCGACGCATTCTTGAGGCGTGGCGGTAGGGGCATGATGGACAGACTTGCGGCTGTGGTCTTGACTCTGAACGAGTCGCGCCACATCAGCGCCTGTCTCGAGAGCCTGGCCTGGTGTGATCGCGTGGTTGTCCTGGACAGCTATAGCACTGATGACACGGTGCAAAGGGCGCGAAGCCTGGGGGCTGAGGTCATTCAGCATCCCTGGGAGAATTACGCTCAGCAGCGCAATCATGCGCTTCGTGTTGTGGAGGCCGAATGGATCCTCTTCGTAGACGCAGATGAGCGGGCCACACCCGAACTCGCCGCCGAAGTCCAGCATGTCGTTGCAGAGCGGCCTGAAAATGGATGGTGGATCCCCAGGTACAACCACATCTTTGGCCACCGGATGCGGGCAACCGGTTGGTATCCTGACTATCAGCTCCGGTTGCTTAGGCGCGGGTTTGCGCACTACGACCCCAATCGAGCAGTGCACGAGGTGGTTGTACTAGAAGGGAAAGACGGGTACCTTACCTCTCATCTGATCCATTACAACTACGATACGATAGGTCAGTTTGTCGAGAAGCAGCGTCGATATCTCAACTACGATGTCCAGGTGTTGCTGACCACGGGGATAGAGCCACACTGGTACACACCTGTCACGCAGGCGTTTCGCCACCTCTACTGGCGACTGATCAGCCTGGGTGGATGGAAAGATGGCCTGTGGGGGCTGTTGCTCAGTGGGATGATGGGGTATTACGAAGGCCTTAAGTATCGTCGCGCATGGCTGAAATCCCGTCAGAGAGGGTGTCATGGCGGATGACCGATCGGTACATGAGACAGGTTCACGGTCCACTGGTCACTGCCCCCTCCAACCGCTGGTTGCTGTCTTTCTTGCCCTGACGGCCGTTCTCTTGATCGTGCTTTCGTATTGGCTGACGCCGGCTCATCCAGCGGATGAGATGCCTGTTCTCCCCAGGAGCCTGCCCTCTCCCACATGGGCACCTATGCCCACACGTGCTTCAGTGGTAGGGACTTCAGAGCCCTTGGACCTGATACCGTTGCATCAGGCGTTGTTGCGCGGCGACGTCGAGGAGGCCGAGAGACTCTGGCAGGCCTACGCCGATGAGACGTTGGCATCGGATGCGGCAGCTATGGCACTGGGAGCGCGGCTGGCTTTGCAGGAGGGGGACTTTGGGAAGGCGGAGGAACGCATATGGCGCGCGATCGGCCTCACGCCTCAAGATGCCGAGATGTGGGCGCTGGCTGGCGTCATCCTTCGGCGTGCTGGTCAAGCTGACCTGGCACTGCAAGCTCTCGCGGTTGCCGAGGCTTTGGAGCCCTCACTGGCTTCGTTAACCTTTGCTGACCGCTGGCAAGCGGCTCTCGGTGCTCAAGAACCGGCAGCTCTGGCAAAGCTCGCCGAGGAACTCGCTGTGTCTGAGCCTGACCACAAGTTGTCGATCTATTATCGCGCTGAGGCTCTGTTGGCCCTAGATGACGCGATGGGCACAATTGATGTATTGGTGCCATACCTGGCAGAAGAGCCGACAGCACCGGCGCTTCTGTGGTACACCCTGGGCAGGGCTTATCTGGCATACGGGAGCTGCATGGAGGCCGCCACGGCGTTGGAATCAGCTGCCCTTCGCGTGGCACAGGGTGACCAGAGCCTGGCCCTAGTCAGCGCCGACCCTATAGCGGATCTCAATGCTGCTCTTGGTCGTGCGTATCTAGGGCTAGGCCGTTGCGCGGAGGCGGAGACCATTTTCCGCCGACTGCTGAGAAAGACCCAGGGCCTATCTAGCACATTTGAATCGTTGGTGATGCAAGCTGTCGTCTGTCAAACGCCAACCCCTACCCTCACGCCTTGGATCCCCAAGTTGATCGGCACACCGCCCCCCTCTCATTAGCAGGGTGCCAGCTTGATCGGGCACCCTGCTACTTCACATTGCCAGATACGGCGAGGGCCTCAGCAAGGCCGTAGGCTCTCTGACGCTCCCGACGGAACTGCCGAGTATACAGATCATAGTAATGGCCTCGCGCGCGAATCAGAGCCTTGTGGTCCCCTGCCTCAACGATCCGTCCATTCTTGATCACCAAGATGCGATCTGCCCGTCGGATTGTGGAGAGCCTGTGTGCGATCACAAAGCTGGTACGCCCTTGCATGATGGCGTCCATCCCCTGCTGAATACGGGCCTCCGTTACGGTATCCACAGAGCTTGTAGCTTCATCGAGAATCAAGATATCCGGGTCCGCGAGTACCGCGCGCGCGATGCTGATGAGCTGCTTCTGACCAACAGAGAGAAGGTTGCCGCCCTCTCCCACTTCTTCATCATACCCGTGTTCAAGCCCCATGATGAACTCATGAGCATTGGCGACTTTGGCAGCCGCCTCGACCTCCTCATCTGTGGCGTCGAGCCTCCCATAGCGGATGTTCTCCCGCACAGTGCCTGAGAAGAGATGTGGGGTCTGTAAGACCATCCCAATTCTCGACTGAAGGCCACGCTGGGTATAGTCTCTGTAGTCGCGTCCGTCAATTCGGATGACTCCGCTTGTCGGTTCATAGAATCTGCAGATCAGGTTGACAATGGTCGTCTTCCCTCCTCCGGTCGGCCCCACAAGCGCAATGTGCTCGCCAGGCTTCACGTGCAGGGTGAAATGCTCCAGAACCTTCTGGCCTTCTTCGTACTCGAACGTCACGTCCTCGAAGGAGATTTCACCTTTCAACTTACCTGGTTGGATAGCATCGCTGCGGTCCATGATGTCAGGCACTGCATCGATCAACGAGAAGACGCGTTCAGCCGACGCGACGGAGCGCTGCATCTCCGCGTACACGCGCGCGAGATCCAGGATGGGCCACAGCATGAACATCATGTAACTGAGGAATGCCTGTACGCCGCCCACGGTCATCACACCTGACTCGATGCGTAGCCCCCCATACCAGACAATCGCTGCGGTGCCGAAGGACCCAATAAGCTGAAGAATTGGCAGGAACAGGGCTGACAGCCAGGCCGCACGGTACCCGGCCCAGTACATAGCCTTGCTTTTCTTGGCGAACTCTGCCAGGTTCCGTTGTTCACGGACGTTGGCCTTCACAACTCTGACACCGCTTATGGTCTCATTGAACGCGCCTGTGATCTCGGAGTTGAGTTTTCGCACATCACGATATTGCACGAGGATCTTGAGACGGAACCAGAATGCGACCGCAGCCATCACCGGAACCAACGCCATGACAATGAGGCTCAGACGGCGATTAATGGTCCACATGAAAAAGAAGGAGGTGCCGATATTGAGAACAGCCCATGTGACGTCCAGCAGTCCCCAGGTCACTAGATCCGCGATACGGCCGGAGTCAGAGGTTACCCGGGACATGATCCACCCCACCGGCGTTTGATCGAAGTAGGAGAAAGAAAGCTCCTGAAGGTGGGTGAAGAGTTTGCTCCGCAAGTCGAATGCTAGCTTCTCTCCGAGCACACCCGCAAAGTAGATAAAGCCGAAGCCGCCAATCGCCTGGACAATCGCCAGCCCTCCATATTGCATAAGCAGGCTTCGTAACAGGCCAACGTCCCCTGGGACGACTGCCTCATCGATGATCCTCTTGTTCAACAGGGTGAAATAGGAGTCGAGAACAGATGTAGCTGCAATCATCAGCACAAAGCCCACGACCCAATGCCAATATGGACGTGCGAGCTTCAGCATACGCAGAACAACGCGACCATTGAACTTAGTGGTAAATTCCTCTTCCGCGAATGTATGTGTCATGATCCCTTGTCTCCAGCTACAGCGTCCTCGGTGTGTGATGTGAGCTCCCCGTGTATCTTGCCCTGTGCTGCTGTGGACGGGTGCCCAGAGGATGGCCAGACCTCGCCTATCTCAGCTTGCATCTCTTCCTCAATCCGGGACTGGATGCCATAAATCGTGCGGTAAAGCCCTTCTTGCTGAATCAGCTCTTCATGTGTCCCAGATTGGACAATCCGTCCCTTGTCAAGGACCAGAATCAGGTCGGCACTCATCACGGTCTGAATGCGGTGGGCAATGACGAAAGTGGTTCGGCCTTTCATCAAGCGTTGAAGGGCCAGTTGAATCTGCTCCTCCGTCTCCGTGTCCACAGACGATGTGGCATCATCGAGCACTAAGATCGCAGGGTCTTTCAGCAGCGCTCGTGCGATCGCGACCCTCTGCCGCTGTCCGCCCGAGAGAGTGACGCCTTTCTCGCCTACGATTGTGTCGTAGCCATTGGGGAAGGTCAGGATGATATCGTGAATAGCTGCCGCACGAGCCGCATTCTCGATCTCCTCTTGGCTCACATCTCGATCTACGCCATAAGCGATATTCTCCCGGATGCTCCTACTGAAGAGGAACGGTTCCTGCTCCACGATACCGATGCTACGACGCAGCAAGGCGCGTGGATATTCAGTGAGTTCTCGATCATCAAGGAGGATACGTCCTTCTTGATAATCGTAGAAGCGCAGGAGGAGATTGATGATACTTGTCTTGCCTGATCCTGTTGATCCCAGCAGAGCCACGACCTGACCTGGCTCGCAGTGGAACGACACGTCGTGCAAAACCGCAACCGGAGAGGCCTCCCCAGGCTCTGGAGTGCTGCTCCGCCCTGCTGTGTCTCCTTCACGCGGCTCGTCTCCGCCGAGGACATTTTGTGGTTCATAGGCAAAGCTCACATGCTCGAATGTCACGGCTCCCTTGATCTTAGTGTCCGGGGGCACTGTACCGCTTTCCGTATCCTCGCGGGGCTCTCGCAGGATGTCAACGACGCGCTGATAAGAGACCAGCCCCGTTGAAATCTGTACGATGAGCCGGCCCAGATTGCGCACAGGCCAGATGATCCACATAACGAGGCCTGTGGCAGCTATGTACGTGCCAACTGTGATCTCGCCGCGCAGAGCCATATTGGCGCCCACTGCCAAGGCCATTATCTGCTGTAGGGCACACAGGATGTCGGAAACCGGCCAATACAGCGAATGCATCATCGTCAGATGGCGGCCTCGGCGGAACCTTTCCAGGTTCTCCCGCTCGAATTTGTCGATCTCGTACTCTTGCCTCGCGAACGCGCGTACTACGCGCACGCCCGAAAGATTCTCCTGAAGGACGGTGGAGAGTTTTGCTTCCTGTTCCTGATACGCTTTGTACGCCTTCGAGACGCGTCCAAAAAAGTAGTAGGAGACTGCCACGATAAGTGGCATGATCGCAACAGATATCAGTGCCAGATGCGCATTCATGTTGACGAGAGTGCCAAAGTTAACGGCAAACAGAGCGACGATGCGACCGATGCCCAGAGCCTGGTCTGCATAGAACCTGCGTAGCGCATCCACGTCAGAGGTCGACCGTTGGATCAGTTCTCCTGTCTTGACGTAGTCATGGAATCCGAAAGATAGCCGCTGAATGTGGTCGAATAGATAGTTGCGGAGCCGCAGGGTGATGCCCTCGGCCGTCTTGGCTGCCCATGTACCCCGGAGATAAGCAAACAGTCCCTCCAAAGCCGCTATGCTAACAAAACCCGCAGCGGCCATGGGGAGCTGGTGGGCCATGTTGGAATGGCCAAACACGTCATCGACGACATATTGCAGCAGCCGGTAGTAGAGCGTTCGAATGGTAGCGCCAGCGGCAACGGAGAGCATTGCCCCAAAATAGTGCCAACGGAACCCTTTCATCAGCTGGTAGAGACCTACCAGGCGGTGTTTGGAGAGAGTCGTCTTCAGATCAAGGTTGAGGGTCTTTTCGTCCAACATCGCTTATCCTTACTACCCATCCTTAAATAGTGTATGCGATCTACCGCTGTAGCAGCAAAAACGAGCGGAATCATTGTCATTGATCTTATCCATGGGTGCTAGGGTACGCCCACTTGCACACTTGTGCTCCATAGATCCGCTCGTCAGAAAGAGGTGCCCCGTCTGCACTTGAAACCTGCCTCGCCACATCTCTAAACAGGATCAAGTGTGTCTCGGTATCACATCAATCCGGCGGGCGGGCACTATGCGTCGCAACGAAGTTGCTCGTGCTCATCTCTTGCCCCCCTGCAAGGATTGTAATCTTATGCGATTCAACCGATGATCCGTTGATAGATTCATTCCATACGAACTACCTCAGCCACCAATACATCTTACCATAACTCCACGGTTTCAACAGCCATTAGCGAGGCACACTGATGCCGATTATGTATCTCACGCTCGCGAGGTGAGGAGATCCCTGGGTTTCTTCCGTTTGCCTGAGTTTGGTTTATACTTCACATCAGTCAGTTTCCCCTAAGGAGGAAATCACCGTGCGCACGACTTCACAGCGCGTGGACAGGGTGTCCAGGCTCATAGCCCTGGCGTTGGTGCTGATCACTCTCGCGATCTTCTCACCCGCCTTTGCGCACTTCTACACAGACTATCTCTGGTTCGCAGAGATGGGAATGGCGCGTGTCTTTACTACTCGGATGATGGCCAGTGTCGGCATGGCATCTGTAGGGGCTTTGATTGCTGCCGGCATGTTGTGGCTTAACTGGACCTTCCTTCCCCACATCTTCACCCGGTCACACATCTTGAGTGATTGGCTGCCGTCCCCTACCTTGCGCTTCGGTAGAGGGAAGATCCGTCTCGATGGAGCGCGGCCCCCCCGTGCGATTCATTTGTTGACCGGTATTGCAGCCGTGGTCGTTGGCGTCTTGCTAGGCCTTTCCCTCCGAGACCATTGGACGACCTTCCTGCTGGCGAGGTTTTCTCAACCCTTTGGTCTCGAAGACCCGATATTTGGCTTGGATGTGAGCTTCTATGTGTTTACGCTCCCCTGGTACAGAGTGCTGCTGAGTTGGGCGGAATTCGTGGTTGGCCTCTCTCTTGCTGGAGCAGCGCTCCGCTATGCGCTGCTAAGCCAGTTGACCGTCAGGGGCGCGACCGCTCACTTGTCGTTGTTGGGGAGCTTCTGGCTCATCTTGGTCGGAATCGGCCGACTGTTCGCCCGATACGTGCTGCTTGTGACCCAGAGAGGTTTGGTCTTCGGTGTGGGGTACACTGATCTCCACGCCCGCATACCGCTATACACGGTTGAGGCGGGACTCTTCTTCCTGGCCGCACTTGTCCTCGTGGTCAACCTGTTTGTCCGTCAGGCGCGGTTGCTGGTTGGGATTGGGCTGTTCTGGCTTGGTCTGAGTCTGATCGCTCCTCTCTATCCCGCCTTCGTGCAGCAGTTCACGGTCGAGCCAAATGAGTTCATACTTGAGAAACCATACATCGAACACCACATCACCTTTACACAGAGGGCCTATGAGCTGGACCGCGTTGTTGAGAGCCTGTATCCGGCCACTGGCGAGATCACGCCAGAGCAATTGGCGGACAATGCGGACGTCTTGAACAACGTGCGTTTGTGGGACTACCGCCCGCTCAAACGGACATTCGGTCAGCTACAGGAGATTCGCCTTTACTACGCCTTTGAGGATGTGGACGTAGATCGCTACGCACTGGAGGACGGCCTCACCGAGGTGGCCCTTGCGGTTCGGGAACTCGATGTGGATGAGCTGGCATCCCAGGCACAGACCTGGATCAATCGCCATCTGATCTTCACTCACGGCTATGGCTTAGCGCTCAGCTCCGTGAACGGGGTCACGCCGGAAGGCCTGCCGAAGCTACTTGTCCATGATATCCCGCCTGTGAGTGAGGATCCCGCTTTGGAACTGCGGCGTCCGGAGATCTACTTTGGCGAGCGTACGGACCAGTATGTGGTAGTCAATGCCGCGGAAGACGAGTTTGACTATCCCCGAGGTGATACCAACGCCTACACTCGTTATGAAGGCGGCGCTGGCGTCCCGCTAGGGGGAATGTTGAAGCGGGCGCTGTTCGCCGTGCGCTTTGGGAGCACGCAACTTTTGCTCTCTCCTGCCCTCTCGAATGATAGCCGGATCCTGTTTCATCGTAGTGTCGTGGATCGCGTCAAAACGTTGGCGCCGATGTTGCTCTACGATAGGGATCCTTATGCTGCTGTGGTTAACGGAAGGATCGTCTGGCTCCTGGACGCTTACACGAGTACAGAGAACTTCCCTTACGCACAACCCGTTGATGGAGCCATCAATTATCTACGTAACAGCGTTAAAGTGACGATTGACGCTTACACAGGTGAAGTCCGACTGTACCTCATTGACAAGGACGATCCGATCGCCGCCACTTACGCTCGTATCTTCCCAGACCTGTTTACAGACAGCTCTGAAATACCTCACGAGATCCAAGCTCATTGGCGATACCCCGAGATGTTGTTCCTCTATCAATCTTATCTCTACGCCACCTATCACATGCGTGATCCCCAAGTCTTTTATAATCGGGAGGATTTGTGGGGGATTCCTCAAGAACTTGTTGAGACGGAACAGCGGACCATGGAACCATACTATGTGACCATGCGTCTACCAGGATCGGACCGCCTGGAGTTCCTCCTGATGCGGCCCTATGTCCCGCATCAAAAGCAGAACATGGTCGCGTGGCTTTATGCCCGCTGCGATGGAGATGTCTACGGAGAACTCGGCGTCTTCAAGTTATCGAAGGATCGGTTGGTGTATGGGCCGCTTCAGATCGAGGGACGCGTGGACCAGGACCCTGTGATCTCCCAGCAGCTCTCCTTGTGGAACCAACGCGGCTCGCGCGTCTTGCGTGGCAATCTATTAGTTATTCCATTGGCTGGCACGTTTCTGTACGTGGAGCCACTCTATCTGGAGGCCGAGGCTGGGCAACTGCCTGAGCTAAAGCGAGTCATCGTCGCCTACTCAGATCAGGTTACCATGGCGTCGACTCTGAGGGCTGCCTTGGAGCAGGCAATAGGAACGATCCCAACCGGTGGTGTGGCGGGAGAGGAGAGCGGCGACGAAGGTGCGACGTTGGAAGAGCTTGCCGCCAGAGCGTGGCGGTACTACGAGCAGGCCCAAGCCTGTCTCGCCCAAGGAGACTGGGCTTGTTATGGGGAGCAGCAAGCGCTGCTAGAGAGCGTTCTGCGGCAGATGGTCGGGGATGTCAGATAGGACGAGGCCAGGACGAGTGACGGGGTTGGACAGGGCTCCTCGTGTCTTTCTCAAATCGGGACGCTCTCGCTCGATCGAGCGCCGCCACCCGTGGGTTTTCTCTGGGGCGATAGCCCGCATCGAAGGTAACCCCGCCCCAGGTGATTTGGTCCAGGTCTGTTCTTTCGATGGACCTTGTCTCGCGTGGGGGCACTACAGCCCAAGCTCTCAGATCCAGGTGCGTCTCTTCGCATGGGGCGATTCGCAACCGCCAGGTCCAGACACTACGGACTTCTGGTTCCGGCGGATGCAGCGAGCGATTGGGGCGCGGGCGGAGATGCTGAAGGATCCCGACACGGACGCTTGTCGGCTGGTTTTCGCCGAATCCGATGGTATCCCTGGATTAATCGTCGACCGCTACAGGGACGTTCTGGTGCTGCAGTGTCTCACAGCAGGAGCAGCTGCCCGGCGTGATCTCTTTGCAGAGATTCTATGGGACCTCGTATCTAAGCAGATCTCCGTGACTGCATTGTATGAACGGAGCGATGTGGACGTTCGGAAACGGGAGGGCCTGGAAAGAGTGCGTGGCCCCGTCCGAGGGCACCCACCTGAGATGGTGCAGATTCGTGAGCATGGCTTCGCGTTCTGGGTCAACATCGTAACTGGACACAAGACAGGGTTTTATCTCGACCAGGCCCCAAACCGCAGTCGTCTGTACGATCTCATCCGGGCTCGATTGCGCACTCATGAATCTGTGGACGTGCTCAATGTATTCTCATACACGGGAGCGTTCAGTGTGTATGCTTTGGCTGCGGGTACCAGCTACGTGCTCAATGTAGATGCATCGGCTGATGCACTTCGGCTGGGCCGCCTCAACGTGGGACTTAACGCGCTTTCCCTATCCGCTGTTGAGGACATGGAAGGCAACGCCTTTCAACTTTTACGGGATCTGCGTGCTCAGAATCGGCACTTCGATGTTGTAGTTGTAGATCCACCCAAGTTCGCCACGACTCGTCGTGACATTCAACGCGCAGCCCGGGGCTACAAAGACATCAATATGCTGGCTCTGCATCTCTGTCGTCCAGGAGGACTTCTGCTGACGTTTTCGTGTTCAGGCGTTATCACTGAGGATCTCTTCCAGAAGATCCTCTTCGGAGCTGCGCTTGACGCTGGTCGTGAGGTCCAGATCATTGGCAGGATGACTCAGGGACCCGATCACCCGGTTGCTCTCACATTTCCGGAGTCATTTTATCTCAAGGGCGTGATTTGCCGTCTATTGGATTGAGGCAAGATCGAAAAACACACGGGGAGACAGATTTATGCGTACATTGAGGATCATTGCCCGAGCTGCGGTGGCGTTCTACGAGGAGCTCTTCTTCTACGCACTGCTGGGAGTTGTCAACATTGTGGCTTGGCTCCTGGTAATTCCGGGTCCATTTGCGTTGACAGCTATCTATGTTGTAGGGCAGCGGGCCGTGCGAGGCCTAGGCGTCAACTGGTCACTTATCTGGGATGGCGTGAAAGAGTATGGACTACGGGCTTGGTTGCTCTTCGCTGTGACGATTTTGGGCTTCGTTATTGTGTTTAGCAATCTTGTTTTCTACGTCAATCCTGATCTTTCCCCGTTCCCGGAGTCAGTGGGAGTGTGGACGACCCCGTTCTTTCTGTTCCTTGGTTTGGTATGGACCGGAGTAGTCTTCTATGCGCAGTCCTTTCTTATGGAACTGGAGGACCCCAAATTCGGTCTGGTGCTTCGTAATAGCCTCTTTCTGGTGCTGCTGCAGCCCCTGCAGACCTTAACATTGCTACTGGTAAGCCTCCTCGCGACTGCTTTGTCTATCGTCTTGCCGGTACTCTTTCTGTTCCTGCCAGGCTTTCTCAGTTGTCTGTCCCTTACAGCAGTGCGAGAACTTGTTACCTACCTGAAGGGGCGCGCAGAGATTCTCAACAAGACTTACGAAGCAGAGGGCGCTACCGAGAGTCAATCGGCAACTGGTTCGACTGATTCGGAGGGAGGTCTGAAGTGAAGCGGTCAGACTCGATGTTGACGTCGTTGGCGCGTCGCCTCAAAAAGGAGGATGCCTGTGGCGATGGCCACGTTGAGAGAGTCGACCCCGGGTGCCATTGGGATGTAGAGAGTGTGTGCGCGCGCTCTGGCGTCCGAGCTAGCACCTGCTGCCTCTCCTCCCACGATCAGCGCGCTGCGCTTTGACCAGTCGACTGCATCGTAGGGCTGCTCACCATGCGCGTCGGCAAGTAAGACATGGGTGTCCCCTCCAATGATCTCATCGATCTGGTCCCACGTCACCTGGCGTATGGGCAGATGATAATGGGCTCCCATGGCCGCTCGGACGACCTTGGGCTGTGTGTAATCGACGCTCCCCGCAGGGATTAGGACCTCTGTGATCCCTGCAGCCCAGGCGGTGCGGAGAATCGTGCCCAGGTTCCCAGGATCGCGGATTTGGTCTGGGATGAGCCACAGTGGTGTGACGTGGGTATCGGGCAGCAGATTAGGAATGGGGGTTACCGCGATAACGCCTTGAGGGGTCACTGTGCCGGCCATCTTGCGCATGACTGTCTCAGTAACGAAGAAGATCTTGACCCCGGGATCGAGTCCGGCACTGAGTTGCGGGAGTAATACGTCCTCAGCGCGGTCGGCCTGGATAAACGCCTGCGTCAGGAAGATCTCGATGGGTCTGACTGAGCTTCGTAGTGCTTCTGTGAGGAGGCGCGCTCCTTCGATCACCATCAAGCCTTCTCGCATGCGACGGCGGGTGCTGCGCATGAGGGCCAGCACCCGCCGGATACGAGCGTTGCTGATGCTGCTGATCTGAGCCATGGTCGGCGAGGCCTAACCGTTTGATCTGACTAGCTCATTGGTGCAGCGATCCAGGCCCAGTTCGGCCTAAAACGACAGCTCTCACGATCCCGTGATTGCGATCACGGGATGCATATCTGCTGTCCCACGTAAACAAGGGAGGGGTTGGCAATGCCGTTGACCTGGGCCAAGTAGTACTGACTATACCCGTAGCGCAGTGCAATACGGAACAGATTGTCCCCCGGCTTGACGACGTACACCGTGGCACAAGCTCCACCGCCAGGGGATGTTCCCCCTGTTGTGCCACTGGTTGGCGAGGGGATCGTTAAGACCTGGCCCACATAGATCAGCGCCGGATTCGTGATGTTGTTCGCACGAGCAAGCTGGGCTACGGTGACCCCGTATCGCAGGCCTATGCGGAATAAGTTGTCACCAGGTTGGACAACGTACGTTGTGCCTGCCGGGAGCGGTGCCGCGGTTGTCGGCTCCGCGGGCGGCGCTTCTGTCGGTGCCGTCGTGGGCTCAATGACAACCGGCACCAGCGTCGCGGTGGGCGTGGGGGGCAAGGCAGTAGGTTCTGGGGTCGACGACGGGGTAGCAGGAGGCGCGATACCAGTAGGCTCAGGTGTCTCCACAGGAGAACTACCCACCTCTGTGTTGCCCTGGGCCTCTTGAATAGCGGCATTGACCTCTTCTTCAGATGGCAATTCCTCGATGGGCGGCGCTGCCGACCGCCTGCATCCACTGCTCAACACGGCTACTGCCACCAAGACTATGATCAAGATCAAGGCAAGCGGTTTGCGCTGCATTGGCGTGCTCCTTTCCGGTACCAGATATTTTCATTTACTATACAACAAAAATGTATCTTCAGCAAGCGTACTTCAAAAACAAGCGCGCCTTTGGAAGCTTGTCCACCTGCAGCTTGACGATCAAGCCACGCTCCCCTATAATAGACCATCAACATGTGAGTTGGGTTTACTGCGAGAAAACAGAATAGGGAGGTTTTATGCTCAACGCCAACGAGCTCCGCAAAGGAACTACATTCCTGCTGGATGGGGAGCCCTATGAGGTCTTAGAATACCAGCATTACAAGCCAGGTCGCGGGAATGCAATCATCCGTACCAAAATTCGCAATATGCGGACGGGCGTCATCATTCCTCGAAACTTCCTGGATGGGCATCGCTTCGAAGAAGCGCCGGTGGAACGACGTACCGCACAGTACATCTACAACGACGGTCAGTTCTACTATTTCATGGATAGCGAGACTTACGACCAACTGAGTGTCAGCGCTGAGCGGATTGGCGAGAGGGCCGGGTTTCTGAAAGATGGCCTGGAGATCACGCTTACGCTCTTCGAAAACGAAGTGTTGTCCATTGAGCTCCCAGCCACCGTTGAGTTGGAAGTGGTTGAGTCTGAGCGCGCTGTGGCCGGTGACACGGCGACTGGTGCCAGCAAGACAGTGGTATGTGAGACGGGATTGAGAGTCCAGGTTCCCCTCTTCATCGAGGTCGGTGACGTGATTCGAGTGGATACGGAGCGAGGGGAGTATCTGACACGCGTGTAGAACCCTCAGCAGGTGCTGGCTCCACTGAAGGATTTGCTCGATTCGACTATCAGTGGGTGTAGTTTCCACATGAGGTGCGGCGCAGACATCGAGCGCCGCACGTCTGATATCCGCATAAGGACGTGTAGACATAGGTGCAAGGCACAAAGGGCTCCTTATTGGGTGATGACCACCGGCTGGATCAATACGCGGGCTTGTGGGTGGTACTCAACAAGCAGGGGATAGTCGTTGGTAAGGCCCGGACGTACGACGATGCGGAAGCGGTTGCTGGCTGCCATGAAGACAGCACCATATGGTGGGTCTCTCCTCACTGGCCCTACGTCATGATACCCCGATGGCCCGTTGTGCCCTTGAAAAGACTTACAGATTCCCACTCCCTTTGGCTCGTCGGCGGGGCCGTGAGAGACCTGTTGGTTCACTGTCGTCCGCATGATTGGGATTTTGCCTGCCGTCGAGAAGGCCTGGCGCTAGCGCGCCTGGTTGCTGACGTGCTGGGCGGCAGCTACTACCCACTAGATCCTCAACGGAGCACTGGTAGAGTCGTTGTACACGACCCTGACATAGGCACCCTGGTAACCATTGACATTGCTGAACTCCGGGGCGTTGACATCGAATCGGATCTTCAGAAGCGTGACTTTACAGTCAATGCCATGGCCTTGACTCTGGATGGTGAGCTCATCGATCCCTTGCATGGTTATGAGGATCTTAGGCAACGATGCCTGCGCATGACCCATCCCAGCGCGTTCATCGAGGATCCTGTCCGGATTGTCCGGCTGGCACGTTTGGCCTCGGCGTTGGACTACACGGTTGACGAGGCCACATATCGCAAAGCACGAGACGGAGCTCCCCTAGTTCAGGACGTTGCACCGGAGCGGGTGCGAGATGAGCTGCTACGGGCTTTGCCTCCCGAGTTTGCGGCATCCTCCCTGGAACACCTACTTGGTATCGATGTCCTGCGATATGCGCTACCCGAGGTTACGGAAGCAGCGAAACTCACTGTGACCGCTGAAGTACTCCAAACACTGGGTGATCTTGTGAGCTTTATGGACTCAGACTCACAGCGCGCGGTGGCTGCTCTTGACTGCTCCAGGTTGTCGCCATACAGGGATTGTGTTCGTGAGGACCTGATGACGCTGGTCTCGGGCGGTGTCCGCCGGCGCGATCTTCTTAGCTGGGGGGGGCTGTTCGCACTGGCCGCCGAGCGTGAGACCACGAAACGGCACCTGGTTCGCCGTCGATTGCATGCTCTACGTTTTTCGAAACGAGCCCACCTCTATGTTGAGACACTCGCAGTTGAGGCGCCGAAGTTAGCCGCAGCGTTGACGTCTTCAGGTAGGATTGAACCCGATCGGCGAGAGATCTACCGGTTCTTCCGGCGTGCCGGAGACGCAGGAGTTGGGTCGATCATCCTGGCGTTGGCCCTGACACCCGCCATGGGGCACGCCAACGGGCTTACCGAAGCAGTTTGCCGGAGGACTGATGCGTACCTGGATGCGGTGTGCTGTGCACGCGACCAGATAGTTGAGCCGCGCCCTTTGCTGAGTGGGCGAGACTTGATGGCTATGGGAATAAGAGAAGGCCCTGCTATGGGGAGAATCCTGGCTATGTTGCGCGAGAGCCAGGCGGCTGGTGAGGTCACCACACGAGAGGAGGCCCAACAAGCCATCCAGCGTTGGTTGGTGGATTTGGCTCTGGACAGTGCCCGTTCCTCTCCACAGGTGAAGCCGACCGATCGCAAACTGCGGTGAGCCTACGAGGGTCCCATGAGAATCCGGCAAGCTTCACAAAACGAGCGGTTCTGGCACCAGACGTGGCTGGTGTTGGTCGTGCTCTTGCTGTCTGCGTGCCAGACGTTGCAGCCGGCTCCTACCCCAACGGCGACCCGAACCCCGGTGGTGCCGACGTCTACGCCAACTCCGACTCTTACGCCGACGCCGACGGCTACACCAACGATGACACCATCGCCGACTCCTACCATCCCACCCGACTTGTGGCTTCCTCCAAATGCTGTGCAGCCGGCAGCCTGTCCCCCAGCCCCGGCAGAACTCCTTTTCTTGCGCGATCGTGAGCTTTGGATCTGTGCAGAGGCCGGAGGAACAACCACTGAAGTTCTGCACGATGAGGCAATCCTGAGGGACGTCGTAAAGTTCTGGGTGGCATCAGGTGGCCGAGTGGTATTGTTGCTGACTCAAGAGGGAGCGTTGTATGCTCTCGATAGGGAGGTCGGTGACCTAACGTTGATCCCCACGGTGGGGCAGCTTGAGAGCTCCTATGGCACTTGGGTGGTGCCAAACTCTGAGGGCACCGATGTTCTTTACCTTGCGTGGGGGGTCCAACCTGATCGAGGCCCGGCTGCACGTGCAGAGGGTAGTGCCACTTTGGTGCAGGGGAGCTTTGACGATCCCAGAGCACCCCATCGGGCTGTGGCTTATTGCGAGGGCAACCCAGAGCGACCGTGCCGCGGTTTTTGGCTCTCCCCCGATGGGACGGCTGCAGTGTTAGGGGACCGACATGGTTTCTGGTACATTTCTCTTGCTGCCCCGGAGGAGAAGCGGCTCGCCCTCTCGGATCCGGACGG
>CAYLRT010000014.1:8041-14732 GCA_964385885.1 uncultured Anaerolineales bacterium | reverse complement strand
GATACATGGGTGCCAATCGAGCAACCCCCGGCCCTGTGCAATATAGGCGCTGGGGCTCTGCGCCCCTGGGCACCAGACACAGCGATCTCGCGGACACAGCCAGCATTCGTTCTCGCCTTTCTGCAGCCAGAGGGTGACCACCGCCCTGGAGGCCTGTATGCCCTTGCCGAGGATCACCATATCGAACCGATCGCTCTGTTACCCAAGGAGGCATCCTCGGTACTGTGGTCTCTTGACGGTAACGTCTTTCTTGTTTTGGATCATGACGGGAACGCGCTACGTATGGGAGTGCTGAGCCCACCGATGCTTTTCGATGTCGAGGATTTGCTGCGTGGGGCGTATCATTTCGCCTGGTCAGTGCCTGCAGGAGAGTGAGCAAACCTGGAGGGAATCCGGTGCGATTCAGACCGAGAACAGTGGTGATAGGGATCCTGGTCCTGGGGGCATGGGGACTGCTGCTGCTTGCCTCTTGTACCCCGATGCCTGTTGCCACAACAGATCTGCGCATCACTTTGGTAGTCGATGGGGATCAGCGTGTCGTGACAACCCGGGCGGCTACAGTGCGAGAGTTCCTGAATGAGAGAGACATCGTCCTGGGTCCTCTGGACAGAGTCTCCCCCCCGGAGACCGCCTTATTGCAGGATGGCATGACCGTCACTGTAGTTCGTGTGATAGAGTCTATTAAGGTGATAACTGAGACTCTTCCCTTTGAACGCCAAGTAGTACACGATACGCGTATCCCTCTGGGGCAAACACAGCTACTTCAGTCAGGGCAAGAGGGTGTCTTGGAACGCCGCTATCGCGTCACCGTTGAAGACGGAGAGGAAGTAGCGCGGGTCCTCGTTTCAGAGTCCATTACGCAATCGCCCAGGGATGAAGTGGTTTTGCTTGGTAGCCAGGTTCAACTTCACAATGTTCCTATCTCAGGTACGTTGGCCTATCTGGCCAACCAGGATGCCTGGGTCATGCGCGGAAATTCTTTCCAGCGCCAGCGCCTTACCCAGTTGGGTGATCTGGATGGGCGAGTGTTCGCTCTGTCCCCGGATGGCGGTTGGTTGCTTTTCACTCGTACGGCGACGGAGACAACACGGCTCAACGAACTGTGGCTAATACGGACGACGGAGGCCGCCCCCAATCCCCTACCCCTCGGCGTTGATGACATCCTGTGGGCTGACTGGGCACCAGGCGGATCTCAAATTGCCTGGACTACTGCTGAGGTGACGTCAGAGGCGCCAGGCTGGCGTGGTCACAACGATCTCTGGACAGCGCGGATCACGCAAAAGGGCCTGTTGGTCTCTCGGCGGCGCATCCTGGCACCACAGGCGGGCGGGGGGTATGGCTGGTGGGGAACGCGTTACGCCTGGTCACCGGACGGCGAAACCCTCGCCTACAGCCGGCCAGACGGCATTGGCGTCATCGACCTGAAGAGCAAAACCCAGCTCTCCCTTCTCCGGTTTCCGGCGGTGCGCACCTACAGTAGTTGGGCCTGGAATCCCGATCTGGACTGGGATCCAGCAGGGAAATTCCTGGCTACCGTTGTTCATGCGAGCAACGGTAGTGGGAACCCTGAGGGAAGTCCGGTCTTCCACCTTCGTCTGATTGATCGCGACGGAGTCTATAGCGCCACATTGGCGCTGGAGGTGGGCATGTGGGCAGCGCCCCGTTTCTCCCCACACGGCGATGTCCTTCTCTTTGGGCGCGCGGTTATCCCCTATCAAAGTGCTACCAGCCGCTATCACCTGTTCTTGATGGATCGTGATGGCTCAAATCAGCGATTGGTCTATGGTTCTGGCTCCGACCTGGGCCTCGAGTTGCCAGAGTGGCACTGGAGCCCCGACGGCGAATCCCTGGCGTTTATCTCAAACGGTGACTTGATGTTGCTCTCATTGAACGATGGGGAGGTGAGCGCCTTGACCAATGAAGGGGGCGTTACGCGCGTGATCTGGTGTCCCTGAGAGGGATCAAGAAAGCTTGGAGGGCTTTGCCCCAACGGCCATTGCTGTGTCGTGGGGTATGACCCTGACAGTGGGTGCAGATCGGCTATAATAGTGTTATTCAACCGCTCTCATTTCAGGATTCGGGGACTGTATGCGCGTTTTGATCACAGGAGCCACGGGATTTGTCGGGACCCATCTTCGCCGGGCACTGCTTTCCAACTCCGGGTGGGATGTCGTGGGGACGACTTTCCCCGATAAATCCTCCCCCTTGCTTGATCCCACACGTGAATCTTTGGTTCATCTGAACCTGCTAGACCGTGAGGCGACTTGGGGAGTGCTGGAGAAGTATACCCCGGATTTCATCGTCCATCTTGCTGCCCAGTCTCATGTCCCCACCTCTTTCAAGGACCCGTGGCAGACCCTGGAGAACAATATTTTCGGCCAACTCAACCTGCTTGAAGGGTGTGTTGCTCTGGGTATCAAGCCACGCACTCTTGTAGTGGGCAGCGGCGATGAATACGGGCGGGCGCGGATTGAGGAATTGCCCCTGACTGAAGATCACCCGCTGCATCCAGAAAATCCCTACAGCGTCAGCAAGGTTGCCCAAGATGTCATGGGGTTCCAGTACCATGCCAGCTACGGCTTGCCGGTCATCCGCGCACGCCCATTCAACCACATTGGCCCTGGTCAGTCTCCAAGGTTCGCACTACCGGCTTTCGCCAGCCAGATCGCTGAGATCGAGGCCGGCTTGCGGGAGCCAGTGCTCAAGGTCGGCAACTTGAAGGCGGCGAGAGATTTCACTGATGTCAGGGACGTTGTGCGGGCCTACCATCTTATCTTGACCCGGGGCCAGCCAGGAGAAGTCTATAACGTGGCGTCGGGCAGAGCCTATCCGATTCAGCAGATTGTGGATCAACTTCTAGCGCTCTCCAAGGTCCCTATCACGATTCAGGTGGACCCAGCGCGGTATCGTCCCGTGGATGTCCCCGTGATATATGGAAGCGCGGAGCGGTTACGGCGGGATACCGGCTGGGAACCCTGTATCCCGCTTGCTCAGACCATTCAGGACGTCCTAAATGAGTGGCGCATCCACGTCCGCAATGCGGGTATGACATCGATCGCGGCAACCGAATCGCGCGCTCAAGGAGGTGAATAAGCGCATGGCAAATAGGCGACGAGCTTTGATCACAGGGGTGACAGGCCAGGACGGCTCATACCTAGCGGAGTTCCTGCTCAGCAAAGGATATGAAGTCATCGGCATGGTCCGACGCACCAGCACGGTCAATTTTTCCCGCATTCAACACATCCAGGACGAGATCAAACTGGTGTCGGGCGATCTCCTGGATCAGGGGTCGCTCATGACGATCCTGCGTGATTACCGACCCGCAGAGGTATACAACCTTGCAGCCCAGTCCTTTGTGCCTACCTCGTGGCAGCAGCCGGTGTTTACCGGCAATGTCACTGGGCTGGGAGTGACACGGATCCTGGAGGCCATCCGGGCAGTGGATCCCGAGATTCGTTTCTACCAGGCGAGTTCCTCAGAGATGTTTGGAAAAGTGCGGGAAGTGCCTCAGACTGAGCATACTCCGTTCTATCCACGCTCGCCCTACGGCGTCGCCAAAGTCTACGGCCATTGGATTACAGTCAACTATCGTGAGTCCTATGGGCTCTTTGCGTGTTCAGGCATCCTGTTCAATCATGAAAGCCCACGACGTGGGTTGGAGTTCGTGACGCGCAAGGTGAGCTATCATGTCGCTAAGATCAAGCTGGGCCTGACCGACAAACTGCCACTGGGTAATCTGGATGCAAAACGCGATTGGGGGTTCGCTGGAGACTATGTGCGCGCGATGTGGCTCATGCTTCAACAGGAGCAGCCCGATGACTATGTGGTCGGGACAGGCGAGACGCACTCTGTGCGGGAGCTCTGCCAGATTGCTTTTGCACACGTGGGCTTGGACTGGCACGACTATGTGGTCCAGGATCCACGGTTTATGCGCCCTGCCGAGGTTGATCTCTTGGTCTCCAATCCAGCCAAAGCACGCGCTGTCCTGGGCTGGCAGCCGCGGGTGAGTTTCGAAGAGCTCATCCGGATGATGGTTGACGCGGATGTAGAGTTGCTCAAAGCTGAACACAATTTGTGAACGAACCACAGAGTAAGGAGAACGCATGGGCTCAATCAAGTTTGGTACAGACGGGTGGCGTGCTCAGATTGCCGAGGATTACACATTTGACAACGTGCGACGAGTAACGCAGGCTTTTGCTGAATACCTGAAGAGCCATGACCTTGCTGACAAGGGCATCGTCATTGGATACGACCGTCGTTTTGCGTCGGACCTGTTTGCACAGGCTGCGGCAGAGGTTATGGCTGGTAATGGGATCGGGGTTTGGCTGACCGCGCACAATACTCCAACACCCGTGATCAGCTACAGTGTCGTCGAACGCCAGGCCGGTGGCGCCATCAACATCACGGCCTCCCATAACCCCCCCACCGATAACGGATTCAAAGTCCGCGGGCCTCATGGTGGCGCTATTGCGCCCGATGATCTCTTGGAGATCGAAGCCTATTTGCCTCCCTCTCTAGACCAAGTGCAGCGCACGGCCATAGATGAGGCGGAGTCCTCTGGGCTCATCAGGCGCTGGGACCCCAATCCGGCCTATGTTTCCCATCTCAGACAGATGGTGGATCTCGATAAGCTGCAACGAGCGGGACTGAGGATCCTTGTGGATCCCATGTGGGGCAACGCCGCTGGGTGGTTCCCCGCCTTGCTGGGTGGTGGCGCTAACACAATTTGGGAAATGCACGCGGAACACAATCCGATCTTCCCCGAGATGCAACGGCCAGAACCCATTCGTCCCAACATCGACCCTGCTCTCCGCCGGACTGTAGAACTTGGGGCTGATGTGTTGCTGATCAATGATGGAGACGCGGACCGGATGGGCATTGGCGATGAACACGGAGAATACATTGATCAACTGCGGGTCTATGCCTTGCTGGCCTATTACCTATTAGAGATCCGGGGGGAGCGTGGGCCCATTGTCAAGACACTATCGACGACGTCGATGCTGAACCGGTTGGCGGAGATGTACAACGTCCCGATCTACGAAACCGGTGTCGGATTCAAGTATGTCGCTCCTAAGTTCCTGGAGGTAGACGCGCTTATCGGGGGTGAGGAGAGCGGCGGGTATGCGTTCCGGGGTAATGTGCCTGAGCGTGATGGCATATTGGGCAACCTCTACTTCCTCGATTTTATGCTTCAAACGGGCAAGTCACCCGCTCAGCTCGTCGATATGCTGTTCGACACGCTCGGCCAGGCCTATTACTACAGACGGATTGATGTCCGATTCCCGCCTGAAAAACGACCCGAGGCGCGAGCTCGACTGGAGGCTGCAAACCCCGTTGAGATTGGTGGTCTGTCCGTCACCGGGAAGGTGACCCTGGATGGATACAAGTTTGAGCTAGGCGATACAGGATGGCTGCTCATCCGATTCTCTGGAACTGAACCCATTATTCGGGTCTATTGCGAGCTCACGGACCCCAGCCTGGTCCAACCTGTCCTCGATGCGGGCCTTGCTTTGGCAGGGTTGAAGTAGATAATCGATTCTCGTGCTGTTGTCTATGCGCCCGAGCAGGACTCGGGCGCATGTTTTTTATTGAAGGTATTTTAACCGAAATGTAACCATCGGGAAACAGCCGCTTGACGATCCTGTGTTATGCTTGAGGTGATCCGATAAGGAGTCGAGCGATGCGATGGCTGCTTTCAGTGCCGGACGATTTTTCCCTGCAAGGTACACTGCGCTGTTCACGGATTTTCCTGTGTGAGCCGACCACGGTGGCGGGATTCGGTGATCGTCTGGAACGCATCGAACGCTTGAGCACGCACACCGTGACTCTGTTGACGATCTACCAGTCCACGTCTGGGTTGTTCATTCACACCGACAGCACGCTCACCGGTTCAGAGATGGAGGAGGCCAGTGCGCGGATCTGGCGGATGTTGCGATTATCAGAGGACCTGCGATGCCTGGAACACCTGCTGCATGACATCCAAGACAGTATCCCATTGCGCTGTGTCGGGGGGCGCCTGATCCGTGGGACAACCTTTTGGGAGGATATTGTCGTCTCTGCGCTGGCACAGTGGGATTCTCGTGGCTCGCTCGATCTCAGCCTGGTACAGACCCTGGTCAATTGCGCTGGCTCTCCCTTCCCCTGCAATCCAACCCGTCATGCGTTTCCTGATGCGGATAGCTTGCTTGGACAGAGGGACGAACTTGAGCTGACACTGGGGCATGAAGAGGCCTCGCGCGTCCTCGCCGTTGCCCAAGCCTGGAAGACGGATGCCGAGCGGTGGCGGCGCTGGCAGAGAGCCCCTGAAGGGGTTGCCAAGCTCGCCCATCTCCTACAGGGGAAGTTTGGCCTGTGTCGGCATGCCGTTAGCTTCTTTCTAATGAGATTGGGCAAGTACAGCTTTCCCCCAGATGTCCTGGGCACGGCGGAACGGCCAGGGGCCTCCGACCGGCAGAGGGATGATCTCACAGCCAGCCGGCTTGCTGAGATCTTCAACGCATATCCCGCTTGGGCGGGCCTCATCTACTGGCTTGTAGATTGGGAACGCGTCACGGTCATGGATGACGTGTCATGGATGACGTGACGCTACCTTCCGCTAATACACCCTAAGCACCAGGGGGAGCCATACTCGCTCGACACTCACCTGGAATTCCTGCGGGGCAGACCAGGCGCTGGTATTGCCTGCTGCATC
>CAYLRT010000014.1:6037-7941 GCA_964385885.1 uncultured Anaerolineales bacterium | reverse complement strand
TAGGTGCCTTCCCCCATGGTCAGCAGCAGGTACGACCAGGGGTTGACCCCCGAGGCCACGAACCACTCAGGCTGCGCCGACCAACCGGTACCTGACCAGTAACTACCACCCTCTGTTTGAAGTTGTAACTCTACCCGCTCTACTTCAGTCCCATACACGGTGCCCGTGAAGACCGGTGTGACCTTGAAGGCGCTTCCGTCACCGGGGTTCACGATTCGAGTGTCGATCTGACAAGGCCAGAGGAACTCCATAGCAGCGGCCATGAAGTCGGGGCGTTCCTCGCGGCGCAGGGTCTCGAATGGGAAACCCATCACCAGCAGCCTCTGACATCCCGAGGCGAATTGGACCACTGCTGTGCCTCCCTCCCCTCCCGCGTAGGTCATAGCAGCGAGAGCACCGGCATCGGCCGCGGCAAGGATGTCTGGATAGTCTGCGTCGTACTCGTCAGGTGCGTCAAAGTGAACGTCTCCGAGGTCCGACAAAGCTCCAGCGCTTGTTGCACGGGCCGTGTAGGTCTCGGCATCATCAGCGACATACTGGGTATGGAGCTCCGTGGGAAGAAACGCGGGATCGCGTCCCAACTCCACCAGATCCCAACCAAATTCAGACCCACTTATCATGAGAGATTTCCCGGTTCGCAAAAATTCTTTCAGATATTCACGTTCAGTCTCATCGAGTGACCCGTTGACTTCGCTCGCCTCCTCACCTAGGATCCAGTCAACTACGTCGTAGTCCGTTAGATCGATCTCCCCGTCACTTACAGCTTCATTGCTGCTGCTGTCCCAGGGGATGTCGATGGGGATGGCCTGGCCGTGGTGGACGATATAGTCCCTGCTGTTGATCTGTTGTATCCACATCCGCAGATTCTCTCCTTCGACCGGATCATCATCAACCACCAGCCCAAAGCGGTTGAGCTTGTCAAATCCGTTGACCAGGAGTACTCGTGCGTCGCCTACACGTGCCCCGGCGGTCTCGGTCGGGAAAGATTCACCGCCCGCATTGATGGCGGTAACCTTAACATAAAGCGTCTCACCATCTGTGAGCCCTTCCAGTGTGGCGCTCGTGTCGGTTACCTCCATTGGTGTCTCCCAAGCCAGGCCATCATGGCTTGTATACACCCGGTAGGCCGTGGGCGGATCACCTCGCAGTCCGACCTCGTCGGTGGGAGACGGATGCCATGTCACACGGAGTGCACCGCCACCCAAGTTCTGGACGCGCAGGTGTGTGGGAGGTTCGGGTGCCAGGGTAAGATCGATGCCATCGCGTTGTTCGAAGTAATGCACGATGCCCTGGTATACAGCGCGCGCCGCAAGCTGCTCAAAGAGAGGTTCCTTCAATGCTGCGGCGTCATCATAGTTGTCATGGAAGGCAATCTCGAGGAGTACGCCGGGGATGCGCGCTGCAGGATCACTCTCGTCCCATAGCATCCGCAGTTCGCCGAGGTTGAGTTGTCCCATGCCACGATCAGTCCAGTTAGGGTCCCAGCCGGCGCGGATGTCATGGACCAACTCCTGGTGCACAGCCGCCTGCAATTCCAGGCTGCCTGGAGTCCTCGGGTAAGTTTCGCCGTTGTGCACGTACGAAACGGTGCCCCGTGCATCGCCACGTGATCCATTGGTATGCCAGGAAAGATACACAGCATCCGCGTGCAGGGTGCGTTGATACCACCGCGCCATCATGGGGCGAGCCACCACATCGTTAAAATAGGGCCAATCGTCTGGATTAAGCCCCATGACTTGACTCCAATAGAAAGTGCCCACTTCCCACCAGGGCTTTCCGGGGGCGGAAGAGGGCGGCGTCGGCGAAGAGTATGTCGTTGCCGGCGCCAGGAGGGACAGACCGTCAAGACGATCGAAGGTCCCCCCACCCACCCGGATTGCATCGGCGATAACAGCGTAGGTCCC
>CAYLRT010000014.1:3548-5937 GCA_964385885.1 uncultured Anaerolineales bacterium | reverse complement strand
GTGCCCCACTCTCCTTCCTCAACATAGGCCGGTGGGCCTGCGTCGTTGTCTGCCAGGGCCTGAAACGAGCTCCAATCCCGCTCCCGTACCGGAATGACTCTAGCTCCAGCGTTTTCCAAGTAGGGGATCAGAAACTGTGTTACAACCTCGGCATTGTTGTGATCCTCGATGAATCCCTGATATACCGGACGTTGGGTGCGCCACTGGCTGCCGTTCCAGAACCACCCATGCCCCGCGCTCACGTAGATTGTCTTGCCCGCAAGAGAACGTGAGAACGCTGTGGCTTGTTGTGTTTCTACCGGTGGAGCTGTTTCCATCGTAACGATAGGGGCCTCAGTCTGGCCCCGGGGTGCAAAATCTGACAGGGGACGGCAGCGGTCAGCGGCCGGATCCCAGGCCTGGACGGACAGCCGAACGACCCCAAGGGGATAAAGCGCCCGCATGACCTGATCAGTCAAGGCCTCGATCCCTGACCACCCCTCCCGAGCCAAAGCTGATCTGGGTACTGCCAGACAGACACGGAGTTCCCCATCCATTTCTGCGATCTGTCGGATGTGCACCTGTTCCACACCCGGCAGCGCCAGTCCAGGCGTAGAAAGGAGCGCCTGGGCCCGCTCTTCTATCGTGTCTGTCGGATCATCAGCCGTAAAGGAGGCCCTCACAGCACACTCTGTGGCCGTCAAGAGGACACTCAAGACGAAACCAACGACCAAGAGTGTTCTCCATCCTTTCGGCACATGCGCTACAGGCTTCACCCTCTTGATGTCCATGTGTGCTCTCCAGCTTCCAGCCTCTACATGTTTGATGTGGCAAGCAACTATACCATAGAACCGGTTTGGACGCAGGTATTGGGTTGCACTCCCTCACACAGTTGCGTCGCGGTGTGTGTGCACTCTGCATGCCTTCTTGATAACGTCTTCCTATTCGAACGCTTTCCCTTTCGATTGCAGGTTGAGCTGATTGCGATCTCTCGCGTACATGAAGGCCGTGTTGGTTTCGGGTTTCGGCTCCGCTGGACTTGTGCCTGCATGGACGCCATATACACTGAAGTCTGCATTGCCAGATGACAGTGGCCTCCACGCCCTACGCCGCTCGGCAGGCAAGATGCCGGCGTGGGTACGGCAACGTTGACAAGGGATCTGATCTGAGAACAGGAGGCTCTGATGACGACGGTCTTGTTTTCACATGCCGACTGCATCATCACGGCAGCGGATTGCGGACAATGTTCTGCCATGACTCCCACCGCAGGGGTGCGCCAGATCCGGGATGGGGCTATCCTGGTGCGTGATGGGTGGATTGAGGCCGTTGGCCCAGCAACCGAGGTCCCGGACAGAGCTGATGAAGTGATCGATGCAGAGGGAATGCTGCTCTTCCCCGGTTTGATCAACACGCACCATCACCTGTATCAAACACTCACCCGTGCTCTGCCTGGCGCCCAAAATGCGGCACTTTTTGGCTGGCTTCGGACCCTGTATCCGATTTGGGCACACTTGACATCAGATGCAGTCTATATCAGTGCCAAGGTTGGCCTGGCAGAGCTGCTGCTCTCAGGTTGCACAACTGCTGTGGATCATCTCTACCTTTACCCCAACGATGTGACTCTGGATGACGAGATTCGAGCTGCGCAGGAGATTGGTATTCGGTTCGTTGCCACCCGGGGCGGCATGAGCCGTGGCGAGAGCAAAGGTGGATTGCCACCCGATCACATCGTCGAGTCTGAAGCCGCTATCCTCCGGGACATGCAGAGGGTGATCGAGCTGTACCACGATGACAGGCCTGGCGCTATGGTGCAGATAGCCCTGGCGCCCTGTTCACCCTTCTCAGTGACTGAGGATTTGATGCGTGAGTCTGCCAGCCTTGCGCGCAGTTACGGCGTGCGCTTACACACGCACCTGGCTGAGACCACCGATGAAGAGGAGTATTGCAGGGCTACCGCGGGTATGAGCCCCATTCATTACGCGGAGTCTTTGGGGTGGCTGGGGCCGGATGTCTGGTTCGCTCACGGCGTTCATGTCAGTCCGGCGGAGATTTCCCTACTAGCTCAGACCCAGTCAGGCATCGCACATTGTCCTTCCAGCAACATGCGACTGGGATCCGGCATCGCGCCTGTGCGCCGTTATCTTGATGAGGGAGTGCGGGTCGGGTTGGCTGTCGATGGCTCGGCCAGCAACGATAGCTCACACATGCTGGCTGAGGCCCGGATGGCCATGTTACTGCAACGTGTAGGCCTGCAGCGTGCTGATGCTCTGACTCCTGGAGAGGCACTTGGGTTGGCAACGGTGGGAGGGGCGGCACTCCTCGGTCGCAATGAACTGGGGAGGCTCCAGGTGGGGATGGTTGCTGACTTTGCCGGTGTGCGCCTGGATCGTCTGGCTTATGCAGGAGCTGC
>CAYLRT010000014.1:2271-3448 GCA_964385885.1 uncultured Anaerolineales bacterium | reverse complement strand
ATGAACTCGTCAAGATCCAGAAGCAGTTGCTGCCACGCCGCCAGCTGAACAGCCACGAGGCTTGAGCGTGCCTTAGCGGTAGCTTTACAGTTGTTGAGCACTATCTGCAAGTGAGGGACGCACAGTCCACCGCAGGACACCAATAATGTCTGGAGATCTGGATCCTCGATATCCTCCAAGAGCAATCTGCCGAATCGTTCCACAGCGGCCGCGCCAATCTCGCAGGCAGGACACGGTTCCTCAGGCGACAGGTGAGCGACAAAGCCGTCAAGAGAGGAACGCTTTCTTCGAAATCCCCTGACAGGCTCGGTCGCGCTTTCACCGGCCTCAATGAGGTGACGCAGGACATCGCGATACACAATGGCCACGCCAAGGGAACCGCCTTTGACGTGCAGCCACATTTGGCTATGTATTGCACACAGACCATGTGAGGCCTGCAGTCCAGCACGCGTCTTGAGATCGAGGACGCGTTCATAACTCAAGGACCTGACGTAGGTCTCTTCCGCCTGTTGGGACAGATGACACAACGGACAGCCCCGTACTTCCATGGTCTCGCGGAGGACGATCTGGAGTGGAGTCAGGGAGATCTGCCGTCTTGCCTTTTCAGTTGGCATCATGAAGCTCCATGCAGGTGGCCGCCTTCAGCGAGCAAATGCCTGGAACGGGTTCAAGCGCACCAAGCGGTCAATCATCGTCTCATCAAAGCCAGCCGTGCGCATTTTGGGGATGAACACTTGGGGGAGATATGTGAAAGGTTTGGGCTTTCCACCACCTGGTTGGTTTGGATCATACCATCCACGGTCATGACTCAGGAGAAGTTGATGGCCGAATCCAGCCTCCCAGACTTCCCGGATAAGGAACAGCGCCCGTTCATCTGGCAAGGTCTGGCTGCCCAGCGCATCATATTCCAGCCAAGCGCCGCGACGAGCGACCTCCATGTGAAGGGCTACATCAGGTTCCGCCTGAGTGTGGATCCAGATAAAACGATCCGCGGGGCAACCCTGTGTTTCCAGGATATCAAGCTGCTCCAAGACCACACGCCCCCGGACAGTGTGGCTGCCGATGACAGCGCCGGTTTCCACTGCAACAGCCGCTGCTGCACGCAAGACCTTTCGTTCGCACGCCGTCATACTGTCATCGCCTCCGCTGAGCTTGATCCAGGCCGCTCTGACACCCA
>CAYLRT010000014.1:0-2171 GCA_964385885.1 uncultured Anaerolineales bacterium | reverse complement strand
GGGCCTATGGATCCGAAGAGCTGCCCTATCGCCCACGGGATAACCATGCCGCCAGTGCTGGCCCCCACGAAGAAGAGACTGGTGACGGTTCCGGAGATGGTCATATGGCGTTCCGCCAGTGAGAGAGTAGTCGGAAAGATTGAGGCCATCGACAGACCTGCCCCGGCCGCGCCCAGCCAGGTCAACGTTTTGGAGTGAGGTCCCTGACTCAGGAGCACAACACTGAGGAGTACACCCAGCAGATCAGTGGCCAACACCTGCCTGGGTGTTAGACGCATGGCCACCAGCACGGACAGAAGCCTCCCCAGCGTCAGCGCGCCCCAGAAGACTGAGGTCAAGTACGCAGCTTCCGCAGCGTTACCCAACCCGCTCTCGCGGGCATACGTCGCTATCCAGCCACCGAAGCTACCTTCAGCCCCGACATAGACAAAAAAGAAGAGGGCAATGAGCGCCACCAAGAGCCAGTCCCGGCGGATCTGAGGGGACGCCTGGGAGTTATCGTCCTCTGACTCTGAGCTATCCTGAACCCTGACGTTGCGGGGACTGGGGAGCAGCAGGATCAACAATGCGACCGGCAAGATAAGAAACGCCAGCGACCAGTAGGCCCACTGAATGCTGCCCGTTCGTGTGATGGCTTGCGCTATGATGACAGGCGCCAGGAACGCGCCGACGCCGAAGAAGAAATGTAGGGCATTCATGTAGGGACTGACCCGCCTGCCGTGCACCCAGACGATCAAGGTGTTGCCTCCGACGTCCAGGGCACCCGCGCCAAACCCCAGCGCGAAAAGCGCTCCGATCAAGAGCGGTAAGAGCGGTATGAGGGGGATGGCGAAAAGGTTACCTGCCAGCAGTACCAGCATGGCGGCCATGACGGGATGCCCTCTTACCCTGTCGTAAAGTTGACCCCCAACGACTGAGCCCGCCAGGTATCCCAGGGCGTGGGCTGCCAGCCCGTAGCTGATGCTCTGTAAGTCAGCGTGAACACGGGCTGCCAAATCAGGCAGCGTCGGCCCAAGCGCCGCCTGGGCAATGCCCAGGGCGACAAACGCAGCAAAATAGCCGGCACTCTGCCCCAGCCCGATCGATCTCGAAGTGGTGGAAGATTGTGACATCAAAGGTCTCCTCATGAAGAATGCTGGGTGGGTTGCCCCCTCCCCTGGTCCACATGCCAAAGCATATACACAGAGACTTCCCTGTCAATTGCTTGTGCATGACTGACGGGCCTTCTTGGTGTTGTGGCCATACGAAATGGCGCCAGGCCCTACCTCAAACCAGCAAATTTGTGGGAGTGTCGGTTTTTCGGTATGATTGATTCAGAGGGCATGCGTGGTGTCCGGGCGTGCAGAGCCTCCCTGGTGAGTGCATAAGTTTAATAGAGTAAACAAATGTGGCCCAGAGCGTATGGTTTTGGTAAGAATTCCGTCATAGATTATAGAGGAGTTATCCCGTGACCTCGGAGCGAGAATGGGTCGCGCGGGCACGACAGGGTGATGGAGACGCAATTGCCAGTCTCTACGATGAATACGCGGATCGAATCTACGGATATCTCTACCGAAGGCTCGGTGATGCCCAACTTGCCGAGGATCTGACAGGGGATGTTTTCGTCCGTATGCTCGAGGCTATTCGCAAAGGACAGTTCTGGAAGGTCTCGTTTCGAGCCTGGCTCTATCGAATCGCGCACAATGTGTTGGTTGACTATTTCCGAGGTAAACGAGAGCAGCGGGAGTTCCTCCTTGATGAACGCGTGGTTGGTGCGTTGCCGGCTGACGCGACCAGTGGAGGGACAAATCCTGATGGCTGGACGTACGAGCTCCTGCGTGAGGCCATCCGGGAACTCCCCCAGCTTCAGCAGTTGGTGCTCCTCCTGCGGTTTGGTGAGGGCCTCAAAGCCCGCGAGGTTGCTGAGGTCTTGAGCAAGAGTGTTGGCGCTGTGGAGGCGTTGCAGCACCGGGCTCTGGTGAATCTGAGAAAGAGGATGGAGGAACAGACTTGAGGGTGGGTATTTGGGAGAGTCTGAGACAGTGGATCGACTCGCTGTTGGAGCACATCATGACTCTTGGACATCTGGACCTGGTCATAAGCACATCCAAAGAGGCCGAGTTGCAGTCTCTCAAACACCTTGAGGGTGCTGTAAGCCGCGTGCTCCGTGCGCCAGTGCCTCGACCACCGAC
>CAYLRT010000013.1:36997-45961 GCA_964385885.1 uncultured Anaerolineales bacterium | reverse complement strand
GCCTGCAGTTGATTGGCCTCTTCGGTGAGAGCCTTGAGGGTCTGCTCGATGTCAGCACCCTGCATGATCTCGTTATAGGCCTTCTGCGCTGCGTCGCGCACGCCCTGGTAGGAGATCAACTGCGGCTCAAACCGGCCGTAGGGCAGCAGATCGAGCGCCGACACCCACTGTGGCCACATCTCGTCCAGGTTGATGAGCTCGATGGTGGAGCGGCGGGTCGGGAAGTACGTGCTGACCTTGACCCACTTCGCCTGCTGCTCGGGCTCCGTGAACCACTTGAGGAAGATCCAGGCGGCCAACTGGGTCTCCGGTGTGGTCTTGGGGATCATGATGTCGCCACCGTAGATGTTCTGAACGGGGTCAGGTGTGGTATGGGGGATAGCGGTCACACCCCATTCATCATCGTTGCCCGCGGCCTCCATGTCACTCACGTAGTAGCGGATGCCCGAGGTAGAGCCCTGCGTGAAGATCGCCCGACGGGCAGCGAACTCCGGGTTCGGGTATCCCTCAGTGAAGAAGTAAGCGCACCCGTTGTCGTACATGCGCTTCAACATCTCCATGGCCTTGATGGTGGCCTCACCGTCGTAGACGTAACCCTTGCCGTCCTCGGTCAGGACGTTGCCGCCGAAGGCGAAAGTCCACGCGGCCAGGGCTGAGGCATCATCGCGCAGGATGTACCCACCAGTCCCGTCGCCATTGGCCTCCGCCGCCGCACAGGCCATCTCTTCGAACTCCTCAGGCGTAGTGGGCGGCCCATCGAAGCCGAGCTCCTTCAGCCACGTCAGGTTGTAGTAGAGGACCTCCATGGAGCGGTTCGGTGGGAATCCCAGGCGCATGTTGTCGAATGCGGGATGCACGCCCTGCTCGAGGAAGCTCTGGTAGAAGTCGTTGATCTCTTCCTCGGTCAGGCCCCAGGTCTCGTCGTAGAGGTAGGGGTTGATATCCGCCAGGCCGCCCGCCAACGCGTAGAACGCCTGATCGTTCTGGTAGCCCACGACGAGCCCCGGTAGCTCACCCGTCTGGATGCCCGCGTTCATCTTGTCGCGGATGTCGTTGTAACCGCCCTGATTCTGCGGCTCGACGGTGATGCCACACTCGTTGGTGGCGTTGAACTCCTCGACCATTTCCATGAGGCTCTCTTCGCGCTCACGGCTATGATTGTGCCACCACACGACGGTCTGACCGCGTGGGTCCACCCCAGCCAGCTCGCCCGATGTCGCCGGGCTGCAAGGCTCCGCAGGCGCGGCTTCTTCGGTAGACTCCGCAGGCGCGGCCTCTTCGGTAGGCTCCGCAGGCGCGGCTTCCTCGGTAGCCTCAACGGTCGGTGCCTCCGTGGGAGTAGCCTTAGCGCAGGCAGCAACCATAGGCAACACAAATGCTAGGACCAGCAGTATAGCGAGCCAACTTCTCGATCTCCGATACATCTTATTCTCCTCCTTAGGTGAGAATAGAATCCGACATCCAAAATATACCACAGATTACCCAATGTGCGACCTTGCGGTGTCTGGCACATGAGTGTTGTGCAAGGGGGAGATTGAACATCTGACATGGGAGCTACCGGCAATTCGTATTTCACCATACTTGACGTTCAGTTGCTCCTGGTCTATCCTCAAGAACCCGAAGGTAACTATGTATCTGTTGGGGCTCTGCAGAGAGGAGCAGACCCGGATAATGTGGCGAGAGTTTCCGTATTAGCGACCCTGTGGCTGGCATAGGCAGAATCCGCCTCATACGCCATCGAGGGAGGTCCATTCTACCGCAGCTTGCCCCCTTTCCCGACCCTGCAAGAGTTGCACTCACGACGTTCTTGATTGCCACGTACGTCGTTTCACCGGTGGGCCGCTCATCTCCGGTGCGATAGCCGGAAGAAGCCTCTCTTACTACCCGCCTTACCTTAGGAGGTTCGATGCAAATGGAACTGAAATACGAGAAGATCACAGAGGAAGACATCCCTGACTTGACCCAGGTTATGACCCGAGCATTTGACGATGATGCCCAGAAACATCTCGGTGTACAAAAGGGTGGGCCGGAGGGCTACGATAACGGGGAGTTCTTCCGGAAGTGGCTGTTTCCTTACGAGGAGAGTGAAGGATACAAGATCCTGTTTGAGGATCAGATCATTGGTGGTTTTATTGTCTGGATACTTGAGGATGGGAACAACATCTTGGGGACAATCTTCGTAGATCCTGCCTGGCAGGACAAAGGGGTAGGTACTCAGGCATGGACATTCATCGAGAAGACGTATCCAGATGCCAAGAGCTGGACACTGGGGACACCGAGCTATGCTACAAAGAACCACCATTTCTATGAGAAGTGTGGTTTTATAAAGATAAGGGAGGAAGAGGCGCCGGACCATCCAGGGACGTCCTTTATCTACCAGAAGATGATGGGGAGCAGGTGAAGTGGGGCGATGTGCCCCCAGGATTGGGCAGGGTTCGTTGCCACCGAGTAGCTTCCGCCGTTCGACATTCCGACAGGCCATCCAACCAGTGCGCTATTCACTCTGGATCCGTCGCTGGTGAGGCAGGCTCTTGCACTGGGTGCGATCTGGCTCTGGAAGCGACACGTCACCCAGGGTGAACATCCATCCTCTCACCACCCGACCAGGCGAAGGGGCTGGCGGTTGCGCCACCTGAGATGTCAGCCGCCCGGTCGTTGTGCCTCGTCCGAAGGGTTGTATAATGGCCCGCGCAGACATGGGACGGGATCGGACCAGGAAAGCGTCGAGGATGAATACAGAGTCTGCACTCTCCGTGCGACGGGCAAAGCTGTCAGACGTGGAGTCAATAGCCGCCTTCCTCCAAGCCGCCTCGCGGTCCACTGGGGAGACTGCTCCCTATGTCACGCCGGAGAATATCGTGGCACGGTTTGGGCAGGTTGGGTTTCTGCTTGCTCTGGAGGGGGAAGCGATCGTCGGCCTCGCCGGCTGGCAGATTGAGAACCTGGTGGCGCGCGTGACCGATCTCGTGCTCAGGGCCGATGCCGGGATGGAGGCCGTTGCCCAAAAGCTGGTCGATGCCATGGAACGCGAAGCCCGGGCTTTGATGGCTGAGGTCATTCTACTGTTCCTGCCCCATCGGCCCAGTCCAAAGCTGGTGGCGTTCTTCCGCGCTTTGGGGTATGAATTGGTGGCCCGTACGGACCTTCGGCCGCTTTGGCGCGACGCAGTGGAGGAGTTCGGCGCCAACGTTGAGCAGGTGATGTTCAAACCATTGTAGGGTTTGCCAGCTCTTGTGGGATTGCAGAGCGGGACAGACCCGAGGGTGCAACGGCAATGAATTTTCGGAGGCGATAAAGCTCATGGAGAAGATCAAAACTTTCGTGCGCGAACATCCACAATGGACGTCCTGGATCGTCCTCAGTATAGGCATGGTAGCTATTCTGGTATGGTCTGCCCGCGATGTGGGCCTCCTGCCCGGCCAATGGGCTGCTCTGATCGTGGCCACGATCGTGGTGGCGGGTCTGGCGGTCTGGATCATCGGCTGGGAGGATGAGGAAGAAGTGGAGGAGGAGGAGGAGGAGGAGGAAGGCGAGCCAGCGGGCCAGGAGGCAGATGAGGCCTCGTCGAAGGAGAAGGAAGAGGCCGAGCCCCCGAGCACTGAGTAGGGACTGATAGCGCAGACGCTCTCTCGGGAAGCGTGGGAGCTGACGTTTATTTCCATGACACCTTCGTCTCAAGCGAAGGTGTCATGCTGTAAGGGGGATGTGGTGCGAGTTCGGCTTCTGCCTGGCGTATGGGGTGGCTTGATCGGCATGATCTCCCACGTACAATCACGGCCATGACGGCGCATGGGTCGCGATATCAACCTTGGAGGCTCGCATGAGCGGTACCCCAGGGACCTTAAGCGTCAATAAGCGAACAGGGATCCGCCCGATCAAACCCGCACAGGATATGCCCGTGGTGCTTGATCTGATTGAGGAAGGATTTCGCACTGAACTGGATCCCCAGGGGTGGAAGATGCTCGACCGCCTGCGGCATCTGTATGGGCCAGGTCAGGTGGGTCGTGCCATCGTGGACCTGGCAGAGGGGACCACAGGCTTCGTGTGGGAGGAAGACGGCGAGATCGTCGGTAACTTGTCGATACGGCGGGCCTTGCCCCCCAGCACGCGAGGCCGCTTGATCGGCAATGTCGTGGTGCGCCCCGACTATCGTGGACGGGGTATCGGACGGGCGCTGATGGAGGCGGCGCTGGATGAGGCACGCCGTCAAGGAGCCCGTTGGGTGGGACTTGAGGTGCGGGCTGACAACGAGGTGGCCTGTGGATTATACCGAAGATTGGGCTTCCATACAGTGGGGCAGACCCGGCATCTGTTGCGCCCTAATGGGATACCCTGGCCCAGGATCGGGCTTCCGAAAGGCCGGTGGCGCCGCTCGAAACCGACCGACGCCTCCATATGGTTGCATCTGGCCCAGGCTGTCTATGATCCCAGCCAGCGATGGGTTCTCGAGGTCCGACCCGATCTATACACCTTTGGCAGTTGGGGGCGCTCCATCGCCCTTTGGCTGAGCAAGAAACAGGAACAGGCATGGCTGTGTGGGGAGACGGCTGCCGTGCATGTCGCGGTTGAACGGCGTTACCGGTTCCACGTCTGGGAGGTACTGCTCCACCCCCGTGTCGCTGGGGAGCAGGCTGCCTGGGTTGTCGATCGGTGTGTGCGCAGTGTCCATCGTTGGCCACCCTGGCCAGTTGTGCTCATCGTAGCCGACATGCCTCCGCTGGTGGAGGCGATGTATGCTGTCGGATTTCGGCTACACCGGACGCTTCAGCAGATGATCCTTGAGCTGTGAGGTCGGTCGCCGCGGTCTCTAGCTCAGCCGTGCTGTGGACGCGGTGCGCTGCCGGACAGCTTCGTAGAGTGCGATAGAACCTGCCACGGCTGCATTGAGTGAGTTGATCCGGCCAAACATGGGGATCCTCAGGAGCCAATCGCATTGGGCACGTACCAGCCGGCGAAGACCCTCTGCCTCACTCCCAACCACCAAGCCCAGGGGAAGCGTCAGGTCAACGGCAGTGTAAAGCTGAGCCTCCGGACAGTCCTCGAGGCCGGCGAGCCAGATCCCCTGATCCTTCAACTGGCGGATTGTGCGTCCTAGGTTCGTCACCTGGGCGATGAGGAGATGTTCCGTCGCTCCAGCCGAGGCGTTCACTGTCGCGGGCGTGATCCCAGCTGCCCGTCGCTCCTGAATAATGACCCCATGGACGTTGGCCGCCTCCGCGGTGCGGATGAGGCTTCCCAGGTTGTGCACATCCTGCACGAGGTCGAGGAGGAGAATGAAGGGAGGGCTCTCAGCCTGTGCAGTTCGCTTCAGCACATCGGTGACCTCGGCATAAGGATAGCCGGAGACCTCCAATGCTGTGCCCTGATGTCGATTGCTGCGGACCATCCTTGTCAGCTCCTTGCGTGAGAGAGTGGTGACGGGGATCTCCAGGGCCTTAGCCTGGGCGATAATGTCGGAAAGGATGGGTGAAGAGCTTACCCCCTCCGCAAGGAGCAGACGATGAATCTGTCTGCGCCCAGCTCGCAGGGCCTCGCGTACGCTGTGACGGCCATAGAGAATTTCCATCGATAGATACCTTCAGGGTTTTAAGTGCCAGGTGAAGCCTCTGGAGCTTTCCTCTATTCCAACACCCAGAGCTGCCAGTCGGCTCCGAAGGACATCTGCCCGCTGCCAGTCCTTGTGCTTAAGGTATTCAGCATATTGGGCCACCACGATGTCCATGAGCCCGTCGATCAGCCGTCCTTCGTCCGTAGCCGTCAGCTCCTCGGGCAGGATTGCCAGGATGCGGGCAGCGAGATCGCGATAAAAGCGGTCGAGCGCAGAAAGCTGAGCCAGCGTCTTCTTGTTTGTGTGGCTTTCTTCAAGGAGATCCTTCGTCTGATGGACAGCCTCAGCGAGGATGCTCAGAGCTTCCGGCGTGTTGAATCCCTCATCCATAGCACCCAAGAAGGCCTGCCGCATTTCCTCCAGTGGGTTGAGGCTTACCAGTGGTGCGGTGTCGCCATGCCGGTGTGAGAGCATATCCTCCAGGCGCCACCGGAGCTGCCGGACGACCTGATGGAGTTCATCCACCGCATGCTGGGCGGCCAGCATGGCCTCTCGACTGAACTCAAGGGCCTCCTGGTAGGGATGGCTAAGGATGAAATAGCGGATGGCCTCTGGCGAGTAGAGTCGCAGGGCATCCTGAATAGTCAGGTAATTGCCCAACGCGTGACTCATAGGCTGGCCGCGCACGGTCAGTGGCGCGACAAGGAACCGCGTGCGGGCTAAAGCGACGCCGTTAAGGGCCTGGGCCTGGGCCAGATCACTCTGATAATGGGAGAGATCCGTCACACAGCACGCCAGAATGTCAAAGGTTGGTCCGAGGTATCGATTCGCCAGCACTGGACATGCCACATGTGGGCCGGGGAACCCAGGGCCCCACGGGCTGGGCAGGGGCGGCGGGCTGCTGACCTCAATGTGCTCCCAGAGAAGGGGATCAGAGTTCGCGGATGGCGGCTGGCCAGATCCAATATCCCCCATGGTCAGTTGGCCAGCCCGCCGCTGATCGAAGTAGAGGTGTCCGTCCTTTTCGTAGGCCAGATCCTCCTCCAAGAGTCTGCTGATCCAGGCGATGATGTCTTGGATATGAGCCGTCGAACGAGGAGCAAAGCCGGGGCGCACGTTGCCCAGTGCGTCCATGGCGTCCTGGAAGCTGCGGATATTGGCTTCCACCTGCTCCTCTGGGCAGGTCCTCTCGGGATTCTCCTGGTCTCCCAGGTTATTTCGTGCAACTTCCAGAAGCGCTCGTGCGTCGCGATATGCCAGGATATATTGGACCGTGTAGCCGCGGAATCTCAGGTGGCGCACTATGGTGTCGACAACGACATGAAGTCTCGCATCACCCAGGTGAGGGATGTGCACCAGAGAGGGTCCACACACATAGAGCCGGACGGTGTGGCGGTTCTCCGACCGGGATTGTGCGGATCCGTCAAGGATTTTCAGTGCCATAGGGCAGGATCAGACTTTCCTGGGTGCTATCAGTTGACTGAATCCTCTGGGCGAGCAAAGATCATGCGGCCAGCAGCCGTCTGCAGTACCTTGGTCACTGTGACCTCAATGGTGTGGCCGATGTGCTCCAGCCCATCTTCCACGACTACCATGGTACCGTCATCGAGGTAGCCTACGCCTTGATTGTATTCCTTTCCCTCCTGGAGCACATGCACCGAGAATCGTTCCCCTGGTAGAAGGATGGTCTTGACGGCATTGGCCAACTCGTTGACGTTGAGGACCGGGACGGATTGCAGCTCAGCAACCCGGTTGAGGTTGTAGTCGTTGGTCATGATGGCCGCGTCCATCTCCTTGGCCAGGGCGATCAATTTGTCGTCGACCTCACGGACCGCTGGGATATCTGTATCGATCAGTCGGACAGGTATTGGGGAATCATCCTGAAGCTGTCGCAAGATCTCAAGCCCCCTGCGTCCCCGATTGCGGCGTAGCGCGTCGGCTGAATCCGCGACATGTTGAAGCTCGTTGAGCACGAAAAGAGGGACTAGTAGCTCTCCCTGGATGAAGCCGGTCTTACAGATATCGGCGATGCGACCGTCGATGATTACGCTGGTATCCAGCAGGATAGGCCTCGATTTGGTGGTCCCCAGGGCGCTCAGCAACACACCACTTCCCTCTTTCATGGGGGACCGCTTGCGAAAGGCCTGGATGAGATCGGGGCGAGCGAGGACCGTCGCAACGCCGGCATAGCCAAGGGCAGCAGCAACGATGAATGGGAGAAACTGGCCTAGCGGCTTCGGCAGCAGAGAGAGCGGGTATGCGGCGATGGCGCCCAGCGCAAGTCCAGTGAAGAGCCCGAGAGTAGCCGAGAGGAGAGTGTGAGGGGGCATCTGTTGCACAGCTTTTCGCATTCGGTCGAGCGGCCGGACAGCAATCGAAGGGACCACCAACCACCCAACGATGGCACCGATCACGCCTGTCGCAATGGCAATGTACAGGTGGATGGTTTCGGGGATGAAGGGAAGCTGCCGGAGTTGCGTGCTGAGAGCAATGCTTGCCGACGCAAAAACGATGAGTCCTGCCACACGGAGAATGGGATGATCCACACGTTTGGAATTCATGAGATAATAACTCCCTGTGTTATGAGGGCGCTCCAAATTACGAATCATGAATCTGCGCCCCATTGGATTCTTCTGCCCCTGTTGTGTCGACAACACCGCGGGGCACTGTTCATAACTGATGAACCCAAGTCAGGCTTTCTGACGCGAAAAATAAGTGCGTACACAACCTGCCTTGCTAGAAAATGTTAGCATTTTCGGCGAAACTGTCAAAAGATTTGACTTCAAAAGCGTTCTTGATTATGATGGGTCAGAGCACATATCCATGTTTGAGGAGATATGCGTATGGCGCGTTGTCCTGAGTGCGGTGCAAGACTTGAGGTACCTGAAAACCTGAAACGATTGGATCATTTGTACTGCCCCTCATGTAATGCAGAACTTGAGGTATTGAATCTCGAGCCTTTGGAGCTAGAGGCCATCTACGCGTTTGAGGTAGACGACGAGATAGAGATAGAGCTTCTGGAAGAAGAGGAAGAGGAGGATGAAGAGAAGGACGAAAAGGAGGAAGACGAGGAAGAGGAGGAAGACGAGGAGGAGGAGAACGACGACGAGGAAGAAGAGGAGCCGTGGTAGGCGCTACTGAGCCTCGTTGAGGTAACTTGGGAAGCACACAGGCCATCAGCTTGACTGATGGCCTGTGTTTTTGCCGTTGTTGAGCGCGGCATCCACTGTTACATGCTGCGCCGCGATAGGATGAACAACACCAGGACGGCGACGGCCAACGCCAGGACAATGAACCCGCTCACACGCAGGACGATGTTCAGGACGCTGGTCACGTTGGAGGTACTCTCGGGTTCCGTCTCCCCAGGCTGCTCTGCGGGTGTGGGATTCTCAACGCCAGTCCCTGGGGGCTGTGTG
>CAYLRT010000013.1:32874-36897 GCA_964385885.1 uncultured Anaerolineales bacterium | reverse complement strand
TATAATTGCCAGGCTCGAGGTCCTCAAAGCACCACGGTTCGCTGATTCCATCGGTCGTCCGGCTATCAACCGGCCCACTCTTGGCAAGCAGGGTGATCTGGGCGTTGGGGAGTAACATCTCACCAGCATCTGCCTCGCGGAACATGTCGCCATTGGCGTCGTAGAAGGCCAGTACACAGACGGCCGCCTTTCCAGCCGCGGGGGCTGCCGGGAGCTCACCTCCTTGTTCCTCACCTGGAGCAGAGGTACCTGTCTGATCCGCAGGTTCGGCGGTCGCCTCGGGCGTCGGTGTCGGTGCAGCCCCTTCGGCCACGGAGATCACGATCTCCTGTCCGATCTGTAGGATGCTGGAAGAGTCAAGGCCATTGAGTTTGTAGATCTGCTCCACCGGCACGTCATAGGCCAGTGCGATCCCGAAGAGCGTATCGCCCGGGACCACGGTATGCACGATGGCGCCATCCGGACGGGGCGTGGGGGTGAACTGGGGCGTGGGTGGGATTGCAGGTGTGGGAGGGGGTGGTGGCGGTGTGGGCGTCGGGGTCTCGGCAGGCGTGACCAGCGTCAGCGAGGCGTTGTCGACGTAGGCATCATTGTGCTTCAGCGGCCACTTTCCAAGCGCCCGCGTGAAGAATGTCACAGCGCCTGAAGGCCCCACAGTAGCCTGGACAGGGCCTACCAGCCCGAAGGTGTCATAGTGATAGTAAGGCGCGCTCCATACGATGTTAGGGGAGAAGGGATCGGTCCCACCGTTGGGATCAATCCCAACCTGGAACGAGAACGCGTAGGGATCCCCACAGGACAGGGGCGGGTCATCCTCGCCGCAGGACCACGCATGGGCATAGAAAGAGCCCTCGACGATGCTGCCAGGGGGCAGGTCGCGCACCACCTGGAAGTATCCAGCGTTCTGCTTCCCGAAGAAGGTGAAGCACATGCCGCTGTAGTAGCCCTGATAAATACGGACGGGCTCACTGTTGAAAGGGGGCTCATTGGGGATGACCTTGCACTCCGGGCGCTTGTACTCGCCCTCTTGCCACCAGGTGACCCAGCCCTCAGGGGTGAAAATCTCCGAATAGGGAACCCCCTTGAAGGTGTCTCGTGTCCAGTTGTCTGGGTTAGGTAAAGAGTTGTCGACGGGCTTGCCGATGCCTTCAAAGCCGGGGTTAACCAGCAGGTTGGTGCCGATGGCCTGTGCTGCGGGGCTTAGGGTGTCTTCCGCGCGTGCGGCCGGCGCGGGAAGCAAGGCGAGAAGGGTGAACGCCAGCACGAACAGCGTCAAACCTTTCCTCTTTAGTTGCTGTTGGTTCATCAGTTTGTGCCTCCTTGAGCGATCTGCGTGCCACGATACATTGCGATTTTACCCTCACTCATACGCAATCAGCCGCCAGCGGCAAGAAGCGCTTCTACGCTGGCGGCGTCACGACAATAAGCGGCCCAGATCGAATCACGGTGGCATTATAGCATACGGGAAATCGTTGTCAACGGATGATCCGGGAGGTATACTTCGGGGACGATGTGTACTGGACGGTTAAATCGGGGATGGAGGAGAAGTCTGCGGAGCTTCAGGGCCTGGCAATTCCTGCTCTTCGCCTCTCTGGCGTTGCTTTACCTGACGTTTCGAAGCGCCTCACCCGATGACTTCGATAGCTATAGTTTTATCCTGGCTCTCCGCCACTTCGACCTCAGGCTGCAACAGCCCCATCCTCCAGGGTTCCCCGTCTATGTTGCAGCAGGGCGGCTGTTCACCGGCCTGTGTGGCGATCCCACGCGCGGGTTGACAACCCTCAGTGCGCTCAGTGGCACACTCAGCGTGGTGTTCATCGCCCAAATCGGCTGGGCCCTGATCCCCAGACGTCCGGCGTGGGGCTTCATGGCTGCTCTGTTGTACGCGTTGCTGCCAGTGAGTTGGCTGACGGCTGAGAAAGCTCTCAGCGATGCGCCGGGCATGATGGCGATACTGTGGTCACTCTCCGCCTGGCTTCGATGGTCGCAGAGGGAAAGCTCACCACGTCCCCAGCCCCCCATTGTGCCTGCCGTCCTGAGTGGCCTTTCCTTGGGGGTGCGTCCCCAGAATGCGGTTCCTCTGGCCCTGTTGGTCGTGACCCTCATCGTTCGGGATGTACGCCAGCATCGTCCGCTGGGGACTTGGCTAGCTGCGTTCGCCGCTGGTGTGCTGGGGGTTGCCGTCTGGCTGGTCCCGACCGCTCACGCTGCCGGGGGCCTTGCCGCCTATAGCGATCAGCTTCTGGGTCATGCGGCACATGTGGGCCGGGCGGATTCCCTACTGGGTATGTCTGGATCCCTGACCACCGTCCTCCGAAGCCGGAGCCTGGCCTTTGTGGACGATCTATTGCTGGCGGTGATGGGGGTCAGCCTTCAGGACACCCTGCCATGGTATAGCGTGATGCGGGCCGGGGTATTGGCCATTGTGATCATCTGGGGATGTTCCCGGGGCCTGCGCATGGCCCTGCGGCAGCCGTCCCTGCGCTGGGTGGTCGCCTGGTTCATCTTGCTGGGCCTGCAGATCCTGTTGTTCGAGACACTGGACCGCCCGCGTCTGCTCCTCCCCTGGCTGGCCTCTCTTGTCTTGCTGACGGCATTGGGATGGGAGCAGATACGGGTTGCGCCAGGCCTCAGAGCGGGTGGCATCGCGCTTCTCGGTCTGCTCCTGCTCACCCAGACCACGCCATGGGCCGCTCTTCTGGCACGGGAGCCCGCGCCACCTGCTCAGGCGGTGCGCTATGTCGCAGCACACTATCCCCCGGAGAGAACCATGGTGGCGGCGGCGGGCTCCTTCCGTGCTGCTCAAGTGTCCCTCTCGGAGTATCCGCTCCTCTATCTCTATCAGCTCGATCCAGAGATGCCCCAGGCCCTGCGTCAGGTGGGGTATCGTTACGTGGCAATCCTCGACCGCGACCAGGCCACACCAGAGGCTATGGCTCTGCTGAATCCAGGGGACACATGGGTCACTGTGGAGGATCGCACGTTCGTCCGTGACCGCCATGTCCACACTCAGCACGATCAGGTACGTCTCCAGGTGCTGGCCTCGCCGGAGTGGGTGCCGGCTGAGGCTCTGGCACTTCCGGCTGATGGCTGTATCGATTTAGGAGGAGAGGATGATGGTCGCTATCTGGGTCAAGGCTGGTACCGACCGGAGGATATCGGAGGCGTTCGGGGACGTTGGGCAGGCTCCGAGTTGACCACAACACTGCGCGTGGCCCTTGACCTGGGTGGGACGTATCAGGTCCGCTTCCGGGCATTGGCCTATCCCCCGGAACAGCGTGTGCGTCTTATGATGGGAAGCGCCGCAACGGATGAGATCCTGCTGGGACAATCGTGGGCGGAGCACACGGTCATGCTGTCCCTGGGAGAGATCCAGGATTTGCAGGTCCTGACCCTCGAACTCGTCCATGCCACGATGCGCACGCCTTTCGAAATGACGGGGGGAACCAGCAACGACCGCCGAGGGCTGACCGCGGCCTACGATTGGCTGTGCCTTACACCTCAGTGATCCCCACCCTGGGAAGTGGGGAACCAGCGTAATGCTGCCGGGTTGATGTGGATCCATACCCGTTGCCCTTCCTGGTATGGCGCTTGATGGCCGACCTGGCGGGTGATGCGGAGATGTACGCCGTTCAGCAGCAGGACGACCCTCTCGGTCTCGCCCTGGAACAGACATTGTGTCACCTGGGCTGGGAGAGCGTGGTCGTCAACGCGAGATGTGAGAATTTGGATTCCCCAGGGTAGGATCAGAAGCTGTCCCCGGGTACCTGCTGACGGGGCGCCCCCAGCGTCGAGGAGCCGAAAGCGACCCAGTGGGGTGTCGAGAGACCCGTCCGCGGTCGCCTGCGCGGGAAACAGGTTGGTCAATCCCAGGAAACGGGCTACCCAGGGGGTGCCTGGATGTTGATAGAGGTCCTGTGGGCTGCCCTGCTGTACGATATGGCCTTCGTGCAAAAGCGCCACCCGGTCGGCGAGCACAAAAGCCTCGGATTGGTCATGAGTGACGGTGATGGCCGTGACCCC
>CAYLRT010000013.1:0-32774 GCA_964385885.1 uncultured Anaerolineales bacterium | reverse complement strand
CGGCGAGCACAAAAGCCTCGGATTGGTCATGAGTGACGGTGATGGCCGTGACCCCTACACGGCGCAGGATCCCACGCAGCTCCTCCACCAGATGCTCACGCAGGCTGCGGTCCAGCGAGCCCATGGGCTCATCCAACAACAGCAGCCTGGGGGCTGGCGCAAGGCTGCGTGCCAGGGCCACACGCTGCTGTTCCCCTCCCGACAGATCTACGACGCTACGGTCCCCGAAGGCCTCCAACCCAACCAGTTTGAGCATCTCATGGACGCGAGCCTGGATTCTGTGGCGGGGCAGTTTCTGCATACGCAGACCGAATGCCACGTTCTCCGCGACCGTTCGGTGGGGAAAGAGAGCGTAATCCTGGAACATCAGGACGATGCCTCGGCGATGGGTAGGCACGTGCCCGATGTCCTGTCCCTCCAGCCGAATGCACCCGGATTCATAGGGTTCGAGCCCGGCGATGATGCGCAGTAGCGTCGTCTTGCCGCTACCGGAGGGTCCCAACAGTGTCACGACCTCGCCCGCCTGAACCGTCAGGCTGACGCCGTCGAGCAATGCCCGGCCTTCGTAGGTCTTATAGATCTTCTCGAGGGATAGGAAAGCCATGGATCAGCCTTTCGCCTAAAAGGGTTGGGTGCCTGGCGGTCGGAGCCGCTCGATGGCCAGAAACCCCGCGCTGCACACGGCCATGAGAATGGTCGCCATGGCCATAGCCTGCCCATAGTTCAGCGATCCCGGCCGCGAGAGGAAACGATAGATCGCGATGGGGATGGTGGGGAACTCTGGGCGGGCGATCATCGAGGTCGCCCCAAACTCGCCCATGGAGACTGTGAAGGCGAAGACCGCGCCCACCGCCAGGGCACGCCAGACGATGGGGAGGTCGACCTCCAGAAAAACAGCCAGGCGACGAGCGCCGAGCACGGCGGCCGCTTCGCGCAGACTGGGACGGATAGCCTGTAGCGCCGGAAGCAGACCACGCACCACGAAAGGAAGGCCTACCAGGGTATGTGCAAGCACGATCAGAGTCGGCGTGCCGCGCAGGTCTAGCGGTGGGGTATCGAAGGCTAGCAGATAGCCCAGCCCAAGCGTCACGGCGGAGGTGCCTAGTGGTAGCATGAAGAGAGTGTCGAAGAGCCAGGCGACGCCGCCCCGATAGAGAGCCAACGCAGTCAGGAGCCCCAATACCAGGGCCAGCGCGGTCGTCCGGAGCGCAATGTGCAGCGAGTTGCCGATAGCCGCCAGAGGCGGCACATAGAAGATACTATGGCGCGGGTTCTCGAACAGGGCTCGGTAGTAATGCAAGCCCTCGTCGAAGGAGCGGCCGACCAACACCAGCAGGGGATACGTCAGCAAACCAAGCATGACGACCGCGTTCACTACGACGAGGATGATCTCGCGGGGCTTTCTGACTGGCCGTTGTGTGCTCCATTGGGGTTTCAGGTCAAGTGGGCGCGTCACACGCCGCTGGAGGCGCGTATACACGACCGTGAGCCCAAAGGTGAAGAGGATCTGGACGAGCGAGAGCGCCGCGGCCAGTGGCAGGTTGGCGAAATGGATTGTCTGACGGTAGATAGCCACCTCAAGGGTAGCGAAGCGCGGCCCCCCCAGGATCAGCACGACACCAAAGCTGGTGAAGCAGAAGATGAAGATCAGTGTGGTGGCCGTTAACAGGGCCGGAGCCAGGAGGGGTAAGGTGACGTGCCAGAACGCACGCCAGGGTGAGGCGCCCAGCGTGCGTGCGGCCTCCTCCAGGCGTGGGTCCAGCGTCACCCAGAAGCCCCGTACCAGGCGAAGGACTACGGCATAGTTGTAGAAAACGTGGGCGATCAGAATAGCTGCAAAAGTATAACGCAGGTCAAAGCTCGTGCCGAGCCAGTGATTGAGCGGTGACTTGGGGCCCAGAACTGCATTTAGTGCGGCCGCCACCACGACGGTGGGGAGTACGAACGGTACCGTAGCCAACGCCTGCAGGATGCGTCGGCCTGGGAAGTCGTATTTGGCCAGGACATACGCCCCCGGCAGCCCCGCCAACAGCGTCAGGAAGGTGGACAGCAGAGCCTGTCCCAACGTGAACGCGATGAGTCGTCGGCTGGATGGGGCCAACAAGCGGGCGACGAGCTGGCGTACTCCGCCAGCATCCTGAGAAAGGAGGCTCACCCGCAGGATCTCGCCCAAGGGGTAGAAGTAGAAGAGCAGAAGGAAGATCAGGGGAATGGCCAGGAGCAGGGCGAATTCCAGCGTGGGTCGGCGGCGTGCGCGCTGTCGAGTCTCCCTCCATGTGAGCTTGGGTTGGCCTGGATGATCCATTCCCCTGATCCTGGGCCTCCTTAATCCTTTTACCCGTGCGTGTTCACTTCAGCACCACATCTGTCCACGCCTGGATCCAGGCCTCGCGGTTCTGCTCGATGGCCTCGGCCGAGACGACAGCGGGCTCCTTAGCCTCGACCGCATGGGCCACAAAGACATCGGGCAGGGTTGCTGTCTCGCTGGCCGGGAAGACCCACATGTGGAGCGGAATATCGCTCTGGAAGGTGTCACTGAGCACGAATTCCACGAAGGCCTCGGCCAGGTCCCGATTACGGGCATTCCGCAGGATGCCGACGAACTCGATCTGTCGGAAACAGGTGCCGGGCCCGGTGATGGCGCCCGTGGGTGGAGTATCGATGGGTGTCTCGCTGAAGTAGACCTCGGCAGCCGGGCTTGTGGCGTAGCTGACGACCAAGGGCCGGGTTCCCTCGCTGTAGGCGCCGCCACTGAATTCACTGTAATAGGCGGTGTCCCAACTATCCACGACCAGCACGTCGTTGTCACGCAGTCGGGTCCAGAAGTCAAGATAGCCGTCCTCGCCAAAGACCGCGACCGTGGTCAGCAGGAATGCCAGGCCGGGCGAGGATGACGCAGGGTTCTCCACCACCAGCAAACCCCGGTACTGAGGTGCGGTGAGGTCGTCCAGGGCCTGTGGGATAGGCAACGCGTTGTCCTCGAAGTACGCGCGATCGTAATTCAGGCATACATCCCCGTAGTCCACCGGGACCACGCGATACTCCGGATCGAGCTCCAGGGTGTCTGGGATGTGATCCAGTGCCGCCGGCCGATAGGGCTCGAAGATACCCGCTTCAAGCGCCCGGCTCAGGAAGGTGTTGTCGATGCCGTAGAGCACATCGGCCTGCGGATTATCCTTGCTCAGGATAGCCTGGCTCACCATCTGGCCGGTATCCCCTGCATCGAGGAAGCTGAGCCTGGCGTTGTGAGCCTCCTCGAACTGCGCGATGACCTCCTCGCTGATATCGAAACTGCTGTAGGTCATGATGCGCAATTCACGTGGCTCCACCACCGTCGGTTGCGCTGTAGGTATGGGCTCCGCCGTCGCTGTACACCCCAGCACCAGGGCAGCGAGTGCGAATAAGGGTAACCAATGTTTCATCTCTCTCCTCCCTAGCCTTAAGTCTGATGGTGTCCCCCAGAGGACCCTTTGGCGGCGGATAGGGCGTCCGCCATATCCTGCCGCTCATGGAAACACCACACTATGCCCCGGGCCACCGAGACGGTAGCCCGAGGGCCGATCAACGTGTTGCTGACACCGCGGGCCGGGCCAAAGTGGAGCGATTCATTATGCAGTGGATAGGCAAGTCCCGTCGTGGTCACGCCCTCCGCCGGACCGCCGAGAGGAATGAGCGAGACGCGGTCCCCTGGCTTACCGGCGATCTCACACCGGGCGCCTCCCCGTATTGTCTGGATGGTCCATGCACCGTCGATCACCCGCACGCGATAAGGGGCTAGTTCAGGCAGCGCGAGGAGCAGCAAGTTGGCGAGGGCCTGATCGGGACGGCCTCCCAGGGCGCCGAGGACGAGGATCTCCTGGACCCCATCCAGGGACGCAGCCCATTTCAGGGCCAGTTCGAGGTCGGTCTCGTCTTTCTGCGGGGGGGAGATATGGAACTGGGTGCCCGCCCGCTCCAGCTTGGTTCTGAGGGTGGGCAAGAGGGAATCCAGATCACCAATCACGTGGTGGGGATGCAGTCCCGCGCGCAGGACATGGTGGGTGCCCCCATCGGCTGCTACGATGCAGTCTTCATCCCTGATCCAGAGTCGGGCTGTTGAGACCGGATCGCCCAGGTCCCCGTTTGCAAAGATCACTATACGCATTGCACTCTCCCAGGCCGCGATACACTCCCCGGGGCCAGGACCTGGGCGAGGGGCAACAGAAACCCCCGCCAGGAAGTGCTCATTGGCGGGGGTCACTTTGCCACTGGTGGCCTCCTTAGCACTCCCTACGCTGGCATGATCCAGATCAGGTTCAGGGGTCGGTGTTCACACACCCTCTCAGCCCTCCTGGGGCTCCCCCGGCTGGTCTATCGAGGCAATCTGCTTATCAACGTACTTTGTTTTCTATTATAGCGGGAGATGGATATTCGTAAAGGGCTTCAGATGGCAATCACTTCGAAGTGACGGTTACCTGACTGCCAGGAAGGTTGTGAGTACCCACGTGAGGAGAAAGGAAGAGACGCCTGCGACGATGCCGACCATCACCTGGGCCACGCTATGGCGTCGGAGCTTGATCCGTGACCAGGCAATGAGAGGAACAAGGAGCACGGCTGGCCATGCTGTGCTCTGGAATTCGGCGAGCAAAAAGGCGGCCATTGAAGCGGCAGCGGTGGCATGGATGCTGATCTTCCATCCCAAGGTCACCAGCAGAATGATGATCCCCTGCACAAACCCTATGCCCGCCAGGAGCAGCATGGAGGGAGGGGCGCCGGCCCAGCGAAGGGCGATCCAGCTCAACACGGCGCCTACGATCGTCACCAGCAGGGACTCCCGACGCTGGCGACGATAGTAGATATCGACGTCGGTGACCCGGCCTTGCTTGAGCTGCCAGAGCAGGAAAAGCATTGGCAAGAACATGGCCAGTCCCACATATAGGCCCAGCCACAGCCAGCGGTGAGGTGACTCCTGGTGGAGGGTCACAAGGAACGAGCTCAGGAGGGCCAGCATGGGCGGGCTACCCGCTCGTGAGACCCAGTGCGCGACATGCTCGATCCCTGTCTCTGGTTGTGGTATTCCCTCGGATTGTGGTTGGCTTTCCATAGCGCCCCGCATAGTGTGTCTGGGTCGGATGCCGTTCAGGCTACTACCCGACAAAAGTATACCACGAGATGGTGATTAACCTGCTGTTGAGCCCGTCTGGGCGATCTACAGGAGGGAACCAACGTAGGGACCGGGAGCCCATACGCCATCATTGCACTAACTTGTGCCCTCTCCTCTTTTATATCGGTGTGCTATAATAAAGTATGTGAAGAGCACCGCGCATGCCCGGAGAGTCTATGACCGCAGAGAAGGAACCATTGCAGAAGATCGAGGAACGTCTCGATTATCGTTTCCATGACCCTGATCTCCTAAAACTTGCGCTTACTCATCCCTCCTATGCCCATGAACACCCCAAGGAGGGTCACAAAGAACACCACAACCAGAGGTTGGAGTTCCTGGGAGACGCAGTATTGGACTTCCTGGTGGCCGCCTGGCTTTACCGTACCTATCAGGATTTTCCGGAGGGGCCATTGACCCGGTTGCGCGCGACGTTGGTGCGCACCACGACCCTGGCCGCTCTAGCCCGGGAGTTAGAGTTGGGACCTGCATTGAGGTTGGGACGTGGCGAAAAAGAGGGCGGAGGGGATCGGCGGGCGGCCAATCTCTGTGATGCGCTTGAGGCGTTGGTTGGAGCGCTCTATCTCGATGGTGGACTGGAGGCGGTGTGGTCCCGACTCGAACCATGGTTCGAGCGCCGGGCTGAGGAGATCCTGAAGGCGCAATCCTACGTGGATGCCAAGTCCCGACTCCAGGAATGGGCGCAGGCGACTCTGGGCGAGACCCCTGTCTACCGGATTGTAGATGAGCACGGCCCTGACCACGCCAAGACTTTCACGGCGCAGGTCGTTGTGGGGTCAGAGGTAGCGGGCGAGGGGACTGGAGGAAGTAAGCGGATGGCGGAACAGGAAGCAGCACGCCAGGCCCTGGCCAGGTATACGGGGCATGTAGCCTCGGTGGAAGGGATATTGAACGATGATGCGGTTTGATCGTTTCACTAAGAGCGCACAGGCGGTTGCCCAACGGGCAGTCAACCTGATGACGCAGTATGGTCACAGCCAGGTTGATGTGGAGCACCTTCTGCTGGCGTTGATCCAGCAGGAGGATAGCCCTGTACTGGGACTGTTGTCGGGCCTCGGCGTGGATCCTGGTCAGATGGCAGAGACATTGGACGCGATGTTGAGAAGCAACCCCCGTCCAGGCATCTATGGGGCAGGTGGACACCAGCAGGTCTTTATCACGCCGCGTGTCAAGCGGGTGCTCGATCTCAGTCAGGAGGAAGCCAACGAGCTTGGGGATGAGTATATCTCCATTGAGCACCTCCTTTTGGCCATTGCTCGGGAGCGCAACACGCCGGTTGCCCGACTGTTGGCGGAGCAGAACCTGACCTATGAACGGGTAAAACGAGCTGTTGTGGAGATGCGGGGAGGACAGCAAAGCGGTTCTCCAAGGGAGGAGACGAAATACCGCACCTTGGCACGCTATAGTCAGGACCTGACACAGATGGCGCGTGAGAATAAGCTGGATCCCGTCGTGGGACGTGAGGCCGAGATCCAGCGGGTGATCCAGGTTCTGGTGCGCCGTACCAAGAATAATCCGGTCCTCATTGGGGAGCCGGGTGTGGGGAAGACAGCGATCGTAGAAGGACTGGCGCAGAAGATCGCCAACGACGATGTACCTGAGATCCTCAAGCACAAGCGGCTTCTGCTGCTGGATCTCGGGGCACTGGTGGCGGGGACGCGCTTCCGGGGCGAGTTCGAGGAGCGTCTGAAATCCATCCTCGAGGAGATTCGCAAATCGGAGGGTGAGAATATCCTGTTCATCGATGAGCTGCATACGGTGGTGGGAGCCGGGAATGCCCAGGGGGCCCTGGATGCCTCCAATATGATCAAGCCCGCATTGGCGAGGGGGGTGTTGCAGTGCATCGGGGCCACGACGCTGGATGAATATCGGCAGTATATCGAGAAGGATGGTGCCCTGGAACGGCGCTTTGCCCCAGTCTTTGTCTCAGAACCCACCGTTGAGGATACGATTGAGATGTTGCGGGGTTTGCGCGACCGTTATGAGGCTCATCACAAGGTCCGCATAAGTGATGAGGCGCTGATCGCTGCTGCCGAGCTTTCACATCGCTATGTGACGGACCGCCATCTGCCTGACAAGGCGATCGATCTGATGGACGAGGCCGCGGCCAAGCTCCGCGTGCGTTTGTTCACCCTTCCCCCCGAGCTCAAGGAGATGGAGGCCGAGATCAATCGACTGCGGGCGGAGGAGGAGGCCGCCGGTAACGTGCGCAACTATGAGCGTGCGGCGGAGCTCAAGGCCCAGCGCCTGCGCACCGAGCAGGATTTCGCCCAGCAGCGTGAGGAGTGGCTGGCCCGTCACCAGCTCGATGATGTGGTGGAGGCAGAGGATATCGCTGAAGTGGTCTCTGTCTGGACAGGCATCCCGGTCTACCAGGTCCTGGAGACCGAGGCCGACAAGCTGTTGCGCATGGAGGAGGGACTCCGCAAGCGCATCGTTGGACAGGACGAGGCCATTGGTGTCATCGCCGATGCGATCCGTCGGGCCCGTGCTGGTCTCAAGGACCCCCGCCGACCCATCGGTAGCTTTGTCTTCCTGGGCGCATCGGGTGTGGGCAAGACCGAGACAGCCAAGGCCCTGGCAGAGTACCTCTTTGACGATGAGGACGCCTTGCTACGGGTGGACATGAGTGAATATCGTGAGGCGCACACTGTGTCACGTCTCTTTGGCGCGCCACCGGGTTATGTGGGCTACGATCAGGGCGGTCAGCTCACGGAGGCAGTCCGGCGCCGACCCTATCAGGTGGTGCTCTTTGATGAGATCGAGAAAGCCCATCCCGATGTCTGGAATGCCCTGCTGCAGATCCTGGATGAGGGCCAATTGACCGATGGGCAGGGGCGTACGGTCAGCTTCCGCAACACCGTGGTCATCATGACCTCAAACGTGGGCACGGACTATGCCTCTCGGAGTGGGGCTCTGGGATTCGCGCGGGGCAAGGACGAGGAGGATGAGCAGCGCCGACGCCGCACGCTGGACGCCCTCAAGGAGACCTTCCGCCCGGAGTTCATCAACCGTGTGGACGAGATTATCATCTTCAACAACCTGACCGTTGAGGATGTGGAGGAAATCGTAGACCTGCAGATGCAGGAGGTGCGAGAGCAACTACAGGCACACGGCCTACAGGTAAGTCTGACGCCCGAGGCACGTCGCTGGCTGGCGGAGCAAGGATTTGATCCCCAGTTTGGTGCGCGGCCCCTTCGTCGCGTGATCCAGCGCTATGTGGAGAGCCCACTCAGTGTGGAGCTGCTCCAGGGACGGTTCGCAGAGGGAGGGGACATCGAGGTGGCACTGGAAGATGATGGTGGTACGCTGACCTTCCATTATGAGCCCGCCGCTGAGGTGTCATCTGCCGAGGTGCCGGATGCTGCTGAGCTCGAGTAAGGGACCGGTCAACAGTTCACCGGTGGGGGCAAGAGCGTTGATGCCATTCACCGGCGATACCTGGTCACAGGCCGCCTTTGATGTGGATTCCCCGAACTTACCTCCCTCGGCGGGACAATAGCATCCTGGGATATATGGGATAATTACCCAGGAGGTGGGAGCATTGCCGTTTGCTACATTGGGCGAAATCAGATTTCGCCCAACCTGGATGCACCCCACTGACTCCGCTACTTGTGATCCGTGTAAAATGTAGTAATGTTGTTATGAATTGACGGGGCCAAGGTGGCCCCGTTCGAGGACGGAAAGGACGTGAGGGGGAAAAGACGTGGATGCATGAGAGACGAAGGGTACTTACCTCTCTCTGCATGATGTAGTATCTGATTCCATTGCGTATTCTATCCAAGGAGGCTGTCGTATGCGTAAGCGTTTCTCGATGCTGTTAGTAGCGGTGTTGTTGTTGAGCTTTGGCCTGACCGCCTGTGGCGGAGGGGCCAGGGCCGATTTCAAGGTAGGCATGGTGACTGACCTTGGCGGCATTGATGACAAGTCCTTCAATGCCACATCATGGAAGGGTGTGGAGCGAGCCATCAAGGAACTGGGTGTCCAGGGTGATTACCTTGAATCCCAGCAGCAGACCGACTACGCCCCCAACATCACGCAGTTCATCAACCAGGGCTACGATCTAATCATCACGGTTGGTTTCCTGCTGGCAGATGACACGGCGAACTTCGCCAAGGAGAATCCCGACGTCAGCTTTGCGATCGTGGACTTCGCCTATGATCCACCGATCGATAACGTGCGTGGTCTGACCTTCGCCACTGACCAGGCCGCCTTTATGGCAGGCTATGTGGCGGCTGCGGCTACCAAGACCGGCAAGGTGGCAACCTTCGGCGGCATCAATATTCCCCCTGTGACCATCTTTATGGTCGGCTTTGAGAGCGGTGTCGAATACTACAATCAGCAGCATGGCACCGATGTCCAGGTGTTGGGCTGGAGCACCGCCGAGAACAACGGCGTCTTTGTGGGGAATTTCGAATCCACCGATGATGGTCGGCGCGTTGCTGAGGAGTTTCTCTCCGAGGGCGCGGATGTGATCATGCCGGTCGCGGGTCCGGTCGGGCTGGGGACCGCGCAGGCGGTGCAGGAGGCTGGTAATGCCTGGGTGGTCGGTGTGGATACGGACTGGACGGTCAGCGCGCCGGAGTACAAGGACGTTATCCTGACCAGCGTCCTTAAGAACATGGACGTGGCCGTCTTCGATACCATCCAACTGGCTATATCGCCTGACTTCCAGGGCTTCGGTGGGGAGACCTACCTGGGCACACTCTCCAACGATGGTGTCGGCCTGGCCGATGTGGCCGGTGGGGCAGTGTCGAAGGATGTGCTGGATGACCTGGATACGATCCGTCAGAGCATTATCGATGGCACGATTGACACCGGCTGGGCGGCGTACCTGGCCAGCTTGAACTAGCGATGTACGCAGGGACGGCGGGGGTATCTCAGGATACCTTCCGCCGTCTGTTTCATCTTCCATGTTTCGGTAGGAGGTGAGGCGTAGAAAGCAAGCGCTTTGTTTGCCCTCTACGCCTCGTTTCCTAAGGTGCATTTTCTGGAACCCAAGGAGGTCATATGGCCCCGGTTCTGCAGCTTAAGGGGATCACCAAGAGGTTTCCCGGTGTGTTGGCGAACGATCACATCGATCTGACCCTGGAGGAAGGGGAGGTCTTGGGCCTGCTGGGGGAGAATGGCGCTGGTAAAAGCACGCTCATGAACATCCTCTATGGCCTCTATACCCCCGATGAGGGCGAGATCTACGTGCGTGGGCAGAGAGCGGATATCCGGGATCCAAACGATGCCATCGCCCTGGGCATAGGCATGGTCCATCAGCACTTCATGCTGATCCCTGTGCTTACTGTGGCCGAGAACGTGATGTTGGGGATGGAGTCCCTCCGCTACGGCGTTCTGCTCGACCACGCCAGTGCAGCCCAGAGGATTACCGAGATCTCCGATCGCTATGGGCTGCAGGTGGATCCCTATGCCGTGGTTGAGGACCTGCCGGTGGGCATTCAGCAGCGTGTGGAGATCATCAAATTGCTCTATCGCAACGCCGATATCCTGATCCTCGATGAGCCGACGGCTGTTCTCACGCCTCAGGAGGTTGAGGGTCTGTTTGAGGTAATACGTTCTCTGGTGGCCCAGGGGAAGTCTGTGATCTTCATCTCTCACAAGCTGCGGGAGGTGCTGGAGATCTCCGACCGCATCCAGGTGCTTCGCGGGGGGCGCGTCGTCGGCTCGACGACGCCCGAGGAGAGCACAGAGCGCGACCTGGCGGCGATGATGGTGGGGCGTGAGGTTATTCTCACGGTCCCAAAGGAGCCACGGGAGCCGGACGAGGTTGTCCTGCATGTGGAGGATCTGTACGTGCGGGGGGAACACTCTAAGATGGCGGTTGATGGGATCTCGTTCGATGTGCGAGGCGGCGAGATCGTGGGCGTCGCGGGGGTTCAGGGCAATGGACAGACCGAGCTGGTCGAGGCCCTGACAGGGCTGCGTCCTGTGGAGGCGGGCCGGATTGAGATCGGCGGTCATGATGTGACTCATGCAACCCCCAGGATCATCACCGAGGTGGGGACGGCCCACATCCCGGAGGATCGGCAGAGCGATGGCCTGGTCCTCAGCTATCCCATCACCCACAACCTTATCCTCAACACTTATTACCTTCCCCCTGTGGCGCGGGGTATGGTGATGCAGGAAGATGTGATCCGCGAACGCGCCGAGCGGCTGGTGGCCGAGTACGATGTGCGGACGCCCGATGTGTTCACGCCCGTCGGCAACCTCTCGGGGGGCAACCAGCAGAAGGTCATCGTGGCGCGGGAGCTGAGTCGAGATGTGTTGCTCACCATTGCCGCGCAGCCGACACGGGGGTTGGATGTTGGCTCGATCGAATACATCCATGCTCAGCTTGTGCGTAAGCGCGATGAGGGCGCAGCCGTCTTCGTGGTCTCGGCGGAGCTTGATGAGGTGATGTCGCTGGCGGATCGGATCATCGTGATGTACGAGGGCAAGATCATGGGGATTGTGCCGGCGGCGGAGGCGACGAAGGAGGAGCTGGGCCTGATGATGGCTGGCGTCCCGGCGGCCGAGTTAGGAGATGCCGCTGCGTCGTCCCGGGTTTCGGCAGAGGCATCGGGCGGAGCCGCTGAGCCGCTGCATAAGGCGCATTGAGGGAGTTGTCCATGGACAAGAACGCTGCGTTGGAGGCCGCTGTTGAGAAACGTCCGGCACGACAGAGACGCAACCGCGCCTGGAACTGGCGCGGGTTGCTGTTGCCGTTGCTGGCCATTGTCACGGCGTTGATCATTGGCGCCCTGGTCATCGTCTTTACCGACGAAAGTGTCTACGCTGCCTTCCGAGAGGGCGTCGGGAGGGGCTTCGTGCAGGCGTTTGCAGTGATCGGACGCGCCTATGGTGCTTTCTTCACAGGCGCCTTCGGCAACCCGGTCCAGATCGTCAGTGCTCTGGCGAGTGGGAACCCGGCCAAGATCACACGCGCGGTCTATCCGATCACGGAGACACTGCGCATCGCCACCCCTTACATCTTCGCCGGTCTGGCCGTAGCCCTGGGCTTTCAGGGAGGGCTGTTCAACATTGGGGCGGAGGGACAGTACTTTATTGCCGGTCTGTTGACCGTCTTCGTGGGGTATAGCATCACCGGCCTGCCGCAGGTGATCCATCTGCCTCTGGCTCTGCTGGCCGGCATGGCGGGCGGTGCACTGTGGGCTGCGATCCCTGGCTACCTCAAGGGCAAGACCGGTGCCCATGAGGTGATCAACACCATCATGATGAACTATATCGCCTTTCGTCTGGCGGAGTTCCTGCTGGACGTGGGTGGGCCTATGGCGCGCGGGGACGGTCGCCCAGTCAGCCCGGAGATTCAGCCGACGGCCTATCTGCCGCAGTTTTTCCCCAACAGCGTGGCGCTGCGCCTCCATGTGGGGTTCCTGCTGGCGCTTGTGGTTGCGTGGATAGTGTGGTGGCTGCTCTATAAGACTACTCTGGGATACGAGATCCGCACGGTGGGGCAGAACCCCCATGCGGCGCGCTACGCTGGCATTGATGTCCCTCGCACGATCCTGGTGACGATGGCGTTGAGTGGGACATTGGCCGGCCTATCGGGCGCCACGGACATCCTGGGCGTCCTGCATTTCATGCCCAACGCGTTCTACTCCGGCTATGGTTTCGACGCTATTGCGTTGGCCCTGCTGGGCAAGAGTCACCCAGGGGGCGTGGTGTTGGCGTCCCTCCTCTTCGGCGCCCTGCGATCTGGCGCTCGTAACATGCAGGGTATGGCCCAGGTGCCCATCGATATCACGTCGATCCTTCAGGGGCTGATCATCGTCTTCATCGCAGCCCCGGAGATCATCCGGATGATCTATCGCCTGCGGCAGCCTGTGGAGGGTGAGGGCGCAGCCATCAGTCTGACGCGGGGCTGGGGGGAACGCTAGGGATGGATGTGGGTATGGGCGGTGCAGTGTTCTCATGCTTGTTGAATTGCTGAGTCAGGGGGAATGACTATGTCCGATCTGCTGGTTACCGCCAGTAAGCGACGTCGTGCGCGAACCATGGGGATCGCGTTCCTCGTCTTCGCGGTGGCAATTGCGGGCCTTTTCGGTCGAGGGATTCAACCAGGACAACAGACCACCTTCGTCTTTCAGACCAGCCGGGATGAAGTTGTCGCGGTTGGAGACCTCGCGGTCGCGACGCGGCCTGCGGTGTACCTGACGGCGCTGGTAACCGCGTTCCTGGGTGCCTGGCAGTTGGCGCGGGGGTTCACGCGGGTGGATGAGGTGTTGGGGATCGTGGCCGGGCTCTTCGTGGTGGCTTTCCTGACCTGGGCCGCGCGTGGGCAGTCCATGAACGTGACCGGATTGCTCAAGTCCTCGCTGTTGCGGGCCGTACCCATCACGCTGGCGGCACTGAGCGGTGTGTTGTGCGAGCGCAGCGGTGTGGTCAACATCGGCATTGAGGGCATGATGTTGATGGGGGCATTCCTGGCAGCACTCATAGGCAGCATCAGCCAGAATGTGTGGGTGGGGCTGATGGGGGCTATGGCAGGGGGCATTGTGATGGCGGCCCTGTTGGCCGTGTTGGCGATCCGTTACAAAGTGGATCAGATCGTAGCGGGCACCGCGATCAATATCCTGGCGACTGGCCTGACAAGCTATTTAAGCTCCCGCTATCTGCAGCGGAATGGGGCACTTAACAGTCCGCCGACCTTCAGGCCGTTGGCTCTCCCGGGGCTGTCGAAAATCCCGATTGTGGGGCCGGCGCTGTTCAATCATACATTCCCTGTCTACCTGACGCTGCTGCTGGTGATCGGTATCCAATTCATGCTTTTCTACACGCGGTGGGGGCTGCGGAGCCGGGCGGTCGGTGAGCATCCGCGGGCTGCCGACACCCTGGGCATCAATGTCTTCCTGACGCGTTATGTCAATGTGCTCTTGGGGGGGATGGTCGCCGGTTTAGGCGGCGCCTATCTGGTGTTGAGCTCTGTGGCCCGTTTCGATGAGCTGATGACGGCAGGTAAGGGCTTCATCGGCTTGGCGGCGATGATCTTCGGCAAGTGGGTGCCAGCCGGAGCCTTGGGCTCGTCGCTGATCTTCGGGTTCGCCGATTCGCTGCAGACCAAGCTGGCCATCCTGGCTGTGCCTATCCCATCTCAATTCCTTCTGATGGCGCCCTATCTGGTGACCATGATCGTGTTGGCTGGGGTGGTGGGGCAGGCACGGGCCCCCGCCGCAGACGGTATCCCTTACGAAAAAGAGTAGGGGTGTGGCTGCCCAGGAGTCTGTCCCCTGCCTTTCAAGCCGGTGGCCTTCGTTGTTCGTCGCCCGTATGCGTGCCTGGCTGGGTGACGAGGCAGCCCCCTTTTTCCAGGCATTGGGTGCCCCGGAGACCGGTCTGCGTCTGAATCCCAGGCGCGGTGCCCTCGCTGAACTTCGAAAACGACTTCCCTGGTCAGTGACCGAGGTCCCGTGGTGCCCGGAGGGCGTCTGGCTGCAGGAGGAAGGTGCCTCGCCGGGACCACATCCGTATCACACGGCGGGTGTCTTCTATGTCCAGGACCCAAGCGCCATGGCGGCGGCTGTCCTGTTGGATCCGCGGCCAGGGGAGTGGATCCTCGATCTGGCTGCTGCCCCCGGGGGCAAGAGCACTCACATTGCAGCCAGGATGGGGGATGAGGGGGTGCTGGTGGCGAACGATCCCTCGCGTCGTCGCGCCCCACTGCTGGCGATGAACCTGGAGCGAATGGGCGTGACGCAAGCCCTCGTGACCCATGCCTCGCCCGCGCAGTTGGCCGAGCAATGGCCGGCGCTCTTTGATGCGGTGTTGGTGGATGCACCTTGTTCTGGAGAGGGGACGTTCGCTAAGGATCCGCGGGCGGTCAAAGCGTGGAGTCTCAGGACGTTGGCGCGCTATGCAGCTCGACAGCGCGAGATTCTCTTCAATGCCGCGCGGCTGGTCCGACCGGGTGGGCGGATCCTGTACTGCACATGCACCTTCTCCCCCGAGGAGGATGAGGGGGTCATCGCGGCGTTTCTCGAACACACGCCCGGCTTCCGCCTGGCCGAGCTGCCCGCGTTGCCGGGGATGAGCCCTGGGCGGCCTGAGTGGATCGACGGACCCTCAATCCTGCAGAGGGCAGGGCGTTTCTGGCCACATAGAGGGCCAGGGCACGGTCACTTCTATGCCCTGCTCGAGCGTGAGGGCGAGCCGGATGAGGATCTATCAGGGCGTTGGACAGGGCAGGCCGTGCCTGGTCGCGTCCTCCGCCTCTACCGCGAGACGTTGGGGGAGGTGCTGATGACCCCTCCGCCGGAGCGGGGGCTCATCCTGACAGCCGACGACGCTCTCTTTGTCACGCCCATGGATCCCGCGCTTTGGCAAGGGGTGTCAGTGCTCAGGCCAGGATGGTGGGTAGCGACACAGCGCCATGGGAAGATCTTCCCAGACCACGCGTTGGCGATGGCGCTTGGGCCCCAGGATGTCCGCAGGGTATTGCGGCTGGAGGTAGAGGATCCACGGCTGCGTACCTATCTGCAGGGCAGTTCGTGGGTGGATGAAGGGCCAGAGGGGTTTCTGCTGATCACGGTCGAGGATTTTCCCCTGGGCTGGGCCAAGCGGGTCAGCGGCAGAGTGCGGAGTCGCTATCCTGTCCATCTACGGCGGGCGCGGCTATAGCGGGCAGAGGGGGACTAAAGGGGTGGATCTTCCTCGCCGCCAAGGATCACGCGGCGTTTACGTCCGGCGCTCTCCTGGGGCCCTACGATGCCCATGTTCTCCATCTGCTCCATCAGGCGTGCAGCGCGAGGGTAACTGATCCTTAGCCGCCGTTGGATGCCAGAGGTTGAGACGCTACCCTGCGAACGCGCGTAGGCGATCGCTTGTTCCAGCAGGTCGGCGTCCTTGTCCAACCCCTCGATGCGCCACTGTTCGGGTCCTCGGGCCTCTGAGACGGCGTCCCAGGGCGGCTTGGCAGGGGTCGCGCCGATCTCCTGTTGCCAGTAGTGGATGATAGCCTCCAGTTCATCCTCTGAGATGAAACAGCCCTGGATACGCATAGGGCTGGAGGCGTCGGGGCGCAGGAAGAGCATGTCGCCCCGCCCCAATAGGGTCTCGGCGCCTGGTGCATCGAGGATGACCCGCGAATCCACGATGCTGGCGGTAGCGAAGCTGACACGGGCGGGGAAGTTGGCCTTGATCAGGCCAGTCACCACATCGGTGCTTGGGCGCTGGGTAGCCACCACAAGGTGGATGCCGGTGGCTCGGGCCATCTGTGCGATGCGGGTCAGAAGGCGCTCCGTCTCCTCCGGTTCGAAGAGCATAAGATCGGCCAGTTCATCGATCAGAACGACGATCCGCGGCAGGGGTTTGGCGTCATCTAATGGCTCCTTGCCAGACCGCTTACGCGTGACTTTGGTGTTGTAGTCCTCCAGGTTGCGCGCGGTGAGCTCCGCGAAGCGCTTGTAGCGGACGTCCATCTCATGTGCCACCCATCTGAGCACGCGCAGGCCGCGTTCGACGTTGGTCTCAGCCATACCCAGGAGGTGCGGCAGGCCGTTGAGATGGCTGAGCTCCACCATCTTGGGGTCGATGGCGATCAATCGAAGGGTATCGGGCGTATTGCGCATGACCAGGCTCGCGGCTAATGACTTGACAAACACTGACTTACCGCTCCCGGTCGTGCCGGCGACGAGCAGATGGGGCATGCGGGCGAGGTCAGCTACCTGAGGCGCACCAGCGACGTCGAGTCCGACGGCGAAGCAGAGGGGGTGGGTGCAGCGGCGGTAAGCATCGCTCTCGAGCACAGTGCGTAATCGCACCAGGCTTGTCTCTGCGTTAGGGACCTCGATACCGACCACAGCCCTGCCAGGCACTGGCGCCTCGACCCGCAATGATGGCGCGGCCAGCGCCAATGCCAGGTCATCGGCCAAGGAGGCAATCTGGCTCACCCGCACTTTACGCCTGCGCTGTCCCTCAGTCCCTCGGCTGATGTAGCCGGGAGAGACGCCGAACTGTGTGACAATGGGTCCGGGTCTGACCTCCGTAACCTTGGCCGGGACCCCGAACTGCGCCAGCGTCTCCTCGATGATGCGGCGTTTCCGAGTAATCTCCTCGGGGTTCATGCCTGCCGTTTGGGATTCCTGGAGCAGATCCAGCGGCACCAGGGTGGCGCTGGAGGTCGCCCGTGGCCTACGGGGGCGGCTCTTCTTGCGTGTGGGTTGGGCTCGCGCGGCCTTGGGTTCGGCTGTGGGTTGCGGCGCTTTGTGGCGGGACAACGGGGAAACGGCCACGCCCTGGGAAAGTATGGCAGCTTCATCAGAGACAGTGAGGGTGGCAGCGGCCCGCCTTTCCTTTTGCGCCTGGCGGGCAGCCCGCCAGGCGCGCCAAAGCTCCGCAAGGTGCATACCTGCGCTGCGGAAGTCCTGAAGCGTCAGGTCGAACGTGAGGGCCAGGCCAAGAGCCACGACCAATCCCATGAGGCACTGGGTGATCAAGGGGCCCAGGATAGTGGCGAAGAAGAGACAAAGCGCCCAGCCGATCACTCCCCCGCCCTGTCCCGATTCAACAAGTTGCCAGCCACGTTGCCGTAGAAAAGCATGAGACAGCGTCAGAAGCCCGATCAAGGTTAGTTCGAAGCCAAGAATTGGACGCCAGCGCCAGGCCATGGGTTGATGCACCAGATGTCGGAGCCATAGAAGTCCCGCCGCCACCAAGCCAACGGCGATGGCGTAGGCCCCCCAGCCGAAGAGGAAGACTATCAGCCGTACCCACAGGCCGATCAGCGCGCCCGAGTTGACCCCCGGGACCAATGAGACCAAGGTTACGCCCCCCCATGCGATGAGTGCCAGTGCGAGGATCTGTTGTCCAGCAGGGCCAGCCAGCCAACTCATTATGGCTAGGACTAGGCGCTGGGCCTGAGAGGAGCCCTTGGCGTCGGTGGTCGCCAGCTTCCTGGTACGTCTCCGACTCGCGCTCCGTTTTCGGGGGCGCGCCATGGCCTGATACTTGCGTCGTGACATAGGACCTTTCTTAATCGACCAAGGCTAGGGCAATACGGTGCTCCTCCGGCGCGATATCCAGCACCCGGACGGTGATGGGCTCCCCGACGGTGTAGTAGGTGTTCAGTTCCCACGGCGATTCAATGTCGTGTAGCGCGGATACATGGATCAGCCCTTCGATCCCCTCCAGAAGCTCCACGAAGATACCGAAGCGCTCCACGCCGGCAATGGTGCCCGTCACCACATCGCCGGGGCTCAGGCAGCTATCGACCGTGTCCCATGGATTGGGCTGCAGCCGTTTCAGGCTCAAGCCGACCCGATGGTGGTCACGGTCAACGCTGATGATCTTGACCCGTACCTCTTGCCCAGGGACAATGAAATCCTCCGGGTGTCTCACGCGTCCCCATGAGATCTCGGAGATGTGAATCATGCCCTCAAGCGGGCCAATGTCCACGAAGGCACCAAAGGGCCTGACGCTGGTGACGACCCCAGTACACACGGTCCCCATGCACAGCCATTCGGGCCACTCAGGTTCGCTGAGTTCACATTCCGCCACTTTGCGCTCTGAGAGCAGGAGACGATTACGTGCCGGCTCGACCTCAATGAGGCAGAGCCGGAGAGTCCGTCCAAGGTACGCCGTGAAGCGTTCCTCCCGCGCCTCGGGATCGGCTGGAAAGGGGTAGTCGATGAGGTGAGAGGCAGGGATGAAACACTCAATCCCCTGCCAGGAGGCGATGAGGCCCCCGCGGTTATAGCCGGTGATTTGTAACTCCAGAACTGTGCCGTGACGTTGCAGGGCCTTGGCCTCCTCCCAGATCTCCGGCAGCGTCACGGGTGTTTCGATCCACTCCCAGAATTCCAAAGACTCTCCTCTAGCGACGGGACCTTCCGAGAGCACAGCCTGCCAGTAATGTTCACATGGGGCACAGTAAGCTGGGACAAAGTGATCCATCGATATTTGCTCCCCAAACCAGTATCGTGATCGGCCTACCTGAGGATAAATGGTGAAAGGAGAGAGACTCAAGATGTATTCTGAGCTTCCTTCTCCATTTCGATCAGGATATTGGCCAGATTCTCAATCGCAACCCGCTGTTTGCGGTATAAATCAGATTCACTTACGGCGAGCCGCAGTGCGACCTGACGCACCTTCTGCCCGCGCAGGAATTTCATCTCCAGGATATTGTACAGGAGCCATTCGGGAGCTGTCAACTTGCGCTCGCCATCTGGCCGGAGGCGTTCGATAGCGTCGGCCAAGACAGCCCGCAGCCCCTGGATGACGTTGCCGTCGTAGGCCTCTGCGGCCTGGCGCACGATGGCGAGCTGGAGCAGTGGGTTCTCGGTGAGACGTGGACCGCCCCAGTAGTGCGCCAGGGCGTCATGCACCCATTGCGGAAGTTCTGGAGACTGGACCAACGCAAACCCCACAGCGGAGGCCTCATCGTAGCGCATGAGGCTTCCCCGGACCTGGATGTCCCGCAGCTCAGGCAACAATGGCCCAAAAGCCTCGAAGACCACCTGTTGTAGCCGCCTGTCTGCGAGGGCAGCGGAGGCTTGTGCCAGGAATTGATCCAGTTGCTCCCTTAGGGTGGGATCCAGTGGGAGCGCGACGTCTGGCTCGCGAATCCCTATCAGGCCAAGCAGGTCATGCCCTGACTTGTCGCGCAGGGGAATGATCCAGTAGGCGTCCCACTGGATGAAAGGGGCATCACCCACACGGTGGACGGCGGCCAGTGGCAGATCAGCGATTTCCTCGGCCGACATGGCTACATCGCACCAAATCTCCCAGCGCAGTCTGCCCGCCTCGAGGATGGCCAGGAAGCCCCCATTGCTGTGCAGAAGTTCACACACGGCGGCCAACACATTTTCCAGGAACTGTCTCAAGTCGGCTGTGGTAAGCAGGCGCTGGCTGAGTTCTTGAACCCGAGCGACCTCCGCGGCTTCCTCACGGTAGAGCATGAGGTCGAGGACAGGCTTCATCATCTCGATGCCCAGTTGGGCCAGGATGATGGCAGCGGCCAGAGCTACCAGGGAGAGTGAATAGGGGCCCAATCCCAACAGGGGTTCAATAATCAACCCAATGCCGAAGGCGATCAGGGCGATGATAGCGGTCGCTGGCCCCCGCAGGATAAAGCGCACCATGCGGTGCTTGATAACCCGATCGGGCATCAGGGCGCCAAAGAAAGCCACGCTGTAGGCAAGGAGGGCCAACATAGCGCCGACGGCCAGGTTGCCCAGCGTCAGCAGGATCTGCAACATGCCGCTGGGGAGGCCGGCCGGCCACCCGCTGAGAAGGAGATAAGGAAAGACACCCATGGCGGGAGCCACGAAGCCGATGGAAAGATAGGCCATCCGGCGGCGTGCTGTGTGTGTGTAACAGAGCCGCCGGGCCCGTAGCGTCTCACGCAGTCCCCATAGGGTGACCCCCGCAAAGAGTACGGCGAAGGGGTAGAAGAAGGGTCCGGGGTGCATGTGATAGACGCCCGCCGAGACGGCGATGCTATGTACCACCAGATCACTTGTGAGGGCAAGCACGGCGACCAGCGCACCCAGTCCGAAGCTCAGCGGACGCAGCCAACTTGGGAAGTGGTCGCGCAGGATCGAGAGCCGAATCGCGCGCACGAATTCCAGGTAAAGGGGCGGTGTGAAGGCGATAGAGAGCCATTGGAGGCGCAACAGCGTTTCGGCGTAGGCAGGCCCCGCGATGTTTGTCAGCAGCAGGTCCATGAGGTAGACGAGTACCACGCAGCTCAAGAGGCCTGCAAAGGTGCGTGCCACATAACTGCCACGGTTGTAGACCAGCAGGTAGAGCAACAAGGCAAAAGCCGTCGCCCCCACCCCGGCTGTCAATACGTCGTTGGCTCGGCTCAGGAAGTGTATCCAGTCCATGCGCGTCTGTAGCGCTCCTAACGAAGTCTCTGACGAAGTAACAAGGCCATTTCCTGGCCCGGCCAATAACCATCCTGGAATCCACAGAACGAGAATCCGTGGTTGAGGGCAAATGCAAGCCCGGGTTGCGCTTTCAGCGAACAGACCAGGACAAGCTGATGTATGCGATGGCGTAGACACCATACCTGCGCATGCTCCAGCAGTTCGCTGGCGACCCCTTTGCGTCGATGCTCAGGTGTCACGACGAGTTCCGTGACCCGGGCCTGATGGCGGTCCTGATCGATGTCCAGGCCCAGGTAGCCGATGACCTGACGTTGCTCGACAGCCACCCAAAACTGGTCACGTCTCTGCCAGTCGCTCAGCAGATCCTCGGGGGGGGTGGTTGGGCGGATGCGCAGAGTGCGGGGCAGCCGGATCTCGCGGAACGTCACTCGCCACTCCCCGCTTGAGATATGTTCCTCCATCTGCCAGGTGGTGTTCGTCTCGTAGGTAGCATCCACCTCCAGACAGGCTTCCCAATCTTCATCGCGTACGGTTCTGACAAGCATGGGCACCTCCTTGCAAAGGTCAGCGCAGATGTAGGCTTTCGCCTGTTAGTCTTCCGCCTGAGTGGCGATGATCACCGGAATGCTGCAGACGGTCGTGTTGCCGTAGATGTCTACCACTACCAGTCGGAACCGATAGGGACCACCACTTGGATAGCGGGTGGGATCGGAGATGTCCCAGACGCCGAGCCGACCGTTCTCCACGGGCCTATCGTACTGGGCGACGAAGTTGGGCGCATCGGAACCAGGGAACAAGACTTCGAAGCGGTAGTAGGAGAAAGCGTTGATCTTCGCCGTGCCCAACACCTCGACAATGCCTGAAACTTCGCTTCCTGCGGCGGGCAATGTGATCTGGGCCCCAGGGTCTGGACAGTCAGGCTGCATGAGATCGGGGGCAATGGCTGTTGGCAGGGCGGTCGGGGTGATCGTCAAGATTGGCACCGGAGTAGCGACTATGACCTCGGTAAGAGCGGTGGTGGCAGCCAAGGGAGAGGCCGTTGGCGAGCCAGGTACGGGCGTGTAGAGGCCACTGGCGGGCGTCGGAGTAGGCGCGAGGTCGGTGGGTGAGGGAGCAAGCCATGTGCTGATAGCGGCAACCAGCCCACCCAACAACAGGAACAGCGCGCTCACACGCCATGCCCGCGTCATCCGCTGATGGTAGATGTCGCGCTCAAGGGAGAACTGGGCGTAGTCCCTGTTACGTTTGGCGGTCAGAGCAACGATGGTGTAGGCTAACGCGCCGAACAGGCAGATCAGCCCGACCCACGAGACCTGTTCCGTGAGCCATGCCAGCACGATCTTCATACGGCTTTCAGCACCCCCCGGATGATGGTCTCGAGACGGGGGACCAGGACTTTGCCTGCTTCCAGCACTTCCTCGTGGTTTGGTGGTGGGGCGCCTTCCTCCCCAATCAGGGTGTTGGTGATACCTGACAGTCCCAGCACCCGCAGGCCACTGTGACGGGCTGTGATGACCTCCGGCACAGTGGACATTCCCACAGCGTCAGCGCCCATCACCCGCAGGAAACGCACGTCCGCCGGTGACTCGAAGTTGGGGCCTGCCAGACACACGTAGACACCCTGTTGGAATGGGATGCCCGCCTCCAGCGCGACGGCGCGCGCTATCTCGCGCAGGTCGGGGTCGTAGGCCTTGTCCATGCTGGGGAACCGGGGGCCGAAAGCATCCAGATTGGGGCCCCGCAGGGGGCTCAGCCCTGCCATGCCGATGAGGTTGATGTGATCACGGATAATCATGACCTCACCAGGCCGATAGGTCATGTTGACCCCACCGGCGGCGTTGGTCACGATGAGGATCTCAACGCCTAACAGGGCCATCACGCGGATGGGAATGCTGATCTGGGCCATGGTGTATCCCTCGTAGTAATGGGCGCGCCCCTGCATCACAATCACCGGATGCCCTTCGAGGTAACCGAGCACCAGCCGTCCCATGTGGCCCTCAACGGTCGAGACAGGGAAATGGGGGACCTCCCCGAAGTGGATCATGGTTGCCTGCTCGACGGATTCGGCCAGTGGGTTGAGGCCCGAACCCAGGATCATGCCGACGCGAGGCTTGAGATCGGTCCGAGCCTGTATGGCTGCTGTAGCCTCCTGCAATAGTTCCATCGTGACGAATTCACCCATCTTCAGTATCCTTTCGCTGATCGCTCTCGATTGTCTGTGCTGGGATGCTGGGTCCAGGTTTGGAGATCCCGCGGGCCCGCGGATGGGCCCGATCATAGACCTCGCGCCTCCGGCGACTGGAGATCTCTGTGTATATCTGGGTGGTGGTGATATTGGCATGGCCCAGCAGGTGCTGCACGTCGCTCAGCTCGGCACCCCCCTCCAGCAAGTGGGTGGCAAAAGTGTGACGCAAAGTGTGAGGTGTGACGGAGCCCTCCAATCCGGCAGCCTCAGCGTAGTGTTGAACCAGGAACCAGAGCCCCTGCCGGGTAAGGGGTTTACCCAGGTTGTTCAGGAAGAGCGTATCCTCGTCTGGGTCGCGTTGTAGGAAGGGCCGGCCATCCTCTACATAGGTTCGGAGCGCCTTCAGGGCCTCTGGATAGAGAGGGACGATGCGTTCCTTGTTCCCTTTGCCCAGGCAACGCAGGGTCCCGGCCTCAAAGTCCACGTCCTGAAGCCGCAATCGTGCCAGCTCCGAGACACGTGCGCCAGTCGCATAGAGCGTCTGCAGCAGCGCCTGGTCGCGCAGCCCCAACGGCGTGGACTCAGCCTCTGCCGCTGCTAGTAGGCGGTTAACCTCACGCTGGGTCAGCGTGTGCGGCAGCCGCCTGCCCACGCGGGGCTGATGAAAAGTGTCCAGCAGCGCAGATCCCATGACCCCTTCTGCACTGAGGAAGCGCAAGAAAGCGCGAACCGCGGCCACTTTTCGTGCCACACTGGAGGGTCTGAGGCCACGCTGTTGCAATGCCGCAATGAAGGCCTCCAGGTCCTCATGGGAAAGCCGTACAACGTCGGTGTGCCCTATGTTCTGAGCAAACCTATGGAACTGCCGCAGGTCCCCGGCATAGGCTGCGATGGTGTTAGGGGAGTAACCCCGCTCAAACTTGAGGTGCTGCAGGAACTGCCGGATGTAGCTCTCCATGGGTCTCTACGTCCTCCCCACAGGTCGCACGGCGTGGTAGAGTCGTCGGCCCAAGCCCATGGGCGGGTTGAGGCGATGGGCTGGGACAGAGCTTTCAGCCTGGGCCCATAGATATCGTACGATCTCCTCAGTCGCCGAAGGGCGAGCCAGTGCCTGGGCGCTGTGGGCCATTGCGGCCCGCAACGCACCATCGTGTAAAAGCCCCAACACGGCCTCCGCAGCCCGGCGGGGTGAGGGCGCCCATGTCCCGGCACCATGATCCACCACGTAGTCAATGTTGCCTTCCTCTTGACCGGGGAGGGCGGCATAGAGCACCATGGGGAGGCCGACGACACACGCTTCCGCCAGGGTGTTGGGACCCGCCTTGGTGACCAGGATGTCGGCAGCGCGCATCCACAGCGCCATCTGAGACACGAATCCCTCAATGCGAACCCCAGGCGAGGCCATGGCGCCGAGCTCGGCCCGCAGCTTCCGGTTCCGGCCCGCGATGACCACCAGGTGCGCCGGGAGATCCCGTGCCATGAGGGCCTGGGCCACGGCCTTCAACCGCCCCATACCATATCCCCCACCCACGACCAGCACCAGCGGTCGATCCTGAGGCAGGCCGAGTCGCTGACGAGCCTCCTCTCGGGGCAGCATCGCGGCGTCGACAAAGGCCCGCCGCACCGGCATGCCGGTGACGCACACGCGCCCGGCGGGTATCCCCCAACGAAGGGCCCGCGCCTTTGCCTGCGCCGTGGGGACCAGATAGAGATCGGCCCCTGGGACGAACCATCCTGCATGGGCGGTGATCAGGTCCACGGCGACGATGACAAACGCGCCGCGCCAGCCCAGATGCCGAAGGGCCAGGTTCACTGCACAGTTGGGAACGGGATGAAAGCTCACGATCACGTCGGCCGGATGGCGCGTCAGCAGTGCGCACAGTTGCTCCCGGGTGTAGGGCCACAGTAACCGTGACATGCCCTGCATGATCTCAACGCGATCCAGGAGATGAAAACCTATACCCCAGGGGATACCATGCAGGCGCACCATTCTGGGATACCAGTCTGGAAAGCGGTAGAACGGCCAGCGGTTGGACTCGGTGAAGATGTCAAGCAGTTCGACATGGGCCGCTGGGCCATGTCGCCGGATGAGTTCCTCTCGCACGGCCTGGGCCGAGGTTCGATGGCCTCCTCCGGTGTCGGAGAAGAGGAAGAGAAACCGTCTGGGCAAAGAGTGGTGGTCCGTCACAGCCTGAGCTCCGATCCTCCGTCAACGGGCAGCCCTTCACGTTCGAGGAAACGCTTGATCCGCCCCTCTAGCTTGCGTCGTGGGACCAACACATAGCGGCCACACGTGAGACATTCGATCCCAATGTCAAGGCCCACACGCAGGATGCGCCAGGTCCTCCCACCACAGGGGTGGGGTTTCCTGAGCTCAACGACATCCCCGACATGCAGCTCGATGGGTTCTCGCATCCTGTTGTCCTCCCACGCCGATGGGCTTCAGTGCGCCTCTCCTGGCCTCGTGTCCCCTACGGCAGCCTCACCTCCTGACGGTGTACGCGGCAGTGCTCTGCGTGAATGATGCAGAGTACCTGGTCCACCGCAGCGTCCAACTGGCAGTCGCGGTTGACGACCACATAATCGAAGGCGTCAACCTGCTTCATTTCCTCACGGGCTGTGGCAACGCGTTGCTCCAACTGGAGGTCCGACTCCGTCTCCCGCCGTCGCAGCCGCTCAATGAGCTCCTCCTCTGAGGTCGCAGTCAGGAAGATAAGCACAGCCCCCGGGATCAGACGCCGGATGGTGGCTGCGCCCTGGACGTCAAGCCGCAGCACCACGTCCTTGCCGCTGGCCAGGGCATCGCGGATCTGTTGCTTGGGAATACCTTTGTACTGCCCGTACACCACAGCATATTCCAACAATTCACCGTCCCGGATCATGCGCTCGAACTCTTCTTTCGAGACGAAGAAGTAATCGACACCGTGCCGTTCCTCAGGTCTGGGTGGGCGCGACGTCGCCGTCACCACGAAATGGAACTGAGCTCCCCTGGCCTTCATGCGTTCGACCAGGGAGTCCTTTCCCACCCCCGATGGGCCTGAGATCACTATGAGTAACGGTCGCTTCTGAAGCACACACGTTGCGGCGAAAACATCGTCTTGCACAGGTTTGCTCCCGTCAGCGCTTGTCGTATAATCTTATGTGACGCTTCATGGGTTGTCGGTGGTAGAAGCGAGTCGGCGTCGCATGGAGTGATCCGCGATCCCGCGACCGGACCATGCTCGCCGAGTACGCAGTCTACTATACCACAATTGACAGAGGAGACGAAAGATGCCGATCTATGAGTATCGATGCGGGCAATGTGGACGCCGCTTTTCGGTATTCTGGCGCACTTTCTCCGAGATAGACGAAGGCAAACTCAGTTGCAAGCGTTGCGGGAGTCGAGAGGTCAAGCGGCTGGTCTCCCGGGTACGTGTGGCGAGGTCGGAGGACAGTCGACTTGAGGACTTGGCTGACCCGACAAACTGGGGCGATTTCGATGAGAATGACCCCAAGAGCATGGGCCGTTTCATGCGCAAGATGATGAATGAGCTCGGCGATGAGGCCGGGGACCTGGGGCCAGAGTTCGAGGAGGTCATTGAACGGCTGGAGGCCGGGCAGGACCCAGAGGAGATAGAAAAGGAGATGCCAGACTTGATGGGGGAGGGCCCTGACTCCGGTGACTTCTACAGCGGCTCCGATTTCGATGACTGAGGCTATGCAATAGTGTAGGGTGATCTATCTGGACAGATGTGCGTCGGTCCACAACCCAAGAACCAGGACCTGACGGGCCACGGCCTGTCGGGTCTGTCTTTGAGGAGGCAGGATGACACAAGAGAGAGAGCAGGGGCTTGCAGGGCGTTGGGCGTTGATCCTTGGCGCATCCAGCGGTTTCGGCGCGGCGGCCGCGCGGGCATTGGCACAGGCGGGCATGAACATCTTCGGCGTGCACCTGGACCCGCGCCGCACACTGCATCGGGCGCAGCAGGTCATAGCCGATGTGGAAGCGGCCGGGGGACGTGCGGTCTTCTTCAACACCAACGCAGCCGATGCTCGACGCCGCGCCAGGGTTATTGCCTCTATCTCAGAGGTATTGGCCGACGACCCGTTCGGCTCCATACATCTCATGGTGCACACCCTGGCCTTTGGTAGCCTGCGTCAGTATGTGCCCGAGAACCCTGAGGAAGCGGTGACCGAGAGTCAGATGGAGATGACACTGCGGGTGATGGCACATAGCCTGGTGTACTGGGCGCAGGACCTGGTGCAGGCGGACCTACTGCAGCGCGGCAGCCGCGTCTACGCCATGACCAGCATAGGATCCCAGCGCGCCTCCTCGCATTACGGGCCGGTCTCCGCAGCCAAAGCGGCGTTGGAGGCGCATGCCCGGCAGTTGGCGGTCGAGTTGGCACCACGTGGGATCCTGGTCAACTGCCTGATGCCCGGCGTGACCGACACGCCTGCACTGCGCGCCATCCCAGGACACGAGCAGATCATAGCTCATGCACAGCGCTATCATCCAGCGGGACGCCTGACCACGCCAGAGGATGTGGCACAGACACTGGTGGTACTGGCTGACCCCCGGCTGACCTGGATCTCGGGGGCGGTCATTCCAGTGGATGGAAGCGAGGCCGTGGTCGCCCCCGGGTAAGGCCAGGCCAGGGTTGGATCGAGGTCTGCGGCCATGCGTCAAGTCCCAGACCCCACAGGACCACGCAGGCCGCGATGAAGGTGATCAACGGCCGCCATGCCCCAGTTGCCGAGCCAACCAGCGCCAGGCCGAAACAGGCCAGCACGAGTGACGGGATCTGGTCAGTTACGAAGAGTCAAAGCGGGACCAAACCCGGCCCCCAGTCTGCAGCGCAGCTCACACTGGGCGCACCTGGTCTCGTCATCCCAGGTACAGGCCAACGGTCCTGCTGTGCTATTCATGGATCCGTCGCCGCTATTCGATCTCAAAGGGCAGCTCGGCGAAGACCTCCTGTGGCGCGTAGGCGACCCCTACCATGCTGGGACCTGTGTGGGCCCCTAATACGAGGGAAATGTAGCCCTCTGCGAGCCAGGTACACTCGAAGTGCGCAGTGATCTCCTCTCGTAACAGTGCGGCACCCTCTGGGTTGAATGCGTGCAGGATCTGGACCCGCAGGGCGCTACCAAGAGGATACTGCTTGGCAATCAGATTGACCAGCCCTCTTATCGCCCGCTTGAAGGAGCGCGCTTGTCCCCGTTGCACGTAAGTCCCTCTTTCCTTCTCCACCCCTATCAGGGGTTTGATGTTCAACAGCGAAGCGATCAGCCCTTTCATATGGCTGATGCGCCCGCCGTGGATCAAGTATTTCAGCTCCGCCAGGGTGTAGACACTGTCGCTGGCATCCCCGATGCGTTGCGTCAGGGCGATAATCTCCTCCTTCGCCCAGCCGGCCTTCGCTGCCATGGCGGCGGCTTTCACCTGCCAGCCGGCCGCAGCCGAAAGGGTCTTGGTGTCGATGACCGTGATGTTGGCCTCTGGCACCATCGCAACCGCAGCCCGGGCGGAGTTGACCGTTCCGCTCAGCCCCGACGACATGTGAATAGACAAGATCTCGGGATCAGTCTCGGCTAGTTGCCGGTAGAGCGCTGCGAACTCCCCGGCAGAGGGTTGCGATGTAGTGGGAAGGCTCGTCGCTTCCGCGAGTAGACGGTAGAATTCCTCTTGCTGGATATCTACACCTTCACGGTAGGAACGGCCCTCCAGGGTCACAACGAGGGGCACCACATGGATATTCAGCTCGGCTATGCGTTCGGGTGACAGACATAGATCCGTCCCACTGTCGGTCACAATCTGCATCTTCTTCTCCCTCCTGTTTCATGTCGTCCATCTCTTCCCGCCCGGCAACTGGAAGCTCCGGTTGGCGAGAGGACGGGTGGGTTTCGGCTCTTCACGGCATCACATGTTCGGGAGGACGTGCGTCGTGGTTGGTCCCGAGTCACTATAGCACCAGCCTTCCCATTGCCAACCTGCAAGCGAGATAGCCAGGGGTGCCAGGAAGGCTCAAAGGGATTCCCGCGGGTTGATCCCACAGCTTCATGGCGTCGGTCGGCATGTGAAGCACTCTGAGCGGGCACTCACCCGTGTAGGCCACTTCCTCCTCTCCTACTCGTACGCGCAAATGGAGGCAGAGAGGCGTGCATGATCCTCCGCCCATGAGAGTTGTGAACAATTCCAGTTTCCTTATAATTGACTTTACTGATGGCTATGTTACAATGACAGCAGCCTATTTAACCCTCCAAGTTGCACATGTCGCTTGCTTGTGCAATACTGGATGGAACAGGAGTTGGATTGTGGAAGAATTGAATCATGCCTCCGGGCCATCCGAGCCCCCTGCGCCCCAGGACGAATCGCCGGCAGCTGCCGGTACAGCCCCCTGGGAGGATCAGCTAGAAGAATCGCTATCAGCCGGTACACTCAGACGTGGTGAGCTGCGCGAAGGCGTCATCATCGACCGCCGTGAGGACGGCCTCTTGGTGGGCATCGGCGCCAAGCGGGACGGGTTCGTCCCCAACGAGGACCTCGAGAAGATTGAGGATCGAGAGTTCAACGTAGGTGATACGGTGCCTGTGGTCGTGACGCGATTTCGGGATTCCGAGGGCAACGTCGAGCTGTCGATCTCCGAGGCCATCTTGCAGGAGGATTGGCTGACGGCCGAGAAACTCCTGGAGGATCAGAGTGTCTACGAGACCACCGTCACGGGAGCCAATCGTGGCGGCCTGACAGTGGAGTTTGGTCGATTACGTGGCTTTGTGCCCATGTCGCAGTTGATCGGTTTCAATCGGATCCACCAACCCGCCGAGCGGCAGCGTCGACTGCGGGCTATGGTGGGGCAGCAGATCATGGTCAAGGTGATTGAGGTCAATCGTCGCCGCCGCCGTTTGATCCTCTCTCAGCGCGCGGCTGCCCGTGAATGGCGTGCGGCACGGCGCAAGAAACTGCTGGCTGAACTCGAACCAGGGCAGGTGCGCCGCGGACGGATCAGCCAGGTGGTGGATTTCGGGCTGTTTGTCAACCTGGGTGGGATCGATGGTCTGGTTCACATCTCTGAGCTTTCCTGGGGGCGGATCGATCATCCGCAGGAGATCTACTCGCCGGGTCAACGCATTAAGGTGAAAGTCCTCGATGTGGATCGAGATCGCGAACGCATCGCTCTGAGTATCAAGGCGCTGACGCCAGATCCCTGGGACAGCGTCGTCGAACGCTATCCTGTAGGCTCACTGGTTGAAGGACGTGTAACCCAGGCAGTGGATTTTGGGGTATTCATTGAACTGGAGCCCGGGATCGAGGGTTTGCTCCATAACAGCGAGTTACGCGACATCGCACAACGCGACGAGTTGCAGCCTGGGGAGACGGTCCTGGTCAAGATCATCCGGGTGGAACCGGATCGCCGTCGGGTAGGGTTGAGTGTCCGCCAGGTCACCACCGAGGAATGGGAAAACTGGGTTCTGGCCCGCATTGAGCAGGCCGAGGAAGCTCAAGCGGCAGAAGCTGAAGCAGCGGCGTCCCAGGATGAGGAGACATCTGAAGCCGATGCGGCAGAGGCCCCCACCGTGACCGAGGGAGCCCCAGCCGAGGCCCCCGAGGCTGAAGCAGCGGGTGAAGAGAGTGGTGAAGAGGTGTCCGTCGAGGTTGGAGAAGAGCTTGAGAGCGACGGGCCACAGGTCTCTGAAGCTGACGAGGGTGATGAGGAGAGTGTTGAGGCGCCATCCGCCGCAGCCGAGGATACGGCTCCTGAATCTGCTGAGCCCCCAGAGCTGGAAGAGACTGCCTGAGAGCGTTGGAAAGGGTTTATGAGCGCCAAAAAAGAAGAGAAGATCGTCGTCGAGGGTACGGTTACCGAAGCATTACCAGGTACACAGTTCCGTGTGCGTCTGGATACAGGTCATGAGGTCATTGCGTACCTTTCTGGAAAGATGCGGAAGTATTACATCCGCATCCTGCTGGGGGATCGTGTGCGGCTTGAGCTCTCGCCGTATGACCTGACGCGTGGGCGCATTGTCTATCGCTATAAGAGGCAGCGGCCGTCACCTGTCACGCGCAAGTAACACCTGAGCGCGGCTGTTGTGCGTGGATATCAGACAGGGCACCACCATGGGGGGTTGCCCTGTCTGCTTTTCTGGACCCAGGGGTCAAGCACCGTTACCTGTCGGATCATCCTCGGGGGATATCCTCTGAATGAGCCCGGCTGACACGCTGAAAATCGTGGCTTGATCCCGGTAGGAATGAGGGACCAGCTCGACATCGGTGGTCGCCAGGATGGTCTGTTCAATGTCCTGCAGAGCCCGTAGCAGATAACTCCGCCGGGCGTGATCCAGTTCAGCCAGCACCTCGTCCAACAGCAGCACCGGGGATTCGCCCGTGATCTGCTGGAGCCATGCCAGTTCGGCCAGGTGAAGTGCCAGTACAGCCGTGCGTTGCTGTCCACGCGAACCATAGATGCCTAGGTCCCGGCCGTTGGAGATGAAGCGGACCTCGTCCCGGTGGGGACCCACCAATGTCACGCCGCGTGCAATCTCCCTTGGGCGCGTCTCCAGCAGCCGCTGACGGTAAGCTTCGTAGAGAGCCTCAATATCCGTGGCGGATGCACTCAAAGCCTCCCCCTGGCTGTTCTCAAATTGGTGGACCTCGTCGAGATTAGGCCGGTATTCCAGCCTGAGCCAGGCTTCATCCCCTGTCAGTTCCCGATGAAGTCGATCAATGGTAGGCTCCATCGCCTCGATGAGGCGCTTTCGATACAGTGAAATCGTCACGCCGGCGCGTACCAGGCGTTCCTCGTAAGGGATGAGTTGGCGCGGGTCGCCTCCATGGTCGCGCAGATGGCGCAGCAGGGCGTTTCTGCGTGCCATAGCCTGACTATAGATAGTGTGTACCTCCGCGTAGGTCGGGTGGGCCTGCGCCAGCAGGCCATTCAGGTAGCGCCGTCGCTCGGCGGGTGGGCCATAAACCAGGGACAGGTCCTGAGGCAGGAAGAGCACCACATTGAGCCGCCCTGTGAACTCGGCCCTCCGCACGTTGCGCTGACCGATACGGAAGCGTTTCTCCAGACGTTCCTGCCCGTTAGCCAGCGTGCGGCGCTCCAGAGCAATCGTCAGAGTCTCCGTCTCTCCGCCTCGGACAATCTCGGCCTGCAGGTGGGCGTAGGGCATGCCGGATTCTGTCGCGGCCCAATGGATCACCTGGCGATCGGTGCTCGTCAACGGTGAGGCGCCCAGGGATAGAAACGCGATAGCCTCCAGAAGGCTGGTCTTGCCCTGGGCATTGGCGCCCAGGAGCAGGATCGAGGCCGCTGGGAGATCGATTTCGAGTCGGCTGTAAGTACGGAACTGGCGCAGGCTTAGGCTCTTGACGTACATCGCGGTGTCATTCTAACATGCCTGAGGGTGGACTCAAGCCCTTGAGTAAGCGTGGGGGCAGAAGATTAGTGGGCGGCCACAGAGTGCAGCCAGCCAAGAAACCCGGGGGGTTGGGGTGATCGCGTTTCCGCGGCAGACAGCTATCCTGTCCCTGCGACGTCGATGATCTGCACTTGGAGTACCCGGTCCCTTCCGGCGAGATCCTGATGGACGCTGATGTGCACGGGGCCGTGGG
>CAYLRT010000012.1:45525-47174 GCA_964385885.1 uncultured Anaerolineales bacterium | reverse complement strand
GCTGAATACAACAAACGGCTGGCTCGGCGACTTGAGGAAAAAGTACGCGAGCTCCAGCGTGCCCAGCAGGAGCTACAGCGCGTGGACAAAATGAAATCGGATTTCGTGGTGCTGGCAGGGCACGAGCTCAGGACTCCGCTGACCGTCATTCATGGCTACCTCCAGATCCTAAGAGCAAACCCCGACATCCCTGGGAGTCCCGAGATACAGGGAAGTCCCAAGCATTTGCTCATGAAGGTTGCCGATGCCGTCGAGCGCCTGGACAACATCGTTCAGGATCTCCTTAATGTTTCTCTCATCGACGCTGATCGCCTGGAGCTGGCACACGAACCCGTCTTTCCGCACTCATTGATTTATTCTATCCTGCATCACCTTCAAAGTTTCGGCCCAAGGATGAGGAAAGGCTGCCTGGGACTACTGTGCACATCCTGTTGCCCTTTTCCCATGGACACCTGTAGATCGATGGCAAGACGCTTGCTAGTAGAAGCATCTATGGTAAAATGCAATTCGTATGGTGGATGTGGCCTAATGGTTAAGGCACCTGTCTGTGGAACAGGAGACTGTGGGTTCGAGTCCCATCATCCACCCTCAGGTAATCGAGTGAGGAGTCCAAACCTCATAACTAACTTTGCCCAGGTCCCCGTAGCTCAATAGGACAGAGCTCCTGGCTTCGAACCAGGAGGTTGTGAGTTCGAGTCTCACCGGGGACTCACCGGATATGATCCCGGCTGTCAGTTGTCAAGCCTGGATCATTCTTGCTTATTTCTACCCTGAAGTGTTGCCTGCCCCCCGATTCGTAGTATGATGGGTTGTACCTTGTGACGCACGACGGGAATGCCATGTTGTCACACGAACAGGAGGAAATGATGCTATTTCGTAATTTCGGAGTTCCTGAGCTGATCCTCGTCTTGGTACTTGCGGTCCTTATCTTTGGGCCAGGCCGAATTGGAAAACTGGGTAGTGAGCTGGGTAAAGCAATCCGTGGATTCAAGCAGGAGGTCCACACAGAGGAGTCCCAGAAAGATACCTCAGAGGCCACAGAGTCAGAGTAGTCCCCTCTACACTGCATGGCCTCCTTTTGCCATTTCCCCAGCGGAGCATAATATGGAATTCCTGAACATCGGGGGCGGTGAGCTTCTTGTCATCGCTTTGCTGGCGCTGATCCTTTTCGGCCCAGAAGACCTCGCCAAAATGATGCGGAAAATTGGAGAGTTCGCTCGCCGCACTCAGCAGATGTGGCATCAGCTCAGCGCCACTGTGCAGGAGGAGCTGGATGTCAGCGAGTTGGAGGAAGCCGTCGCAGAGGTCAAGGCCACGACAGTCGAGGTCCAGGAGACTCTGAAGGAGATCGGCACTTCAGCGCAAGAAGTATCCGCTGAGTTGGAACGTAACGTGAGCGAGGCACAGCGAGAGCTCGAAGTTCAGGCAGACGAAAGTGCCGCAGCGCTGAAAAAAGCCACGACAGAGCAAGTGCCGACTGGCGAAGCCAGCAGTGCCATCTCTGACCTCAGTGATGCGGTCACCGAGGCTCAAGAGACATTGGCCCAGGCGCTGGAGACCGGGAGCCCTGGTGAGCCGACTGGCCCTGGGGATGACAGCACAGGCGCCGAGTCTTCTTCTGGCAGCGCTTATGGACCAACGATGCAAAC
>CAYLRT010000012.1:0-45425 GCA_964385885.1 uncultured Anaerolineales bacterium | reverse complement strand
CAAGGGGGGAACGTCATCGTGCTTAGCCCCACTGAGGCACCTATCATCTACTTCAAGATTGCCTTGGCTGCCGGGTTTGCATTGGCGCTTCCCTATATTATGTATCAGGTCTATGCATTTGTCGCGCCAGGGTTGTATCCCAATGAGCGCTCGCTTCTGTTGTTCGGCATCCCGGCGGTTATTCTCTTCTTCGTGCTGGGAAGTCTATTCACACTCCAGGTGCTGATTCCCATCAGCTTGCCTGTGTTGATGGGTTTTCTCGGCGATGTGGTTCAACCGACCTACTCGCTAGAGAACTATCTCTCCTTCGTAACGACATTGGTTATGTGGATGGGGCTTCTCTTCCAAACACCCTTGGTTGTCTATGTCGTTGCACGCCTGGGGGGAGTCACCTCGAAGCAACTGGCCCAGGCACGCCGAGTGGTGTGGTTCGTAGCAGTCATCTTTGCCGCGGTAATCACTCCTACCACAGACCCGGTGACGTTGCTCTTGGTCACCGGTCCCTTCATCGCGCTATACGAGCTTGGTATCCTGTTATCCCATGTGGCACGACGTCAAAGAGATGCGGCAGAGGCCGCCCGGCTTGAGGACTGACACTCCCTACAAACGAAGATGACTGACCCCAAGCTTCGCTCATTCAAGGGCTTCAACGCAATTTCAGAGCTGCCGCTGTCACTGCTTGGAAACGCCAGCCAGACAGCAGATGATCACCAACTCTGACCCGCACGGCGACCACGACAGCTCACACCCGAGTCCTCTGAGGACATGTCTAGCGTGGCTCCTCGTCCCTGGACGCGCGCGGATCCCTCCAATCATATGGCTCTTCATGCTGCTTGCAGTTGGCGTAATCCATACCCCTCCCGCCAACGAAGACACCTCGCAATCCCCCATAGTCATCGAAAAGACCGTGGTCGTAACAGCGACGCCGGGCGCAGGCCGGAGCAATGCGCCCCAACCGGCACCACGAGCTACCTCTCCTGGGCATGCTGGCATCCTCGCCCTGACCTTGAGGCACAACGGTAACAACGACATCTATCTCCTTTCTCAGGAGACTGGAGACCTACTACGTCTTACTTTCGCCCCTGAGGACGACAGAGACCCCGCCTGGTCACCCAATGGGGATTACTTGGCGTTTGCCTCAAGAAGAGCTGGGGCTTGGGATATCTACTTGATGGAGATGTCGGCCGGCACCATTCTCAGGGTGACGCAAACCCCGGATTTTGAAGCGGGACCTGCTTGGTCGCCGGATGGACAATGGCTGGTCTACGAGGGATATCGGGACGATAATCTCGACCTGTATATTCGGAATATGGCCACAGGAGAGGAGCACAGGCTGACCTACGATGCAGCCCCCGATTATTCACCGGCCTGGTCGCCAAACGGTCGTTATATTGCCTTTACCTCGTTTCGAGACGGCAACCAGGACATCTATGTCCTCTCCTTGGATGACGGTACAACAGTCAATCTCACCCATACCCCAGATCTTAACGAGGACGCTCCCGCTTGGTCACCTTCAGGTGAGTATCTAGCGTATACTTCGGGGGTGCCTGGCTCGGAGATGATCTGGGAAGTGCCGTTCGACGTGGATGCGCTATCTCGTGGGCAGGTGCGTCCGTTTCTGCTTGGTGTAGGCACTCAACCGACATGGTCTCCGGAGGGGGATGCCCTGGCCTTCGTGGTCCACCGAGGGGCTGAATCTTTGCTGGTGGTCGCAGATACTGAAGGATGGGCGCTGGCGCACAGTGGTTTCAGCACAACTGACAGGATCGATGACCCTACATGGCGGGCAGTTGACCTTGACCCTGCACTCCGAGAGATTCTCCTGACCCGTATGGAACGCGAGGAGCGCCCGCTCTACACAGAGCTACTATTAGACTCCTCGGATGATCAACACGCTGCTTTTGTATGGTTGCCGGATGTCAACGGAAGTGACCATGCACAACGGTTGAGTGACAAAGTAAATGACAGCTTCAATGCGCTGCGCCAGCGTGTGCTGCTGGAGACTGGTTGGGACTACCTGGGTCAGTTGGGCGACTCCTGGCGACCGATGAATCACACCCCTCGGCCTGGCCAGGGTAGGATTTCCTGGCACGTATGTGGACGGGCTATTGACATCGACCAGAGCTTCTGGCGGTCCGGCCTGCTCGAGCTAGTGAGGGAGGACCTAGGCGGAGTCACCTATTGGCGTGTGTACATCAAGACTAGAAAGCAGGATGGAAGCCTGGGCGAGCCTTTGAGGCAAGCTCCCTGGGATATCAACGCAAGATCCCGTGGCGGTGTCGCGGCCGCTGAGGGGGGGGCACTTAAGGCCACTATACCGGCTGGCTACTACGTTGATTTCACCACTCTCGCTGCTGATTACGGCTGGGAGCGTCGCAACGCATTATCCAATTGGCGGACATCTTACTATGATGTCGAGTGGTGGCATTTCCAAAAGACCGAAGGCATGAGCTGGTACGATTGTATGCTGGAGGTCTATGATGAAAAGGAAATCCTCGCATCCTACGGCAACCTTCCATGGTGGACCAGACGTCCAGAACAGGAACCTTCAGCGCTGCTGGCACCATGGGCAGATGTGAGCCCCTGACGATCCGCCTTTCGTGCACTATCGGACCAGTATCTGCGCCACAAGTTGCGTCATTTCAGACCGAAATTGTGCCACAGAGAACCTCTCGGCGTTTCGTCGACATGCGTTGGGGTCCACACCCTCGGCATCAAAGGTCTGTACCGCTTCAATCAGTGCTTCAGGTGTCTGCTCGGCAAAGAATGTCCCCGTTACCCCATCGACCACTGTGTCCAACGCTCCACCGGCGCGGTATGCGATCACCGGTCTCCCTGCAGCTTGTGCTTCCACAGGAGCAAGTCCAAAGTCCTCATAGCCGGGAAACACGAACGCCTTGCAGCGCGCGTACAGATCAGGAAGGGCTTTGTCTGGCACCCGGCCTAGAAAACGCACATTGGGGCCGGCCATCGATTCCAATGCCGCTCGTTCTCTCCCGGTGCCAACTACAATGAGGGGCAGCCCCATCCTGGTGAAAGCTTCGACTGCCAGGTCAATACGTTTGTAAGGTATCAGTCGTGAGACCACCAAATAGTAGTCCTCGTGGCTCTCCCGCGGCTGGAAACGTTCCACATCGACAGGAGGATAGACAATCTGAGAGTCACGCTGGTAGAATCGGGCGACCCGGTCATGGATTTCGCTGGAAATTGCGACGAACCGCATCTCCGGACGTTGGGCCACATAGAAATCCCACCGGCGTAGCGCGGCTACGACAGGTCTAAGTGCAAGTTTCACGGAGGCTGGCAATGCCTCTCGCGCCGCATAGTGGTCAAACTGCCAAACGTAGCGCGTGGGCGACAGACAATAGCAAAGATGAGGAAGCCCTTCAGTGCGGACGCCGTGGCAAAAGCCGCTCTTATTGCTCAATACCAGATCGTATTCAGAGAGCTTTATCCTCAGGCGGGCGAAAGCCAGGGCATATAGGGGAAAGAATAGCTGATGATGGTGATGAATTCCTGGCAAGCGATCCATCCAACTTGTGCGGATATCCCAACTCCGATACTCTGTGGGCATGCCATCCCGCCAGTAGATGCTGGTGAAGATAGGGGCATTGGGGAACAGATCATGCAACGTCTCCAGGACACGTTCTGCGCCACCGTATTGATTGAGCCAATCATGGATCAGGGCAACTCGTGGGGGGCGATTAAAGGCAACAGGTGCCGCCGACGTTTCGCCGTTGGAATCAAGACCTGTATCCATGCTCGCATCCAGGCGGGTCAGCACTCATTTGCCGTCGCTGTGGGCAGTTGGCAGCGTGTCTAGTGTAGTTCCTCGAAGAGCTGCCCGCATGGCAGCACGATCATCCCAAGGATACTCCACATCGCCGAAGCACATGCTTTGTTCATGTCCCTTCCCACAGACAATGACAACGTCGCCGGAGCGTGCCATGTCGACGGCGGTCTTGATCGCCTGACCCCGATCTGGAACCAACCAGAAGTCACGGCCCTCGGTCCTCCCAGCCATCTCAAGGCCTCGCCTGATCTGGTGCATGATCTGAGGCAAAGGCTCGGTCCGGGGATCCTCTGCGGTGACAACGACACGATCAGCCATCGTTCCAGCCACTCTTCCCATCATCCATCGTTTGTCCTGATCCCGGAGTCCCGCAGAGCCAAACACCACGATGACCCTTCCATCTACCACTCTCGTCATCTGACGAACCGTCTCCAGGGCACGTTGCAGTGCATTGGGCGTGTGGGCAAAGTCCACTATGGCCAAGAATGGCTGTCCTTCATCGATCCGTTCCATGCGACCCGGCACACCGCGCACACGCTCAACCCCCATTGCTATGGTAGTTAGGTCCACACCTAGCCCCATCGCCGTGGCCGCGGCCGCCAAGATGTTGCTGATATTGAATCTTCCCACCAATGGGCTCTTCATCCGCACGACCCCGACCGGCGTGTGCATTAGAAAGTCCAGTCCCTGAGGAGAGAATCTGAGGTCAGAGGCGAAGAAATCAGCCTTCGTGTTCTCCTCGCCGTATGTCAACCGCCGACCCACAGGAATAGCTGACAGGCGCTGGAACGATGCATCGTCACGGTTCAAGATCGCGATTCGCTCATCCACCGGTAACTTAACATCGCCCCCCCATCCTTCAGGCATCGGATCTGACAGTGCGTGGAACAGCCTGGCTTTCGCATTCAGATAGGCTTCCCATGTGCCATGGTAGTCCAGGTGCTCATGGGTGACGTTCGTCACCACGGCCGCATCAAAGACACAACCCGCCACACGGTGTTGGTGCAAACCGTGACTGGTGACCTCCAGCACTGCGTGCGAACATCCTCCGTGCACCATATCTGCCAGAAGAGCCTGGATTTGCGCTGCGGCAGGCGTCGTTGTGTGCAGGCCGGTATCATACGTTCGCTCTCCGACCTGTGCGCGTACGGTACTGATCATACCAGCCTGATAGCCGGCTGCGCTGAGAATGCTGTGAATAAGCGTGGTGGTGGTGGTTTTCCCATCAGTCCCTGTGACTCCAACGAGCCTCATCTGCTTTGAAGGATACCCATGCCACGCAGCATGAAGCCACCCCAACGCCCGGCGGCTTGAGCGGACCCGGACGTACAAAGCCGAGCCCATCACAGACGAAGCGACTTGATCGCTTACTTCCCCAGCCACGCGCTCGATGGGCCACTCCCCCACCACAGCCACGGCCCCCTTCTGAATCGCGTGCGCAATGAAAACATGGCCATCGTGCAGTCCGCCAGGGACTGCAACAAACAAAGCCCCAGGTCGTACCTCCCGGGAGTCGTCTGTGATCAAGTTAATGTCCAGGGGAAACTCAAACGTCCTGCCCGACACCGACTCAGTCATCTGTGGAGAGAGTAGCCGTATGCGATCCCCCACAAGACAGCGACAGTACTTCGACAGACCGCTCAATAGCATTGAGAACTGCATTTCGGCACGACGGATCCTGTGCAATGTGCGTAACCTGTAACGCGCTAGAAAAGCGCAGCTACCGCGATATGCGCCCAGTGCATGATAGTACCTGGGAAAATCCCCAGGCCAAGCACCACCAATGATGTCAGCACCAGCGTGGCCCGCGATGCCCAAGGGACAGGCAACGGGGCAAGGCCTTCATCCGTGTGCATCATGACGACCCGAATCACACGCCAATAATAGCCCATCGAGACCACGGTGTTGACCGCAGCTAAGGCAAGCCACCACAATTGTTGAGCATCCAATGCCGCTGAAAACAGCCACAACTTGGCCATAAAGCCTGCTGTGCCCGGCATTCCAAAAAGCGAGAGCAGGCCAATCAAAAGGACCGCCGCCAAGAGGGGGGCCCGTCGATACAAACCTCGATAATCATCGATCTCATCAAGACCAAACTCGTCTGACACCACAGTGATCGCGGCGAAAATGCTCAGCTCTGCGATGGTGTAGGCCGTCAAGTAAACAAACAAGCTGCTGTATCCTTCCTGACTCCCAACCACGGCCCCACCCAAAGCGTATCCAGCCTGTGCGATGCCAGAGTAAGCCATCAGACGTTTGATGTTATTCTGCCACAAGCCCGCCAGATTCCCGACCAGCATTCCCAGGGACGAAAGGGAGAGAATGAGTGGACTCCTCCAGATGTGCGCCAGCTCTGACCCTGCCGGCAGCATCACTACAGTCAGCCGTACGAGAGCGGCAAATCCTGCGATTTTGGGGAGAACAGCCAGCGTGGCGGTCACCGGCGTCGGAGCTCCCTCAAAAGCATCAGGGACCCACTGATGAAATGGTGCCACGCCCAGTTTGAACGCAAATCCCGTTAAGACAAACACAAGCACCGGGATCAGGGCCCCAGCGGGAACGAGCCGGGTCGTTGACCAGGGCCACAGGCCTTCAGCCAGCGCTCGCGAGACCTGGGTGTAGTCAGTGGATCCAGTCATGCCATACAACCAGGCAAGCCCCAGCGCCATGACAGCAGAGAGCACCGCCCCATAGACCAGATACTTGAGCGCCCCCTCTGTAGATCGCAGGTCGTCATGAAGGAAGCCCGTGAGCGCATAACCCAGCAAACTCACAAAATCGAGGGTGAGAAGAAGCATAATAGTATTAGTTGCTGCAACAAGCAGAAACGCCGCCGCACCAAAAAGCAACATCATAGCATAGAACAATCCGGGTTCGGCAATCCGATGGGCTACATAGGATCGCCCCATCCCCAGAAGAAACAGGAGCGCGCCATCAAGAAGCAGCCAGCCATAACCCGCCAAAGGGTCAAACACCATCATTCCCAGGACCCGGTGTGAGGTACTGTCGTCCAACTGGAACATAGGGACACTGAGCCACAAGATCGCCACCATGGTGAGCAGTGTGCCACACACTGACAGCCACCAGAACCCCCGGGTGCGTCGCGCTTCTCGGGTAGACGCATCATCATCCTGCCCACCCCTGCGAGGCATGATGTCCATCAACAGAACTGCAATCGCTGTGCCCGCGAGCAAAAGCGCCGGGAGAAGATATCGTAGGTCCTCTGATAACCGCACGGCAAGCCTCCCTACTACGAGAGCCCGTGGAGTAACGCCGCCAGCGCAGCGCTAAACGTATCGATGAGAGGCGCGGGGTAGACACCCAACACCACCATGAGCACAGCCAGAGGCCACACGGTAACCTTTTCCCACCATGCGAGATCTCTCAATGTCCCCCAACGCTGTTGATCGAGCGTGCCCAAGAACAGGAACTGCACGATTTTCCACAATACGTAACCCGCTGTAAACACGATTCCAACGATACCAAGGAACGCGACGACCGGCAGGAGATGGATCGTACCACGGAAGACAAATAACTCACTCCAGAACCCAATCAAACCGGGCAGACCCAGTGAGGCAAAAGCAGTGACCAGAGTCAAGCCATAGTAATGGGGCATAACCGAGGCCAACCCACCGAATGCCTTTAGGTCTCTCGTGTGGGCACGCTCATAGAGCATGCCCACCAGGAAGAACATCGCACCTGTCACCACTCCATGAGAGAACTGTTGCAGAGCTGCTCCCGTCAGGCTCCAGGCAGCCGCATTGAACACAGAGGCCGATGGCCAGCCAGCACCCGAGCTACTGCCCGGCCCCAAGGGCCATGCCGCGGCGGCAGCCGCCAGGCCCAGCGTTACATAGCCCATGTGTGCCACCGACGAATACGCGACGAGCCGCTTCAGATCCCATTGAGCCAGGCAAACGATCGCTCCATAGACAATACTCATCAGTGCCATGACCGTGATGACCGGCACTTCCACAGAGAAATGATAGAATCGCTCTGGGAAGAGGGGAAAGGCAATGCGCATCATACCGTAACTACCCAACTTCAACATGATGCCCGCGAGCAGGACACTGCCTGAGGTCGGGGCCTCAGTGTGCGCGTCAGGTAGCCAGGTGTGGAAGGGGAAGACAGGCATCTTGATAGCAAATGCCACAAACAAGGCCCAGAACACAACCGTTGCCCAGGTTGGATTTGAGAGAAATGGCCGCGCCGCGGCAGCATCAAGCATATTGAAGGTTCCTGTCTCCTGATGCACTGCCAGAATGCCCAGCAACCCGAAAACGCTACCAGCGAGTGTGTAAAGGAAAAACTTGATCGCTGCGTACTCACGCCGGGGTCCGCCCCAGATGCCAATCAGGAGGAACATCGGGACGAGGCCCACTTCCCAAAAGACATAGAAGAGGATGAGATCAAGCGAGAGAAACACCCCCAAGACCCCCGTGAGGAGAACCAAGAACAGCACATAGTACTCCTTCACCCGCTTCTCAACAGTAAATGCGCTGTAGAAGAGCGCCAGCGCCGTAAGAAGTCCAGACAACGCCACCATGGGAGCGCTCAAGCCATCCACACCCAGGGTATACCGGAGATCAAGGGAGGGTATCCAGGATCTATCTTCGACTAGCTGCATGGTTGAGAGACTCTCCCCAGAGAGCAGGGAAGACCAAGATGAACCGCCAGCCAGCCACCACACATAGAATGTCAATACCAAAGACGCCAGAGCGAAGAGAATGCCGATAACCCGAATCACCCACAGCCATCGTCTTGGAAGCAGCAGTAACACGAGCGCGCCAACCAGGGGTAGGAACAGCGTGATACTCAATATCGGGAAAGTCATTGTTAGCATCCTCCCCATCAAAAGCGATGAAATAGAAGCAAAGCGGCAACGAGAACAAGCACGATTGCGAATGCGTTCCAAAGATAATCAGGCAGATGTCCGGTCTGGGTGCGCCTCACCCACCGCCCAAGAGTGCGCGTTCCGCGAGCAATTGCGTTCACCGCGCCGTCAATCAGGTCCGTATCGAGGAACAGCGACACCTGGGCCACAGAACGACTGACCGCTCCCACAGCATTGACCAGACCATCCCAAAGATGTCTGTCAGCAGCACGAGCAGCGGGCAAGATGATGCCCCTTCCGCCGAAACCACTAGCGAGGGAGACCACAATCCCGTCAATAATCCTGTGGTCCACCAATGCCATGGCGTCTGCAAGCGCAAGCGTTGGACGCACAAACAACGCCTGGTAGGCTTCATCGAAGTAAAACCGGTGGACCATAGCACGATACAGCCACCCTGTATGCAGATAGCTTAGCGCCCCCTCTACGGGGTCACGAAACTCATTGTCCGCCCTAGCTGAATACCGGCTGTATACGAACCATCCCGCGACAAGCCCGCCCAAGCCGAAGAGAACGCTAAGGGCCAGGGGCTGCCAGACGAAGCTCCCACCGGTCAAAGCCTTGGCGGCGTCCTCCCCCACAGAGATGGAATGACTTATGAGATCCATGAAGTGGAAAGGCACAACGCGCCCGAGCAAAGGGAACTCCCGCGGTATACCCAACCACCCGAGGCTGATTGAGAAGAGGGCCAGGATCACCAACGGTAGCACCATGACTGCGCCGCTTTCTCGAGCGTGCACAGCCACCCGTGAGCGGGGAGCCCCAAGAAACACAAGGCCAATCTGACGAGCAGCATAAAACCCCGTGAGCCCAGCCGTCACCGTCAACGCCCAGAAAACAGAGGGGCTAGATCGCCAAGCCTCGGCCAAGATCTCATCTTTCGACCAGAAACCAGCGGTCACCAGAGGGAAACCCGATAGGGAGAGACTCCCAATCAGAAACGTGATCGCGGTAACCGGCATTCGAAATGCCAATCCCCCCATGAGCGCCATATCGTTGGGGTCGAAGTCCGCTTCACCCTGTGGTACGGCATGACCATGTAACTGATGATGACCATGTTCCATGCCATGAATGACAGACCCAGCCGCCATGAACAACAGGGCTTTGAAGAATGCGTGCGTGATAAGATGAAACACGCTGGCTGCGTATGCACCAATGCCCAGCGCAGCAACCATATAGCCCAACTGACTGATAGTGGAAAAGGCCAAGACACGCTTGATGTCTCGCTGGGCCAAGGCAACAACCGCAGCATAGACCGCTGTAACGGTACCCACAACGGCCAGCACCGGCATCGCTTGTGAGGCCTCAAGGAGTGGATATGCCCGGATCATTAAGTAGACGCCCGCCGATACCATGGTCGCCGCGTGAATCAAGGCGGACACGGGAGTCGGGCCCTCCATGGCATCAGGAAGCCACACATGAAGCGGAAGTTGCGCGCTCTTTCCAATGGTACCACCAAACAGCAGCAAAGCTGCCATGGTGGCTACTGAGACGCCGCCGATGAACGGAGTCTGGGCCAGCTTGCTTACAGTTGCCTGGTCGAACAGTCCCGCGTAAGAGAGGGTGCCCACCTGGCTGTACAGAAGAACCAAACCGAGCAGCATAAAGGCATCTCCAGTCTTAGTGACCAGAAATGCCTTCAGTGCGGCTTTGTAAGCCGACTCTCGCTCCCACCAGAAACCGATCAGCAGATAGGAACACGTGCCCATGATCTCCCAGAAGATGAAGAAGGCTAGTAGGTTGTCAACGACTAAAGCCCCCAGCATGGCACCTGCGAAGAGGGAGATATAGGCGAAAAACCGGCTCGTCTTGGGATCTCCATGCATATACCCCAAGCTGTAGACAAAGATCATCAGACACACGATTGTCACCATGCCCAGGGCAGCCCCATCGACGAGGTCCACCTGTACACCGATGGCGGCCTCCTCCACCCCAGCTCGAAACCACGAAAGGCGCTTTCCGTCTTGCGTGTTCTCCAAAGACGCGAGCACAGTGGGCTGCCTCACCACCTCACTGAGCAGGATCATCGATAGCACCAGGGCTACAAAGATGCCTACCAATGCGAGCACACGACTGAGGCCGCGGCTCCGATGCACCCCCAACGTTATCAACACAAAGGCCAGAAGGGGCCCTGCAGGGACTAGCCACGCTACCATTGTGAGATCTCGAATGTTCATGTCACGATGTCCAAGCGAATGATTAACCCTTAAGTACGTCGATCTCTTCGACCTCAACCGTGTTCTCAGTACGCCAGATCGATATGACCAATGCCAGCCCCAAAGCGGCTTCGGCAGCAGCGGTAGCGTAGAGAATGATGCCAAACGCCTTGCCTGTCACCCGAGCTGGCTCAATGAACCGGGCAAAGGCTACCAGATCTAGCACGACGGCATTGAGCATCAACTCGATGGACATGATGATAACGACCAGATTCCGGGTGGCCAAGACACCGTACACACCAATGCAAAACAGCGCGGAACCCAGGATCAGGTACCATGCAAGCGGCACAGACGAAGCGCCCATGAATCATCGCTCCTTGCCAAGGTAGAGCGAGACAACCAAAACGGCTAATAGCATCACAGAGACCACCTCAAAGGGGAGCAGGTATCCTTTCGGATCCACCAGCGCAGCTCCCAATAGGCTCAGGGAGCCCTCAACAACGGGAAAGACGGGCTCCTCTGGAAGAGGCAACTGAATGATCATCCAGGTCATCGTTACGAAGAGAGCCAGCGAGACAACCCCGGCAGCCACAGGGCGGTTCAAAATACGACGATCTTCTCGCATGACACCTTTTGTCACCATAATCGCGATGACGGTCAGCACCGCCACACCACCAATGTAGAGGAAGATCTGAATAGCCGCCATGAAAGGTGATTCTAACAACATGTAGACCGCTGCCACCCCAAAGAAAGCAACAATGAGCCAGAGAGCGGCGTGGAATACACGACGCGAGGTCACCACCCGCAATGCCGCTATCACTGAGACAACCGCGAAGCCCAGGAATGCTATCTGCCCAATCGGCATCGCACTCACTCACCTTTCGAGATGTGGTTTGCTTGCAGTTCGACGGTGCTGCTTTTCCCCCTCTCATCTCGGGAGTACCGCATGCCCGACGTCCCATTATGACGCGACAGGGGCACCACATCTGCTGAGCGCATTCTCAAGGCGCCATGTGAACCAGACGAGAGCAACGGCAGGAACTCCTCGGGGACACTCACACCAGCCCGCTTTCTCCGGCGTCCCAGAGCAAACAGATAACCCACCAGGCCCACGCCAAGCACCAGATTGGCCAAAATCAGACCCACAGCCCTCATCCCGTCGGTCGTATAGCCCAGATACACGATCAGCTTATCCACGAGCGCGGTGGTCAGCAGCACGAGAAGTGCCAGAGGGACCAGGAACTTCCAATTGAAGGCCAAAACTTGATCAATACGGAGCCGAGGCATAGCAGCCCAGAAGACGTTAAGGAAATTGAACACCAAGAACGCCTTCACCAGAAGCCAAACAGGGCCTAACAGCGGAACAGCGTCTACGCCTGGGCCACGCCACCCTCCCAGGAATAGGATGGAAAACAGAACAGAAGCCGTAAGATTGTTGATGAACTCAGCCAGATAGAAAGACCCGAACATCATCCCACTGTATTCAGTGAAGTAACCAGCTACGATCTCGGAGTCTGCCTCTGCGAGCTCAAAGGGAAGTCGGTTTACCTCTGCCATTGTGGCAAGGAAATAAACAAGTGCGGCAAACGGGGCAAGCACAATGTATGGCACTCGCTGAGCCTCGATAATTTTCTGAAGCGACAGTGAACCTGTAAGCAATACAGGGACCAACAATGCCAACGTCTGAGGAATTTCGTACCCGATGATCTGTGAGACTGCCCGGAAGGCCCCTACCTCTGCGTATTTGTTCCGGGAGCTCCATCCGGCCATGATCATAGCAAAAGGAGCCAGGGATGACATAGCCACTACATAGAAAGCCCCGATTTCCAGATCTACCACCTGGAACTCTCCGGGGCCCAGAGGAATCACCGCCCAAACTGCGACGGCTACCGCGGTAACAAGCATCGGCGCAGCAATGAAGACGGTCCGGTCCGCACCTTCCGGGATAACTAGTTCTTTAGTCAGGATCTTGATTGCGTCGGCAACAGTCTGGAAAATGGCATCTGGGCCCGCTGGAGTTCCCGCATTGGTGGGGCCAAGCCTATCCTGCATGCGCGCAATGACTTTGCGTGCCACCCAGATGAGGAAGACAACTGCCACAACGGGGAACAGAGCGATGCCGAGCGACCGTACAATTGGGAGCCACAAATCGGACATCACATCCATGTCAGCCATCCCTTGCGCCACACATAGATAAGGCCAACGCCTAGCAGAGCAATGAAGAGAGCTGCTTCGACAACGGCGAACAATGGCAGCTTGTTGTAAGCCAGAGCCCAAGGGAACAGAAACGCGGCCTCGACGTCAAAGGCAAGGAAGGCCAAGCCATACAAATAATACTGAGGTTTGAACTCGATCCAGGCCTCCCCAAAAGGAGGATTACCGCTTTCATAGATCTGGGACTTGCGGGGATTCTGTTTCTTTGGGCTAACCAACCATGCCAACGCAATTGGTGCGACACCAATCACTGTGGCAATCAACAGAAAAATCCCAAGTTGCGCATAGGGATGAAGCATAGCAACGCCTCCCAAACTCAGCCAACGATTATAACACTGACCGGACAAAGCACAACCAGCAATTCCCAAATATGAAACCTGCTAAGGCCGGCCAGCCCTATTCTGCGGCCATAAACCACGTGATTGTGGGTCAAGTGCTGCACAGTCCGGCCTTAGATGAAGGTCACGGCCTTGTGAACCCGCCATATTTGGAATTGCTGAAGCACAACAGCGAGGGACGACAATTCGTCACCCCTCGCTGTAAGGGCAGGCGAGTTTATCATGCCCACATGGGACGGGCTATGCTATCATGTTCTCAGAATGGCTTTCTTCCACGAAGGCATCACCACCTTTGAGCGCACTCAACTGTGCTTGGCGACGCTGAGCTTCGCGCTCCTGCAACGCCCGACCTCCTTTGAGCGCAACAATAAGGTCTCGGCGCTTGATAGCACGCTTACGCTCTAACTCAACCATGCCAGCCTTGGCATCGGCCAGCCTCTCCAGAGCTTCGAGCCAAGCGCCACTTTGGACCGGCGTATGCTTCACACGCCACCGCTCAACCCATATAGGAAGCTCGTCACGGTTGGCGACACGCTGTAAAGTCTTTGTAACTTCGACGCCTTGTGAGGTGAAAGTCACCTCATAATCTTCCATCTCTGGCTTTACCGGACACACCTGCATGCAAGCTCCACACTTGATACAGTAATAGTCTGCAAGGACTAACTCACCTTCCTCATTGATGTGCAGCGCACGGGTGGGACAAACATCAGCACAGGCCAAGCAACCTTCGATGCATTTGTCGCGCCGCAACGTGACCGTTCCTTCCCAAGGCTGGACAACTTCAAAAGCCCCATCACTAGCTACTTCACACTGACGGCATCGAATACACCGTGTGTCATCCACCGTTAGTGTATGGTGCGCTTCGTCGTAGTCGATGGCGGAAGTCGGGCAATTCTCAATGACGAAGTCCTTCCGTGCCCAATCGAAAGCCTGGGGATCAAACGTCGTTGACTCGATAAGTACGGGGAACGCCTCATAGGCTTGGACAGGCACGTACGGCTCGCCGTTAAGCGTCATCGTGATGGCATTCACCGGGCACATCACCACACACATACCACAGAAGACACAAAGGGTGGGGTCCACATCGACCATAAGCTTGGAGACAACACGGCCATCGACAATCTCTCCCCCACTATGGCTCAACGCGTCCTTTGGGCAGATCTTGGGACCAATCTGGCACCCGACGCAACGCGTCAGATCCCATGTCAGGACATCATGATGCGTCAACATCTTCCGCTCCAGGACCAGCGTCTGGTTCGTTCGGTGTTTCAGTGTAGTCCCACGCTTCATAGTGTGAATTCCTCCCAACTAGAAACTAGAATCCGAGCTTCGCCAGTTGCGGACGCGGGGACACCATGTGTCGCTCGAAACCCAACTGTCTCGGGTCAAGTCCAAACGCCAGTCCCATGACCTGCGTGAAATAGAGCACCGGCAGTCCCAAATGCTCATGTTGCGCTCTCTCAACCTTCTCCTGGTAACCGTCTAAGGCAGTATGACACATGGGACAGGCAAGCATCACGATGTCGGCCTCAGCTTGCCTCGCCGACTTCAGGATATCCCCCGTAAGGTGCACTGTGACATCGCTATGAGAGATAGCCAACGCCCCCCCACAACATTTGGCCCTCATCGGGTAGTCAACCGGCTGGGCGCCGAGCACCCTGACCAAATCATCTAGGCCCGACGGCCTTTCTGGGCTGTCAAAGACATCTCGCGGGCGGGTCAACATACAGCCGTAGTAACTCGCCACCCGTAATCCGTCCAGCGGATTCGATACCGCAGCCGCTATCCGGTCAAGTCCGTAATCCCTGAGAAGCAGGTAAAGCGGATGCATCACCTCAATATGGCTGGTAACGTTCAACCCGCCCTTTAGGCGGGCATTTACTTTCTCGCGAGCAGTGCGGTCTGCGTCCAGGCGCTTACTTGCTCGCCTCAGATTGCGGTAACAGCCACTGCAAGGGGCTATGACGACTGAAAAACCCTGGGACTCCGCCAGCGCGAGATTCCGCGATGGAAGAACGAGGCCAGCCTCAGCGTCGTTCACGTCTCCATGCACCGCGCCGCAGCAGTTCCAATCCTCAATCTCCACCAACGGAAGGCCCAAGTGTGCGAACACAGCACGTACCGAGAGGTCATATTCCTTGGCGCTTGAGGCCAGACTGCATCCAGGATAGTAACCATAAGCTTGGACTTCATTCATGGCTCCGCCGACTCCTTCTCTGGTCTCCGCAGAAACACGGTGGCAACCCTCAATCTCGTAGAAGGAGCGACCTCCGTTGCCTTCATGTCTTCTGGGTCATCAATCCTCTCAGGTAGGAAAGGAAGTTTCCCTTTGGCCAACATCTTCAAACCCAGGGGTACCATTTCGACTAGGCTCTTCACGTCCAGAACCCGGAGGTAATAACGCATCAACAGCTCTGGTTCAAACAGCCGTCCGTGAGCTGCAATCGTCTCCGCAAAGGCCTGACCGAATTCCGCCTCTTTGTCCCGCGCATAGCCTTTGACCGTAGCTAGACGCCGTAGGTCAGCCATCAAGTCAGTGATCTCGATGCCACGCGGGCATCGGTTCGCACATGAATAGCACGACACGCATCGCCAAATGTCCTTACTGCTCAGGACTGCCTGCTCCATACCCATTTGGATCATGTACAAGATACGCCGCGGGCCATACTCCATCTCGTCAATGACAGGGCAGGATCCCGAGCAAGTCCCACACTGATAACATTGCAGCACCAGTTGTCCACCTTGCGTCTCAAGCACCTCGATCGTAAAAGGATTCAGCACACCGTGGGTGTTCGATGCCATCATTCGCCTCCAGTTGTCTTGGCCAACTGAACCAACGGCATGTCCACTGCAGCCAGCCGAGCCTCTGCTCGGCTTCCAATCAGCACTTCAGACACGCCCGGGATCTCGCCAAGTCGACGCAAGAACTTCGTGAGATGGGGCCTCATCTGAGCATTTTCCTCAGCGATCCGCTCTGGACCAAGTTCTTTAACCAACCCACCCATCTCCCGCATGATCTGAGCCCATTTAGCGCCCTCAGTGGCCGAAACAGATTCAACCCTGAACCTGCCGGGAGTGATCCCTAAACGGTCGAGTTGCTTTGCGACTCTAGCCATGCGTTCCTCAGCATGCTGGCGGCCATCGATGTAGTGACAGTCCTGGGGATGACAACCTGACACCAGAACAGCACCAGCACCCAACCGGAATGCCTCCAACACAAAGTCCCGATCCACGCGGCCAGCACACATCACCATGATAAGGCGCGTGTTGGCCGGATACTCAAAGTGACTGACCCCGGCGTTGTCTGCTCCCATGCCGCTGCACCAGCGACACACAAAAGCCAGGACTTTCTCCTCTGGCTTATCTGCCAGGAACGCATGGATCTGTGCCAGCACTTGTCCATCCGTGAAGTGATGCTGAGTAATGGCATTGTGAGGGCATTCAGCGACACACGTCCCGCAACCGTGACACTTAGCAGGGATGATACGTGACGGTTCCCCAGAGCCGGGACGGTTGTCAACTGCGCCGTAGGGACAGACCTGGGCACAGATCGAACACTTGCCGCCACGCGCATTGATACAGCGATCAGGATGGACGTAAGCGACGATGGGATCAATCTCCCATGTGTCATGGGAGAGGACGCGGGCCGCGCGCCCGGCAGCTCCGCTGGCTTGACTTACACTCTGAGGAATGTCTTTCGGCCCCTGGGCCGCTCCTGCGTAGTAGATGCCTTCAGTGGGGGCGTCAATAGGCTTCAACTTGGGATGCGATTCCAGGAAAAAGCCATGCGTGTCTGTGGCGACCGTCAACGTCCGTGCCAGGAGATCTGATCCCTCTGTGGCAATGGCCGCTGTCGCCAATCCCACCATTTCAAACTCATATTCCATTGGTTTGCCCAGACTCACATTGTCAGCACGGACAATCAGATTCTTGGTAACCGGATCCTCTCTGATCTCTGCGGGGCGCCCCTGCACGAAGTGAACGCCGGCTTCCCGAGCACGCTCGTAGAATTCCTCGTAGGTCTTACCCGGCGCACGAATGTCAATACGGAAGATCGTGATATCCATGTCGGGATAGAGCCACTTCAGGAGCAATGCATTCTTGATAGTGTACATGCAACAGAAGCCGGAGCAGTACTCGTGATACCGCTTGTCGCGAGAGCCTACGCACTGGATCAAGCCCAGTGTCTTCGGGACCTGCCCGTCTGAGGGGCGAACAAACTGGCCTAGCGTCGGGCCACCGGCACAGTGCAGCCGTTCGATCTCCATCATGGTTGTGACATTATCAAAGACACCATAGCCGTATTCCTCGATCGGCGATGGATCCCAGATATCGAAACCTGTCGCCACGATGATCGTACCGACGTCTATCTCGACGATCTCTGGCTGCTGAGCGAAATTAATAGCCTCCAACGGGCCACAGGCCTCGACACACTTGTAGCATTCTATACAGGCATCCCTATCGATGGTATATATAGAGGGGACCGCCTGGGCCAGAGGGACATAGATAGCCTTGCGTGGCCCCAGCCCCTCCTCAAAGTCATTTGGAACATCAATAGGGCACACCTCCGCGCATAGGCCGCACCCTGTGCAGCGATCCTCCACAACGTAGCGTGGCTTCTTCTCGATTGTCACATGGAAGTTCCCAATATAGCCCGAGACCTCTTTCACCTCAGAGTAGGTCAACAAATGGATGAACTTGTTCTTACCCACGTCGACCATCTTGGGTGCCTCAATGCAGATCGAGCAGTCCATCGTGGGAAAAGTCTTGTCGAGCTGAGCCATGTGACCGCCGATAGAGGGAGACTTCTCAACCAGGTACGTCTCTATTTGCATGTCGGCGAGGTCGAGCGCGGCGGAAATCCCGGCAATTCCCCCACCGATCACCAGCGCGCGTCGAGTGACCGGCACCTTAAACATCTCCAGTGGGTAAGCGTGGCTGACCTTTGCAACAGCGGCCGCTACAATCTCCTTCGCCTTCTGAAGAGCTTGCTCCTTCTCATGACCATGAACCCACGAATCGTGCTCACGAATGTTTGCCATCTCAAATAGAAACGGGTTCAGTCCCGCGTCCGAGATACACGACCGGAACGTGGGTTCATGCATCGCAACCGTGCACGCGGCCACGACAATTCGATTGAGCCCGTATTGCCTGATGTCATCCTGAAGCATGGACTGGCCAGGGTCCGAGCACATGTACCGATGATCTTTGGCAAGGACCACACCAGGCAATGTCTTGGCGAACTCCACCACCTCAGACGGCGGAATCACACTCGCGATGTTGGAACCACAATGACAGACATAAACACCTATGCGCAATTCCTCGGACTTCTCGGGTTCTAGCTTTGTTTCTTCAACCACAGCACCATCTCTCCTCAGAGCTATCGCGCGACAAAAGCGGAATTCATGGGATTGTACACGCGTCTGAACTCGGCAGCAGCAGGCGTGACTCGAGGCCGAGCCTGTCACGCTCAGTTCTGTGGGACACGCTCCAAGTAGCCCATTTCACACCGTGGACAGCTGTGTCAGCGCAGGGCCTCTTCTGTGGCCAGCTTGCGTCGGGCCTTCTGAGCACGTTGTTCCGGTGTGGTTAGCTCCAGGGCATCCTTCGGGCACCAAATTACACATTGAGGGCCGTCTTCTTCTCCCTCACAGAGATCGCAGATCTCTGCAAGTTTTGTGGCTGGATTGATGGAGATAGCGCCAAAATCGCATGCTTCGATGCACCAAGCGCAACCGTCGCACAACTCTGCATCCACACGAATGACACCTGTCTCTGGATCTTGGGTCAGTGCATCCCGCGTGCAGACAGCGACGCATGGAGCATTCTCACAAGTGCGGCATGCAATCGCTGTAATCAGGATTTCATCCACCCGTACTGTACGGATCCGACTGCGGTAGGAATTGTACTCGCCGGTTTTGGTATAGGAACAGATATATTCGCAAAGCTGGCAGCCAATGCATTTCTCTGGGTCACACGTAATGTATTTGTACTTCGAAGTCGCAGGTAAGGCCATTGATCGCTCTCCTGTCATCTAATCCAGAGTCTCGTCGACAAACAGTCTAGACGCCGATTTCCTCGGCAACATCTTCCATGCCGAGCTCAATCAACTTGGCTTTCGGTATCAAGCCCTCCGGTGTCCAGCCCTTGGCCTTGTAGTAGAGATCTTTGAGATATTCCAACTCCTCTTTCGTCACGACGTGACCAGCCGAGGGGCCCTTTGTCATGGGGTCGTGATGCGTCCGATACGGGAGATGATCGTCATCACGGGTCCATCCCTCGCGGATATTGAAAGCCTTCTTGATGGTTGTGGCGCGCACCCCGATCAGGTCAACCGCGTCATAATCAAAATCCCATCCGACCGTGGCGTTGATAAGCTGGGCAATCGCTGGCCACGCCCCTGATCGATCCGCTTTGCCAGTAAAACATCGACGAATGAACTTACACAGAGGCAATGTGTCATAGACTGCCGCATACTCTTCCGTGCTCTTGGCCAGTTCACCGCGGGTCTCATCGACTGAAAAGCGATCGACCACACCTTTGATATCAGGATCGTATGCAGCCGTCCGGTTATGACACCCCCCCCGGGTGCCTACAGCCAACCCCAAAGCGAAGGTTTTTAGACCACGGGCATCATATCCGGGGTTCTCCAATCCCTTGATGTGCATAGCCCATCTGTAGCTCTCCGTGCCCCTCTCTTTGTCGATTTGCTCGCTGGCTTGCTTCACCCCCAGAGAGAGTAACGCGCCAATGCCCTCGCGATCGCGAATCATCTCGGTAAGCGTAACGCCAGCTTCAGCATTGCCAAAGTACGGCTCGAAGCCCTCCGGGTACTTCGCGCATCGGAAGTCTTCTTTCTTTAGCACACCACGTTCGAACGACTCCATAGTCCACGAGACGACAACGCCGTTGGTCATCGCGTCCATCCCGCCCCGGTCACACAGATCAATCATCTTGATGATCGCATTCATGTCGCTGATGCCACAATTGGGGCCATTGGCAAACAGACACTCATAGTCAATACCTGTGCGGGCGCCAGCATACATCCCTTGTTTGGCTTCGGAGACCTGCTCACATGCAATAGGGCATTGCGCACACGCGATCTTCTTGACTTTGTGATGCTCCTCGAGATACTCGCCACTCACCAGCTCCGCATGCTCAAAGACACCCTCTTGAAAGTTCCGAGTCGGCAGTAGCCCGAGCTTGTTCATGTTGAGCACGTTGGTCACGGTGCCTAAGATGCGATATTTCGCTGTATGGGGGCCCTGGGCCGCCTGGATGATATCGAATGACAACTTCATCAAAGTCTCTGGATCAGCAACACGCACTCCCTTCGTCCCCCGAACCGATAGCGCTTTGAGCTTTTTCGATGCCCAGACCGCGCCATGGCCAGTCCGGCCGGCTTGGCGGCCGTCGTTGGTGACGTTCGCATAGAGAACCAGGTTCTCACCAGCGGGCCCAATAGTCGCGGAACGCACTTGATCGTCCATTAGATCCTCGCGGATCGCCTCCTCGGTCTGAAAGGTACCCAATCCCAGGTACTTTTCCGCATCACGGAACTGGACACGTTCATCATCCACGAAGACGTTCACCCACTTCTCGCTGGCCCCATGGATGACAATACCATCCCATCCCGTGCGCTTCAGTGCCACCGAGAACCAACTCCCTGAGAGACTATCCCCCACCCAGCCCGTCAGTGGGGATTTAGACGCCAGGCCATATTTCGCTCCTACAGGCACAGGGGTGCCTGCAAAAATGCCATTCGCTATGCAAATCGGGTTCTCCGGCGAAAGAGGGTCACATCCCGGTTTGATGTTTTCCCACAACAGACGGGTCGCCATTGCTACACCGCCGATCCACATCTTGTACCAGGACTCCGGCTTCTCCTCCACCCAAGTCTCACGATTTGTCAGATCAATATGAAGTATCTTCCCGTGATAACCATACATGGAAACCTCCTTCTCGGTATGAGACGTAAGGGCTCTTCATCTCAGTTGCTGCAGACTTGTCGAGGCGTACTTGAGATGTTCGGTCTACATTCTGCAAGCAGTTTGCCCTTGCAACCGCCGGCCACGACGACAATCCCGGCGCTGGTTCGCAAGTGCATCCTCGACGTGCAACCATGACGCTCTGACTATCCACCGGCAAGAATGGACATGAGGATGAGACGATCGCCTTCCTGCGGGCTTGTGTCCATCTCAGACGGCTGGATCATACGCTTGCCGTTCAAATTTAACATATTGGAGGATCTAAGAGTGCCAAGCGTAGGATCGATCACATCCCCTACCAACTGTGGAAACATCTCAGCTAAGCGGAGCAAGATCTCCCGGAAGGTCACTTCCTCGGAGACATCAAGACTAATCTGAGACTGCTGCGTAAGAACCCGCGCCAGCCCCGCGAACTCTACTGTGATTTTCATCTGGCCCTCCCACACTATCAATCGTCAGCCCAAGTCAAATCCGCACAGCATCCCAAGCAGTAGATATCAATATTATACCTCAAGGTCAAACTCGGACATAGTCTCAACGCGCAGCACCGCTGTCATCCCTCAGCTGTCTCAATTGTCCGTGAAATTCCCCTTCCCGTCAATGGATCATTGTCCAACCATGTTAAGACGGGTCTCCTAGGCACCTTAACATCCCTGGCACATGAGAGAAGGCCAGACCATCGCGCCATGAACAGGAACTCCGATAACCTGGCCTCCCCACCCCACTTCGCCCAAGAAACACTACTTGGGTGATGCCTTGACATCCACCACCGTACCGGCATCGGCGCCAGAGCTCGCGCCTGCTTGTGTGGGTCCCTGTAGCTGCGGCGGTTTTAAGTCCTGGGGCATGAGCGTCTGACCGCGGAAATAGGACCCTTCGTTGATCAGCAGTGACTTGACTGTCAGATCTCCCCACACCCGACCTGTTTCCAAGATCTCCACTCGATTTGCCGCAATGTCCCCTTGGACAGCGCCTGCCACTGAAATGCTGTTGGCCTTGATGTTCGCACGGATCTTGGCGCTCTCGGTGACCACAAGATTGCCCGTCAACTCGATAGTCCCTTCCACAATTCCCTCTACGCGAAGGCCACCATCTCCCTGGATGGTTCCTTTCACATGTGTGTTGGGACCGATGGTCGATTCGATCGCTGTTGCTGTCCCCTGTCGCGGAGCCACCGGCGGAAGCTCTCTTCCCGCGACCTGACCCTGCCCCTTACTGCGCCTCAATGACATGGCCTATCCTCCCCGATCAAGAATAATAGTCCTCACCTGAGACAGTCACTCATCACTCACTCAAGGACACGTTAACCCTGTGCTCAAAGCTAGCTTCTCTCGAAGCAGCCGCATCATAGCGATACGCCAGCACATGTCAAGCAGAAGTCAGGCCTGCATGTGCTGGCGAGCGGCCCCAAGCGCTCGTTGCTCATCGGGGCTAAGACTGTATGATGACTTCCAATTGGCCAGTGGCTTGGCGTACATCCGAATACTTGTGCCGTTGTGCAATCCTGTCACAATGGCACCGCTGCCTGTTGGATCCACGAGCGCTAGGGAGAAGCTCTGGTTTCCCCCGACCCCTTCAAACGCGTTGTACCTCACTATCCCAATCCCTTGCACCGTGTGGGCAAGGGTACGCGTCACGTCTGCAAACCCCTCTTCCAGCTTCTGGGCACGTTGGTCAAGTGTATCCAGCCGCTGCGTTAGTGGTAGAAGCGCAGCCGCCTGCGGCTCCTCCAGCATAGCCATCGCTACTTGCGCGACTGAATGATAGCGGTCTTGCAGATCGCGTACACGCCGCTCGAGTTGATAGATCCAGTACGCGGCCAGAAACATCAACAGAGTGGTCGCCATAACCCAAGGGATCAAAATGCCATCCATCGTTCTCTGGTCCTCCATTTGGGAAGTCTCTCTAGGGAGAAACCTCGATCGCGCCAAGGACAAGGCGGTCCCCGCTCAGTGTTCCCGCATCGTCCAAGAGTGCCAACCGGCGAATGCTACCCATCTCATACAGTCCAACTTCAAGCAAATAGGAGCCCGGTGGTAAGTTGTCAGGCAAGTCAAGACGATATGGATCACCGAAAAGCTGTCCCTCGAGCCATTTAGGAAACCATAGATACGAGGGGTACGCACCACCAAGTGGGGTGTAGTCGTGGCCCAGCCAGAGTCTACTCTGCTGGTCAAGTAGATGGACGAACACCGTGTAGCTGCGCGAAGGCCGCTTGAGCGCTTGCCACAAGAGTGTAAGGTGCAATGTGTCCCCTGGGCGCACACGCAGAGGGGAGTCCCAGTGGCCCGCGCGAAACTGGAAACCAGATTGAATCCACGTACTCCTAAGCGCGACTTCATTCTCGAAATTCGCTATCGCCGCGCGGGCCCATCGGGTACGCCTGGGGGCCCCTCTGGATGGGACGACGTTTATGGTCGTGAGGACGATTTCGCGACTCCCGTCATGAAACTGCAAGTCGTGTACAGGCTCGGTCATCTGCCAGTATCCCAAACTGAGTGTATGAGGTCCAACTGGGAAATCGTGGGCGATAGGGATCTCGTAGCGCTCAGCAATGATCTCGCCTGCCAGCCAGTCTGGAGTCAACCGCCGGCTATCGGTTGTCCAACGGTACTCATGGCCATCCAGATCAGCATAAGGCATCAAGATATCAGGGATGGCCACAGGAACACGAGCATACAAGGTCATCACGAGTAAGTCCCCTTGCTCAACGACATCTGTTGACAGGTCATAGCCAAGGACCTCGAGGCGGTCGTCGACCCACACGCTATCGAGTACATGGTCGGGTCGGATGGGCGCCAAGGCAGGTGGCTCCAACACACGCCACAGATTTCCCTCGGGGCGTACCCGGAGGCCATTACCTCGTACTTCTCGTCTGTAGTTGGTTAGAAAGACTGGCCGTTCTCCGAGATTATCAAGCACGCTTTCGAGCCAGGGTTGGTCCCCGGTCACATAGATCGGACGCAGATCACACTCATTCAGCGGCAGATGCTCAACATATAAGTGATAAAATAGCGGTGTCAGATGCTCCCAATCTGCGACCAGACTTGCCCCCTGACCACGTCCCATAAACCGGGCAGCGAGCTCATCCACAAAGTCATCTGCATCCCGCCACGATGCTAAGGTAATGCGGGGTAAGAGCACTCCCCCCCGCCCAATTACAAGCCCTATGATGATAACAGGCACCACGGAGGACAGCCAGGAAACGGATGTTCCTCGTCGAATCCACCGGACTACGGCCATAAGCCCCAGCGCGATGAGAGGACCTAGAGCGATGAACACGTGGAGCAGGTAAGCCATCACGTCCTGAACGCTGTTGATTGTGAATATCAGATGCCCCAACAGATAAAAGGTCCAAAGCAGCCCAACGCGTGTCTGCTGCACCATCAGGCAGATCAGTCCCAAGAGGCCGAGCCCCAACACGATCATGCCGAACTGAAGGGACAGCAGATTGCCAAACACGAACAAACGATCGGGTTGATCGGCAAGGCCGAAATGGAACAGATTGACACGCAGGCCTTGAGCTGTGGCATGACGGAGGAAGCCCTTCCATGTGGCCATATCAGTTGGCCCGAAAGGGGTTTGAGGGCTGCGCGCTGGGAAGTAAAGCCACGGTGACAGACCTATTAGACCTGCAGCCAGCACACCTAACAGCAAACGCCACTGCTTCAGGATGCCCGGCCGCTGCAACAGTATGAAAGCGGCGTAGGCCGGGATACCCCAGATCGTGATGGGGTGATGCGTTACCCCTACGGCAGCCAGGAATGTCAGAGCGTACAGCCACACATCCTTGCGACTCATAGACCACACAACCAGCACCCAGAGCTGTGTCACCGTGATGGCTGCGCTGACAATATGGGCGTTGGCATGAATGCTATGCTGCCACACGTCTGGTGACAGTCCAACAGCCAGCCCGCCGAGCACCGCGCTGACAGCACTCCACCATTCAGGGGCCGACTCGCCTTCCGCGGTCTGGCCAGCCAAGAGCAAATGTCCCAGAGCCACAACGCGGCTCACAATCCATGCACCGGCAAAAGCTGAGAGGAGATTTGTGCGGTACGCTACCGTACCAATCCGAACCACACGTTGCCATGCACCAGCAAGAAGCGTGTAGAATGCATAACCGGGAGGATGCGCAATGCCCCATATGGCGGGAATGAACTGGTACTCTGAGGGATCCCCAAAAATCGTACCCGGTGCCAACGTCGCAACGAACAACCCAAGAAAGATCAATGCTAACAGGGCCTGGCTAACAGGCGAGACATGCTTGGCGATCGCCCGCGGGAAAGCTTTAGCGTGTGCGTACATACTCAACGACATTATAGCACAATACCAACGGCTTGATCCTATCAACCGGCTTGATCCTATCAACGACAAGACTATAATGCTGGCCACACCACGCGGCACCGACTGTGATGCAGATGTGGCCTGTGTCCCGGGGCTTTTCGTTTAAGTAAGGAGACTATATCGTGGGGATTGATCGTAGAAGTAGCCCATTATTGCCGCTTTCGATCGTCGTGGTAGTTCTCGCTCTGGGCTTTTGTACCTGCTGTTCCTGTATCAGCGCCATCCTCATCGCAAGAGAAGTTGATTTCAATCCCCCCGCGACTGCCGTTTCCCCTTCGATCACCCTGGAACCCTTTGAAGTCGGCCCCCTGCCCACACCTCGCCCACTCCCAGACGAGGCGGAGGAAACGGCGCAAGCACTCGCAGCTGCTGAAATACCCGAGTCAGACCTGCATGAACTCGCGATCCGGTTCCTGGGGATGCCACCTGAGACCCCCAGGGTCGCCGCTGCCCGGAGCCCGGACTATCCTATTGGGACCGTGCGAGTGTTCCATGTCTCAAATCTTGACGAGAACCGGAACTTCGACATCGAGGCGGAGCTCGTCTACAAGACAGAACACGTCTACATGTGGGTCGAAAAGGGCCTGCGGCTTGACCCAGACCGAATCCAGGAAGCAGCAGACCTCTTCGAAGAACACACCTATCCCACCAATCGGGAATTCTTTGGATCAGAGTGGACGCCGGGTGTCGACGGTGATCCTCATCTTAGTATTCTCCACGCACGCGATTTGGGCCACACAGTAGCTGGGTACTTCTCAAGCGCCGATGAGTATGTAAGCGCCGCACGAGCGGACTCCAACGAAATGGAAATGTTCTATATCCACGTGGAACGTAGCACAGAGGTCGGCGATCCATTTTACAACGGTGTGCTTGCACATGAGTTTCAACATATGATCCACTGGTACAACGACCGCAACGAGACAACATGGCTCAACGAAGGCTGTTCAGAGCTGGCCATGGAGCTGAACGATCGCTCTTATCCCGGCGGACGAGGCATTTATGATGTTGGGGGGAGCGAGTATGCATATCTAGATGAGCCAGACACCCAGCTCAACACATGGCCTGAACTCGATGTGACCGGCGCTGCTGCACCTCACTATGGAGCTGCCTACCTCTTCATGAGCTACTTTCTTGATCGCTTCGGGGAGGATGCCACAAAGGCACTTGTCGCTCATAAAGAAAACGGCTTGAAAAGTGTGGACGCCACTTTGGAGAGCGGAATTGCGCCTGGAATGACCCACCTCGATCTGTTTGCTGATTGGGTTGTCGCTAACCTGATTGATGATCTCTCGCTGGACAATGGCCAATACGGTTACCAGAGCCTTGATCTGGGCAGACCACGCATCGACGCAGAGCTCAACAAGACGACCGATTACCCTCAGCAGCGCGAGGGCACAGTGAGTCAGTATGGCGTGGATTACGTGGAGATCGAAAGTCGCCAGCCCTTAACTTTGAGTTTCGTCGGTAGCGATCAGGTACGGCTGCTTGCGACAGAGGCCCATAGCGGCAAGTACATGTGGTGGTCCAACCGTGCTGATGAATCTGATTCCCGGCTGACTTACGTTCTTGATCTCAGCAAAGCAACACAAGCCGAGTTAGCGTTCTGGGCTTGGTATCACATCGAAGCAGACTGGGACTATGCCTATGTCGTGGTGGGCACGGCGGCCAATGGGAGGATACCAGTGGACCTGGGTGACCCCTCAATATCATGGCATATCCTGGATGACGCAACGCTGCAATGTACAACGAGCAACCCGAACAATGGCAACCTGGGATGCGGGTTCACAGGTGAGAGTGACGGATGGAAGTACCTGAGTGCAGATTTGACACCTTTCGTAGGCCAGGAAATTGCGATTCGATTTGAGTACATAACTGATGCTGCTGTTAACCAACCGGGCTTGGCTTTGGACGATATACAACTGACCGTCGATGGAGAAGTTGTCCTGTTCGATGATGTCGAAGCGGGAGAGGGCTCATGGAGACCTGAGGGCTTCGTTCGACACGCGAATGTCCTGGCTCAGCAGTGGATCGTCCAGGCTGTTCTCTTTTCCGGTGACCGCCCACTGGAAGTGCGGCGCCTTCTCTTCAACAATGGATCCATCGGTCGATGGGTGCTGCCCTTTGACGCCACAACGAATCGAGCCGTCATAGTGATTTCAGCAGTGGCCCCTATCACGACGGAGCCAGCGCAATACCGCTACATGCTCTCAAGCTATCCCTGAACCAGCCATGATGCAACAAGCCTGCGTAGGGGTTTTTGACTCTGGGATTGGTGGCCTCTCGGTGTGGCGAGAGATAATCCGCCTGATGCCCTCTGTGTCGACCCTTTACCTGGCAGACCAGGCCCACTTGCCCTACGGGACCCGCTCTCCAGAGGAGATCCAAGACCTCGCGCTTGGCATCGCCCGTTTCCTATTAGGCGAGGGCGCATCCTTGATAGTTGTCGCGTGCAATACAGCTTCGGGAGCGGCCCTCAGCTATCTCAGACAGACCCTCCCCGACACGCCCTTCGTGGGCATGGAACCAGCCATTAAGCCCGCAGTCGAGCGGACACAGACCGGGCATGTTGGGGTCCTGGCTACGCCCACCACTTTCCGTGGAGAGCTTTTCCAGCGGCTGATGACACGTTTTCGTCACCGTGTTGCAATTCACACGGCGACCTGCCCCGGCCTGGTGCAGCGAGTTGAGGATGGAGCACTCGAGGGCACGGAAGCTCTACATCACGTTGAGGCCTGTCTACGCCCACTCCTCATCCATCCTATCGATCAACTTGTCTTGGGGTGCACACATTATCCCTTTGCACGGACACTTATCCAAGAGGTTGTGGGGTCTGAGGTTGCCCTCATCGACCCTGCCCCAGCCGTCGCTCGGCAGACAAAGCGTCTTCTTCTTAATCATCACCACCCGATTCTCTCAGAGACAGAGCCTTCGCGCCGCTTCATCACGACGGGCCAAAAGGCAAACCTGCGCGTGCCCTTGGAATCGCTCCTAGGTCTGCAAGTTACGGTTGAGAGAGCAACCTGGCGGGACGGCAAGCTTCAATTCGCGTAGACTTTATGTCTAAAGGTAGAAAAACAAAGATGCTTCGTGCGGTGATGTTTGTCACTACGCGAAGGGAAGGTGATCCTTGACTCTCTTCCGAGCGAGCCTATACTTGACAGTATGTCAAGATCGCTGAGCAAACTCATAGGCACAATGTTGGGGTTGCTGTCAATCGCTGCCGCGATCTTGCTTTCAGCAAGCGTCCCTCACCTGAATCTCCGCCCTGGCGTGCCACTTTGGCAGATCTTGCAGTTTCTCATTGGCGAATTCCAGATGGGCATCGCGGGCCCCATTTCGAGCCCACCGCCTGGCGGGCAGCTCATCCTTGACCTCTATCGAATCATTTTCACCATTGCGCTGGTGTTCTTTCCTGTCGCTGTCATCCTCATCCTGCTGTCACCTGAGTTACGACGTCGTGTATTGCGCACCGCACTAACCTTGGCGGTGCTCTTCGCTGCCGTATCTGCCGTGTTATCAAGACAGATGCAGCAGCAACAAGGCATCGAAGGGAATACGCTTAATCCATTACCGATCGCTGGCTCTCTGGCAGCAGAGTCTCCCATCGACGAGTCCTTCAGCCCGGAACGTATCTCTCCCTGGATCGCTCGAGCCTTAAGTCTGTTAGCGGCGATGCTCATAGCCGGCGCGACGGCCGGTATCATCCGTGCAGTACACCGCTCCAGAGCCAAGGCCAGGACGCTACACCAGATCGCTGCCCATGCCAGAACTGCCATCGCTGATATCTCACAAGGGGGCGATCTGCGGAATATCATCATCCGGTGTTACGCGGACATGAACCAAGTCGTTCGGGAGCGCCGAGGGCTTCTTCGAGAACGATCGGTCACAGCCCGTGAGTTTACGGATCACCTTCTGCACGCCAACCTGCCGCAAGACGCTGTAGTCGCGCTTACACGCCTCTTCGAAAAGGCCCGCTACAGTGCAGCGACAACCGTTTCATCGGAAGACCAGCAAATCGCCATCGCCAGCCTAGAAGCGATTATCAAAGCATGCGAGGAGCCGCCTCATGAGCATAACGCTTACGACAAAACTTAAGCGAGTGTTGTTTGCCGTCCTGATCCTTATCATTGCAGCGCTTCCGCTCGCCTTTATGATGGAGGACTTTATACGTGTGGCCATCGTTACGCCACTGGCTTACGAAATATGGCTGATCGGTGTCATCATGCGCGCGCTGCCACAACGCTATCTCATGACCGCTGCGCTCCTCCTCGCCACCTACGTAGCACTCAGAAGCATCCGGCGCGTCAGGCATACACGTGGACACCGCCGAGTGAGGAAGAGACAACTGCAAGGTGCGGTGGGACTATGGCACGACCGCCTGCAACAGATCGAGCGCGGCAGGTACTCCAAGCCCCGATTTGACCAGCTCTTCGGGCGGCTTGTGCTCCAGATCCTGGCATTCGAGCATCACCTGCCAATCCGCCAAATCGTCAGCGAAATGGAGACAAAAAGATTGCCAGTCCCCGACCTGCTTGAACCATATGCACAAGCGGCTCTACGAGTAAGAGCACCCAGCAAGCTCACTTGGTATGATCGTTTCTGGGCCTGGCTACGGGGTAAGCCGTCCGGGCTCATAGCACTGGAGACACTTACCAGAGAGCTCGAACCAGCTCTCACTTGTCTCGAATCCCATCTCAGAGCACCCCGTCTGGAGGATCTAGGTGAATCAACAGACCCCAAACTCCAATGAATACCTGTCACTCGTGGATGTCGCCGCGATAAGCGAGCGCGTGATTGACGAAGTCGAGACTGCTGTACTCGGAAAGACATCGGTACTACGCATGATCCTGGCGGCCTGCCTATCCAGCGGCGGCCATGTACTCCTGGAGGATTACCCCGGTCTTGCTAAGACATTGATCGCCAACAGCTTCGCCACCGCTCTTGGGCTCACATTCAAGCGCATCCAGTTCACACCCGACCTTCTACCTGGAGACATTACAGGTGGCTACGTTTACGATCGCGCAAAAGGGAACTTCGTCCTCCGGCGAGGTCCGATCTTCGCGAATATCATCTTGGCCGATGAGATAAACCGCGCATCGCCCAAGACACAGTCAGCGCTTCTGGAGGCCATGCAGGAGTATCAGGTAACTTTGGAAGGCGAGACGCTCAAACTCCCAACTCCCTTCATCGTCATCGCAACTCAAAACCCAATCGAGTATGAGGGCACCTTTCCACTCCCAGAGGCACAGCTTGACCGCTTTATCATGAAACTGAGCGTAGGGTATCCCTCCGCGGAGGAGGAACAAGAAATTCTGCGCCGGCGCCGCGAACGCCGCCAGGATGCCTTCACCCTCAGAGCAGTGACCGATGCTGAAGGCCTGCTCAGTATGCGGAGCACCACCGAGCGGGTTCATGTCGATCCAGATGTTGAACGATACATGGTAGATCTGGTAAGGGCGACACGCACGCATCGGCATGTAGCGGTTGGCGCTAGTCCCCGAGGAAGCCTTGCCCTCCTTAAGCTCAGTCGGGCATGGGCCGCTATGGAAGGCCGCGACTATGTTCTCCCAGATGATGTCAAGAGGTTTGCCCATGCCGCGTTAGAACATCGCTTGATCCTGGAACCTGATTTATGGAGCGACCGACGCGCGGCTGCGGACATCATCACAGAGATCGTGCGTACGATTCCAGTACCAGTGTTGCGGGGGTTTGCCGCTTGAGTGCACGCCGCAGCTTGCTCATCTCGCTTGTACTCTACGGGTTCCTGCTCGTCGGATTGGCGACGCTTAATGGGTCGCTGATCGCCATGGCAATACCACTCTTATTGTATGCTGGGGTCTCTTTCCTCCAACGGCCGACAGCACCGCTTGACCTCAAGATTGCACGCACTCTGAGCCGAAATCACGCCTTGCCCGACATGGGAATCGAAGTCACGCTCAGCGTTACCAACCAGGGTCAGCAATTGGAGGAGATCGCCTTCTGGGATCAGATTCCACAAGGACTGGTCGTGAGTGGAGACACGAGCGTCGTGTGCTCACTCGACACCGGCGAAACAGTCACGTTAACATACACAGTAAAAGGTCCCCGAGGAACCTACCATTTCCGCAACACATTGGTGTGTATTGGTGAACACTTAGGTCTGGTGCAGAAGCGCTATACCTACGATTGTCTGAACAAGCTCTCCATCGTGCCCGTAGTTCCCCGAATGCGCCGTATCCTACTCCGCCCGCTACGCACGCGGGTCTTTGCCGGCCCGTATCCCGCCCGCAGAGGAGGGCCGGGGACCGACTTCTTCGGCGTGCGCTCGTATCAGCCCGGCGATCCTCCCAGCCGCATCAACTGGCGACTGAGTGCCCGCCACCCCCATGACTTATTCACCGATGAGTTCGAACGCGAACAGATTGCTGATATCGGTGTCATTCTCGACGCACGGGCACGTATAGATGTCAGATCAGGTGAAGTGGCCCTTTTCGAGCACGCCATTGAGGCCGCAGCAGCTCTAAGCGATATCCTTCTCGCAGACGGCAATCGGGTTGGCCTACTCATCTATGGCCGCGGCCTCGAGTGGACTTTCCCGGGTTATGGACGGCACCAGCGTCAACGCATTCTGCTGGCACTTGCGCAAGCACAGACTGGCGATAGCCTGATCTTTGACAGTCTGGACTACTTGCCCACACGCTTCTTCCCTGCGAAGTCCCAGGTCGTGCTGATCAGCCCGCTGTGCGGGGACGATCCTCCGGTGTTGATGCGCCTACGGGCACGCGGATACCAGGTAATGGTAGTCAGCCCCGACCCCATCTCATTTGAGGTGCAGTTGCTTCCCCAGAGTGACCTTCAAAGGCTGGCGTTACGTATTGCCAGTATAGAGCGTACGCTAATCATAAGGAAACTTCAGCGTGTAGGAATCCCCGTCATCGATTGGGACGTAACCCAACCGCTGGACGTGGCAGTGGCCCGTGGGCTCCCGAGACTCACAGCCACGGCGATATACCGCCGCCCTCAACTCGCACTATGAAGTCACAACCATCCGCTATTGACAGTCAGTCGCCTAACCGCCCGTTGATCCACCTCGAGCGAGTAACCTGGCTCGCTACAATATTGACGGGCGCCGTCTTGGCCATGGGAGCTATTCTCCAGGGACTTTGGGGGCTGGCAATCGCATCAGGAGGACTCACAGCAGCCGCCTTGATCGCCGGTGTCTCACCCCACACAGGTTTCCTCATCGATGTCTTCTTCGTCGGCAGCGCCACCGTGCTTGTGCTGGGGATACTTCAAGGTGTACCCATTGGCCTTGGCGTTTGTGTAGTCGGAGGCACACTCGCCGCGTGGGATCTCTTTCATTTCCAGCGGCGCCTACACTCTGCCGCCAAGACAGTAAAGCCATCCACATTGATCTCGCAACACATCTTCCGACTCCTCTTGGTTGATGCCGGGGGCGTGGTTCTCGCTCTGGTCGCCATCTCCCTCCAGGTCGCCCTAGATCTGGGCGCGGTCCTTGCGCTGATTGCCGTCCTCATGATAGGCATTGGCCGGATCATCAGCGTCGTGCGTCAGGAGAGTGACTGAGCGGCTTATCTCGTTGGGTATGCCCAGGATCTAGCCAACAACTGGATAGCATGTTGAAGGACGTTCACCACTCGGTTCAGTAGCCCAGCATTGACGATAGTTTAGGGTACCCTATACTTGTCGTGCGGGAACCTGACCCACTGATTCGATGAGATAAACTGAGCCATGGAAGAGACAACGCTACTCACCAAGGTCCTCCTGCCGCGTCGCCGTGACGATATCCTATCCCGCCCACGTCTACTCAATCGTCTGTACGACATGATAGACTATCGTCTGATCCTTGTCTCTGCTCCGGCGGGGTATGGCAAGACCACACTGTTGGTGGACTTTGCAGCCGATCTTGAGCATCCTGTGTGCTGGTATGCGCTCGACGCAAGCGATCGGGATCCTAGCGTCTTCCTCGAGCGTCTGGTGATGAGCATGCGACGGCGCTTTCCCAGCTTTGGTCAGCAGACACTCAGGGCATTGGAGGCCACAGCCGATCTTCGGGGGGGAGCACCAGGTGTCGTCCGCGTCTTGGTCAACGAGATCATCACGACGATCCCCCGTTGGTTTGTGCTCGTCCTCGACGACTACCACTTGCTTGGACGAGCTCCTGAAGTGGATGCGATTGTGTCTAACTTTGTGGCTTTCGGACGCGACCAGTGTCTCGCGGTTATTACTAGCCGCAGTGTCCCAACCCTCCCCCTGATCATCCCACTCGTGGCACGCGGAGGCGTGGGAGGGCTTGGCCAAGACGACCTACGGTTTACCCTGGAGGAAATTCAGCGGCTTTTCCGACACAACTACGGCATAGAGCTCTCGAAGGCAGATGCTCAAGCATTGGCGGAGCAATCTGAGGGCTGGATTACAGGTCTGCTGCTCACGGCCTATAGCCGCTGGGAAGACGTGCTGCAAAGCTGGATGCGTGCTCGGGATACCAACGAACCTATCTACGACTATCTCGCTCAGGAAGTCTTCGCACGCCAACCCCACGACATGCAGAAGTTCCTCCTTGAGTCATCCACGCTAACCGAAATGAGCGTCCGTCGGTGCCAAGAGATCCTTGGCGTTCCAGAGGCCGAGGTGATGCTCGAGCGAGTGGAAGCGGAGAATCTCTTCGTCACCCGTCTGGAGAACGATTGGTATCGCTATCACCATCTATTCCGAGAGTTCCTCCAGAAGCGCCTGAAGGCCCAGGCTCATGACCGCTGGGAGATCCTCCACCGCAAAGCGGCTGAGTGGTTAGAAACCCACAACCAGCAGTTCGATGCTGTACAGCATTACCTGGCTATCGGTGCCCATCAGGAAGCGGCCAGGCTGATGGAAACCACGGCCGAGAATCTTTACATCCATAATCGACTTTCTACACTACGCACATGGCGCCAGCTCCTGGGCGACGTAAACCTTGAAACTGCCCCAAAACTTGCTCTGTACCAATCCAGGGCAGCGTACAAACTTGGTGAACGTGAGGACGCCCTCGAGCTGGCTGAGATAGCCGAGCGTGGTTACGAGTTACAGGATGACGAATACGGTGTCATCCAGGCACGAGTCCAACGATGCGAGATCTGGCTCGTGCAAGGGCTACTGGAAGACGCCCGGGCGCTTGCGCAACAGACTCTCCCCTTAGCGGAGACTTGCTCAACGCCGGTTGCCTACGAGATTCATCGTATTCTGGGCCGAACGCATGTTATGCTGGGCGATCTCGAGCAGGGGCTCAAACATCTTAGGGTTGCGCTGGAACTCGGGGATCATTATGCTCATGACTATACCCGAGCGCTGATCCGCACCGGTCTGGCTCAGTGCCTTGGAGCCCTCGGGCGACTGCATGAGGCTGTAGCCATGCACCGCGAGGCCCTGACGATCTGGCGCAAGTTAGGCAGCGATGCGGGACTGGCTGACGAACTCAACGACCTCGGATTTCACCTTTACACGTTGGGTGAGTTCACCGAGGCTCTGGCCTCAGTACAAGAGGCTCTGACTATTGCTCGGCAGACAGGATTACGCCAGGTTGAAGCGATCGCCCTGGTAAATCTCGCTGAGCTGACCCGAGATCTCGGGTTTCTCGAGGCTGCCGAGCACCATGGCAACGAAGGTCGGGCTCTGGCATTAGAAATCAAGGATCGCTACCTGGCGGCTTATGCACAAGAAGCTCTGGGCTTAATCTATCGACGACAGCAACGGTGGCAACAAGCCCACGCCAGACTCGCACAAGCCCTTCAAGAAGCCCAGGCATTGAATGCTCAATCCCTCGTGGGACGAATCCACGCCTCGCTAGGAGTCGTCCTTGCGGAGTCTGGTGCACCAGCCGCAGGTCTCATTGAACTGGACAAGGCCATCAACCTCCTTTCCGAACTTGGTGCCCAGGCAGATTTGGGGCGCGCACGTTTGCTAAGAGCATGGGCCCACTTCCTAGAGGAGACCACGCAAGAGCCACAGGAGAGGGAGGCCTCCAGCAACGCCATCGCCGAACTCGGGCAGCTTCTGGATACTCTACCTTCCCCGATCGAGGTGCAAGTTTTCATCCTCGAAGGGCAACATCTTCAACCTCTTCTGAAGACCGCTCGTGAAGCCTACAGAAACCTGCCCAACCGTCTCCAGCGCCTCAAGAGGATTGAGCGACGCATTCGGGCGTTGGACGACACCGCAGTGCATCTGTTTTCGCAGGTGTCACCGCCAAGACAGAGCGAGCCGCCTAGCATCCGTATCTACGGCTTTGGGCCTGGTACCGTGGAGGTGGCTAACAAACCTGTCCCACTGTCCACCTGGGGATCAGCCAGCGCACGCCACCTGCTGTTCTACATGCTACTCTACCCCAACCGCACTAGAGAGCAGATCCTCGATGCGTTCTGGCCTTCGCTAAGCCCCCAAAAAGCAAAAGCGAGTTTTCACACGACCAAGTTCCGCCTGAAGCGTGCACTGGATCGCGAGGTCATAGAGTTCGATGGCCAACGCTATACCCTGAATCCCGATCTCAAGGCATGGTTTGACGTCGCGCATTTCCGCGAACTCTTGGAGCAATGGCGCCGAAACGAGACATTGGAAGCGCTTCAGGAAGCCGTAAGCCTCTATACAGATGATCTCCTCACCGACTGCTATCTCGATTGGTGCCAACAAGAGCGTGAAGCGTTGCGCCTGGAGTTCGTCGACGCCCTGGCGCAATTGGCCGAACGCTATCTCACACGCAGGCAGTATCGACGGGCAATCGAAACCTTACAGAGGGCCCTCAGTGTGGATCCCACCCACGAGACATTCCACCAGCAACTTATGCGTGCCTATGCACTTGCAGGTGAGCGCAGCCGGGCCCTGGCCCAATATGAGCGGTGCAAAACGATCCTGCGTACCCAGATCGGGGTTCCTCCCTCGACGACCACTGAAACGTTACGAGCTCAGATCCAGGCAGAGCAACTGTTTGACTGACTTCAGTCCATCGGCTTCTACCTGAGTAGCCGCACTCGGCAATGGGGAAACCTATCGCCGAGCAGTAATCCTGGCCAGGCAACTCCCACCCCGTTCGAAAAACCGGTGCCTTTAGACATACCAGACCCAAGTTTTCAATCGTGACCGCTCGTTACCGGTACGTTTACCGCCAGGTAAGCCCTAATCTGTATTATATGGGCAAATGTAAACAGGTTCTCAACGTTAGTCGGTACGAAACAGATGGAGGTGACGCGATGAAGGCACAGGTACAGATGGCAATGGTCAAGGCTGCAGATCCTCGTGTGGTGCGCATGGTTTTGGTTGGGTTGGCCGTTTTGCTGGCACTGGTAGCCCCAATGGTACCTGGCGGCGTGCAGGTCGTCTTGGCAGATCCCGCGATGGGCGGTGGTGGAAGCGTCGGCGGGTAAACTTCTTCAAGCCGCTTGGGTGAGGAGAAGGACGCCGACTAGCGAGCTGACAAGGAATGGAGTAGCTGCGGTTCACGGCTCGTTTCTATGTCTTGATTGGCCGTGGACGCCGCGAACTGCGGCATAGGGCTTGAGCGTACCCTGCCAAGCAGGGAGTGTTTCCGAGCCTTATGCCGCAGTTCGTCACCTACATACTCTCCTAATACTATTTGCTATGGAGGTAAAGCGATGTCTGAAATGGCGCTCAGAAGCCTTATCGCCCACGCAGTGGTGGATAATAACCTCTGTGCCAAGCTGCTCGATGGCCAACGAGAGCAAGTCCTAGAGCAATTTGAGCTCAGTGACAGTGAGCGTATGGTGCTTCAGCAAATACGGGCAGCTTCACTGCAGGGCTTCGCTGCGCAACTGGATGCTTGGCTGAAGACCCGTCCTATCGTGGCCATTGGCGCTGAGTGAGTGATTGTTCGTGGAGCTCCCTCAACACACTCATGTGTGTCTGTAGTGCCATCCCGACTGCCAGTCATTTCAGAGTTGAGGGCGGAGGAGGAGCGAATAATGCCTCTTGAGTACGTTGTCCTGCACCAAGGCACCTTCGTGTACACAAGAGCGCATGGCATTCTGACAGACGACGACCTCATCCTGCATGAGCAGGAATTGGCCGCTGATCCGCACGTCGCGCCTGGCTTTCGACAAATCATCGATTGCCGATGGGTTGCCGACGATCGCGTCACCGAGGCGTTGGTGCCGCGACTCACTCGACTCCACGCCAAGGTGGTCGACAAAATTCGTGGGGCCAGGTACGCGATTATTGCCCACAGCGATCAGTGGTTCGAAGTGGGTACTTTATACCGAGGTGATCCGTTCCACATAACCCTCATCGTGTTCAACGAACCCAGTACAGCTTGTATATGGTTGGGTGTTGACCTGAACACCCTCCGGATACACCATGCTGATAAGGAACCTACTCCGCCTCTTGTGAGGCATATGTCACACGAACTCGCGCCGATCGGACTATTTCCCTAGACAAATAGCAAAAGAGGGAATACACAGCCAATAAGGCCGCTGCCGCGCTATCGCGCAGCGGCCTCGAGTTTCTCCCGAGAAAGCAACACAATTCGCCCTCGCTCCACTCGCACCGCCCCCAACGCTTCTAATGACCTTAACCCCCGGCTGACCATCTCTCGCACCGTACCGAGGTGAGCAGCAATCTCACTCTGTGTCCAAACCGGGGTGCTCGCTCTAGAGGCTCCAGGCTCTGGGGCGTGGACAAGCAGGAAGTGTGCCAACCGCTGCTGGACTGAAAACAAAGCGAGGTCCTCAACCAGATCAGACATGTGTCTCAGCCGCTCTGCGAGACTGTGCAAAAGAGTGAATGTTAGATCACCGTGCCTTCTGAGGACCCTCTGAAACTCCTCGCAAGAGAAGACCAACGCCACGACAGGCGAGGCTGCGACTGCATGCGATGGACTTCGCTCCATTGGTGAGCCAAAGCACGCCACGAGACCTAGCATGTCCCCAGAGGTGAGCCATCCCAGCACCTGTTCACGGCCCTCTCTGGACACTCGATACACACGCACATTTCCTTGTACAATCAGAAAGACATGACCGGACGAGGCGCCCTGTAGGACAAGATGAGCACCTCTCGTGTAGTTGCGTGGGACCGCCATCATTGCTAAGGCCGAGAGCGTATCTTCTGGCAAGCTGGCAAAAGCCGGAACGCTTTTGAGCAAATCCCGAGCGTCAAGCACTTCCACACTACACCCCCTTGCCCAGGACTATACCCAATTCATTCAACGCTGGCAATTGGCAGATCCAATGTGACCAAAGTCACAGACAACAGGCCGCCCTTGCTGTATGCTTTATATCAGAGAGTAAGAATCAGCCTGATAGGGTCTGGGGGAATCAATGGCGTCCGGATTACTGCTACCCACAGTCGTCGAAGGGCTCTGCACACACTGCGGACGATGTGTGGCACTGTGTCCCAGTCAAGCAATCACACTTGGGGAAACGGGGCCCGAGTTCGTCAACCCAGAAGCATGCACCTATTGCGGTGAATGTGAAGCGATATGCCCAACTGGGGCAATCATACTGCCCTATACCATCGAGTGGGACGGGTCACCAGACCCCTCTAAGGCATCACGCCAGGTAAACTCATGATTCTAAATTCCTAAGGAGAGACGGACTATGAGTGCAGCGACCAAGATGTTTTGTTTTCAATGTCAAGAGACAGCTCGTGGGGAAGGATGCACAGTGCGCGGTGTGTGTGGGAAGACACCAGAAGTAGCCGCGTTACAGGATTTACTGATCTGGCTACTTAAGGGGATTTCATTCTGGGCGGTACGTGGCCGGAGACATTTCGCCATTGAGGATCAACAGACAGATCTCTTCGTAGCTCAGGCTCTCTTCAGCACTATCACTAACGTGAATTTCGACCCTGACCGCTTTGTTGGATGGATTCGAGAGGCTGTCTCTCGCCGAGACGCTCTGCGCATCCAGGTTGAAGATGTCTGCCGTACAACACAGCGGAACGGAGAAGCGTGCGTCATGAGACCACCCGAAGCCGCGGTCTGGACACCTCGGAGCTACGAGACTCATGCGCTACAGGTCAAGGGCCGAACAGTGGGAGTGATGGCGGATCCCAACCTCGACCCTGACATACGTTCACTCCGCGAACTCATAGTGTACGGCCTCAAAGGTATGGCGGCCTATCTCGATCATGCCCACGTATTGGGAGAGATGAGCAAGACAATCCCCGCATTCATCGAGGAAGCGCTTGACGCAACAACCGATGAGAGCCTAAGTGCTGAGGCTCTCGTGAATCTCGTTCTGCGCACAGGCGAGATGGGGGTTGAGGCCATGCGTTTGCTAGATGAGGCCAACACAACCCATTACGGCCATCCCGAGCCCACTCAGGTCAACCTCGGTGTGCGTCCCGGTCCCGGCATTTTGATCAGTGGTCACGATCTACGCGACCTGGAAGAACTGCTTGAGCAGACCCGAGGAACAGGCATCAACGTCTACACGCATGGGGAGATGCTACCAGCGAATGCCTACCCATTCTTCAAGCAATACGACCACTTTGCCGGTAACTATGGTGGATCTTGGTGGCACCAGCACCAAGAATTTGAGTCCTTTGGCGGTGCCATCTTGATGACGACCAATTGTCTCGTCCCTCCTAAAGAGAGTTATAAACATCGACTGTTCACAACGGGCCACGTAGGGTGGCCAGGTGTTCAACACATCCCTGACCGCGAACCTGGGGGCAGTAAAGACTTCTCCCCGGTGATCGAGGCTGCGCTAAGATCGGGCGAGCCAAAGCCGTTGGAAGAGGGAACTATTCCTATCGGATTTGCGCGGCATACGGTAATGAGCTCGGTGGATCACATCCTTGATGCCGTCCAACGAGGTGAGATCAAGCGATTCGTCGTCATGGCTGGTTGCGACGGTCGCCATCGAAGTCGCGTCTACTACACTGAACTTGCCAAGGCCCTTCCCAAAGATCACGTGATTCTCACAGCTGGCTGCGCCAAGTATCGGTACAACAAACTCGACCTGGGCACGGTAGCCGGCTTACCACGGGTCTTGGATGCGGGTCAATGCAATGACTCCTACTCACTTGTTTATATCGCTCTGAAGCTGCAGGCGGCATTGGGTCTCGAGGACATTAACGGGCTGCCAATCAGTTACGATATCGCTTGGTACGAGCAGAAAGCGATTATCGTGCTCCTGGCGCTTCTGGCGTTAGGGGTGAAACATATCCGGTTGGGCCCGACACTGCCGGCCTTCTTGTCGCCTGGTGTGAGAGACGTGTTGGTAAAGCACTTCGATATTCGTCCAATCGGCACGGTCGAGGAGGACTTGGCCTCAATCGTCCAAGGAATCTGAGAGGCAAATGATAGATGAGAATACAGTCACATCAGACAAGATTGAGGAGAGATTGTGAGCGAGTACATTGATAACGTGTCCAGGCGCGAGAGACAACTTAAAGCAATCATCCTTCAACTCCACGAAGGCAAAGACGCCGAACAGGTAAAAACAGCGTTTGCTGAGATGCTTGCGGACGTTGGACCCGATGAAGTGGTACGCATTGAAGAGGCCCTGGTGGCGGAGGGCCTCGACCCCACACAGATCCAACCGCTTTGTGACCTACACGTGGCTCTGTTTCGAGAAGCGTTGGACAGCCGCCCAGCGCCCGAAACAGTACCTGGCCATCCTGTGTTCACTTTCCGTGCTGAAAACCTGGGAGTGGTGCGCGTTTTGGAGCAGCTCAAGCGCGCGCTGGAGGAGATCGGCCGGCACCCAACCACAGAGACAATCCGAGAGGCGCGCGAGATCCTGGATAAGCTACAGATTTATGATCGGCATTATGTTCGGAAAGAAAACCTTCTTTTCCCTTACCTCGAGCACACGGGATTCACCGGTCCGTCAAAGGTAATGTGGGGCATCCACAATGAGATCCGCGCGCTATGGAAGGAACTCCGTCGTATCCTGAACGAGAGTCCAACGCCAGTCAATCTTAATCGTGCACTGGAAGTTTTCACCGCCCTTGATCACACTATCCGCGAGATGATTTACAAAGAGGAACGCATTCTCTTCCCCGCCGCGCTAGAGCGTCTAATTGAGGAAGACTGGAGCGCCATCCGAGCCCAGGAGGATGAGATTGGATTCGCCTACGCCCTGCCAGGAAGGCCGTGGAGGGGGACAGATGACGCCAGAGAAGCGCAAGAGGAGCACCCACAAAACGCACCAGCCACAGGCAGTCGTGAGGCGGAAAACGCTTTGATTGCCCTAGAGGTGGGCGCCCTCACAGTCGAGCAGATTGACATGATGCTGAATACGCTGCCCGTTGACATCACATTCGTCGATGAGGAAGATCGTGTACGCTACTTCTCCCAGACCGCGGAACGTATCTTCCCACGTTCTCCCGCGATCATCGGGCGCAAAGTGCAAAACTGCCATCCACCTCAGAGCGTAGACAAGGTTCAGGCCATCCTCGATGACTTCCGCGCCGGCAAGCGAGATGTGGCGGAGTTTTGGATTCAGTTCACCCCCTCGTGGCAAGAGCAGAAATCAGCCAATGAACGCCAATTCATCCACATCCGCTACTTCGCCCTGCGCGACAGTTCTGGCATCTACCGAGGTACTCTGGAGGTAACCCAGAACCTGACCCATCTACGCAAGCTCAAGGGCGAAAGACGACTGCTCGACGATTAGAGTGAAATATAGACACGCGGCTGGGCTACGCGATCCAGCCGCGTGTCTGTCCATCATCCCATTGCCATCGCACACGGAGAGGACTCACTGAGAACCAAAACGGGCCAACAACCTGCTCACCGCCGCATTGATTAGCTCAAGCCCCGCCTTAGTTGCCACACCGTAGATCAGCAACGCCAAATAATCCGCTGGCGAACCAAAATCGGTCGAGAAATACCTCTCCAGCCCAGCCACCACCGCAGTCACCATAGCTACAGATGCCACGGCCCGTTCGCTGAAAAGCACCGCCCGTTGTAGATACTCACTTCGTTGGGAATCGGATTGCAGGGCTTCATACCGGTCAAGATCAAGGTGAGGTAAGCGGAAACTGTCAATATGACTGAACACCCGAACCAGTGGAGCAATCTCCGCACCGCTCTCAACACTCGAGAAAGCGAACTCCTCATCAGTAAGAGCGCGTCCACTCACAGGTATGCGCCGTCCATACACAAACGGATCCATCAGTTGCCGTGTCAGCTCCTGAGCTGTCTCCAGCTTTTCCTGTGTCTCCCGAATTCGCAACTCTTGAAGATCGCGTACTTCCCATAGATCACGTACGGCTGAATTCAACCGATGCCTCGCCGTCTCAAGCATCGCTCGCTCGCTCTCACTCAGCGTCACAGTCGGTCGGGTCAACTCCCGAATGGCGTCGCGCACCAGACAGGCCAGCCGGTAGAGCCCCCCCCAAAGACTGGCCAACTCAGCAGCCTGATCTACACGACTTGCCAACTCGGGCAGGTCCGCCATGCATATCGCCCGCCCGCGGAGCAAGGAGCGCGCCGTCGTGTAGAAGCGGGGCTCAGGCACATCGACGCCCCGAGGCTTGGTCGCCTTGGCGATGACAGGTCTTGCCTCCATGGCCAGACGACGTCCAAGACGGTCAAGCCGTTGCCGCATAGTCTTCCAGATCTCCAATTGGGACTCCAGGGCCTCAAGGGGCTCGATGATCCTGTGCTGCAGCATCCCCATCTCTATATCTGTCGGAGGACCATAGTGGCTGCGATCCCAAGCACGGATTGCCTCTTCAAGAGCGGCACGCTGCTGATGAAAATCCTCACTCACGCTATAGCCAAAGATCGAACGTCGCAGCTTCCCGAATTCTAGGCTCAGCGCATTCAGCCGTTGTAGAAGCCCCAGCACATCACGACGCACTGTCAGGTATCTCTGCAGATGGCGTGCGGCGGTGACACCCAGCCAGAGAGCCAACAAGGGCCACACAATACTGTCCTTCACATGGACGCTCATTTCCACAATGCCTGCATCCGGGTCACCCGGCACCAGATCCACCACACCAGTGTAATTCCCCACCAGCCCCCAAGGTCTGTCAAAAGCCAGATCAAGCAAGGCATAGTGATCAGAAGCCTCCCGAACTGACACGAGAAGCCCCCCTCCCCCCTCCTCGTTGACGAGTTGCCCGACAGGCATCGGATCTTCTAAAGCCACCGGCTTCCCATCCAATGGCAACGTGCACCCCAGGAGCACGCCCCGCACACAAGCCGGGTCCGCAAACGGCAGAAACCGAACAGCTTTCAGGGTCCAGCGCTCGACGGCGGGCCGCAAGGAATCCGGCAGGGATGTCTCTCCCACAGTTATCGTCTCAGGCACTTCTATCGTGATGGGTTTGCGCAACACGGCATTGTGACTGAGCACTGCCAGCACAAGAGACGCCGTATATTTGCCTGGTTCTGGCTGAGCCCCCGAGGCAGTAGCCAGGGTCAACGTTGTTTGACCAGCGGGTGGGAGTGTAAATGAGGGGATGAGCGACTGCAACAGGGATGCTGGCTCCACAGAGACCCCCGAAGTGGGATCCACAAAGGTTGTGAGTTCGACTGAAACTGTAAGACTTTGCGTGGTGTTATTCAGAACTTCGATCTCAATGCACCCAGGCCACGTTATCGTATCGGGCGTCGGGTCGGCGAACGCCAGGGGTGCCTCGGTTTGCGCCCTCGCAGGGTAAAACCACGTCCCACAGAGCAACCCAAGAAGCAGCAGTGTCAGATAGAACCTCCGACGCATCATGCAGACTCCTTCCGTCAGTTCTCCCCATGGCTCAAACCGCATTACCTTGCACATCATTCTATACTACATTCGATGAAGACACAACCCAAATCACAGCGCGACACCATAAAGAAAACACAGCCGGCCCGTGAACAAGCCAGCTGTGTGCTCTCTTCTCTCCAGGTCTCACCTGGAAGAACCGTCGAGGCCACTTAAGACAGCTTATTGATGCAGCTTACGCAACTCCCAGGCGCCAGCCCCCGCCACGACGATACCGGCCAACACGAAACCAACCAGAGTCGACACGTGCACACCACTGCCACCCCGCACGTTGGTCAGTTGCACCGCCGTCGGCTCACAGCTCGGACCCTCCTCCAAAGCGGTATCGTAAACCGTCCCGTACTTCATGGTAAAGAGAGTCCCAGAGACTACTTCCCCCACTCTGGCGCCCTCAATCGTCAACGTGAATGTCATCAAATCCCCGGCCTGTTTCGGGCCATCGCCTTCAGCAGTCTCAAACTTAAGGGCATTCTCACCGGAGTTCTGCTCTGTACCCCATTCAACCGTGAATGCAAAGGGGCCAGTAACGTACGAATCTCCGTCTTCCGGGTCCACAACCACACAGTCCGGATCGATGCCAATACTTTGATGACTTAGGGCCAATTGTAAGTCCTTCAACAGCACAACAGTATAGGTCCAGGTACTCGTGCCATCCGAATTGAAACTATAGCTGTCAAGGTCGACCTCGAAATTGCCGCCATCCGAGACGGTCCCAGCCAGCACTCCTCCCACAGCCAGGAATCCACCAATAATGGCCACCGCTACCCCTAACCACCGGCGCCATCCTCTTTTTCTCCGCGTCATCGCCACCCTCCATTCAGGGTCTATCAACCCTCAGGGAAATACTTCTCAACTACTCTTCCTATCATTATTATACACATTTTCATAGAAAGCGCAAGAGACTTTGGTTAGGAATTTGGTCCCATGCATATTAACCTGATTCATACCTTCTAACAAATCAGTGTTGGAAAAGTCTAGCGTTGGCTGAACCGCT
>CAYLRT010000011.1:39495-48581 GCA_964385885.1 uncultured Anaerolineales bacterium | reverse complement strand
ACGCTAGGTCCTCAGCTCCACCACATCTTCATCCTGCAGCTCATAGTCACGCGAAACGGTCTGGCCATCATAGACGCCTTTGCCCCACACACGCGCGGCCTTGAGGTTCTTGGCAAGATCCCGATGTATTTGGGCAGCAAAGACCTCTACCGTGTCACCCCGGTAAAGCACAAAGGGCGCTGAGAAATCCGGCTCCTTGCCAGGGGGTTTGGCGTAGACCCGCACGATGCCCAGCATGTCGAAAACCTGTGCCTTGAAGCGATCCACGTGACGCAGCGTCAAGGCCGAGATAGGTAGCAAAGGGAGATCCGTCTCCAGAAGCTCTTCCAGGACCGCGAAGTCCTCGTCCAAAGCCTCGTCATCCACCTTGCTGGCCAGCACAAGGGTTGGCATGAAGGCCATACCCGTTCGGTCGGGGTGTGTCTCTCGATAACGCTCCTGATGCGGAGCAGGCACGATCTTGCGCTCCTCCAGCAGTCGAAGGGATGTTTCATACTGCTCGATAGGAAAGGCCTGGAGGTCGATCATCAGAGCTACCAGATCCGCCTGTCGGATGAGTTGAAAGAGCTCTGGACGCACGTAATCCTCATTCAACGGCGGAGTGTCAACCAACTGAACTTGAACGTTCTCGATGAGCATCATGCCTGGAACCGGCTCCCATGTCGTGAAGGGAGCTGGCGACACCTCAGGTTGTGCGGCAGTAAGCGCTCGGACCAGTGAGCTCTTGCCCACATTGGTCATACCTACCACCACGACCTGGCCCGCCCCCTCACGCTCAATATGGAAAGCAGAGGTCTGCCGACTGCTAGGCCCTTTCTTGACGCTGAGCTGAGCCCGAAGCTCCGACATCTTGCGCTTCAGGTCTGCACGCACGTGCTCCGTTCCCTTGTGTTTGGGAATTTCAGCCATCATCTCCTGGAGCAGCCGCAGTCTCTCCTCCGGGTCAGAGGCTTTGCGATACTGCTCCTCAAGCTTTCGGTACTGCGGCGTTACGTTGGTTGGCATACCACACTCCGTCGAACTCGCTCAAGAGATGCGATGACGACATTCTACCACACGAGGAACAAGGGGAAGGCGCTCGCTCAGCCACGCTCGTCGAAGATCTGGCTTTGTTGCCCCTTCACCCAAAAACCGAACACATCGGGGCGTGCATAGTGGCCCACCACGTCGAAGTCGAACTTGGCCCGCACCAGATCCATCATATTGAGCTCAGCCAAGAGCATCCCTTCGGCGTCATAGAGCGGGCCGGCAATAACATCACCCAGCGGTGAGATAATCACACTGCCTCCACGGCACATCACCTCTGGCTGATCCTCGAGCTCTGCGATCCCGGGAAGATCGGACGGGTACATCGCCTTGGTGACATATTGATTGCACCCCAGCACATAGCAGCGTCCCTCACAGGCGATATGACGCAACGTCGCTTGCCACGTCTCACGGGAGTCAGCCGTTGGGGCCAGATAGAGTTCCACGCCCTGACTGTACAGTGCCATACGTGCTAGAGGCATGTAATTCTCCCAACAGATCAAACCACCCACGCGCCCCACAGCCGTCTCCGCCACGCCCAGATCACTGCCATCCCCTTCACCCCAGATGACGCGCTCTGTGCCAGTGGGCTTCAGCTTGCGATGCCGATATACGATCTCGCCCCGTGAATCGAGGACCAACAGGGTACAGTAGAGCGTACCGCGGCTGGCCTCTGCATCACGCTCGACCACACCGATCGCCAGATGAATGCCGTGCGTCGCGGCGGCTCGCCCCAACGCTTCAGTCTCTGGCCCAGGCACCTCCACAGCGTTCTCCCAGTACCGTTGCCACAGGACACGCCCTTCCGGATCCCGATGGCCCACCACAGCACCAAACGTCAACCCTCGAGGATAAGCAGGAATGAACGCCTCCGGGAACAGCACCAACTCCGCCCCCCGCGCTGCCGCATCGGCAGTCAGCTGCAATGCCTTGTCCAGGGTACGTGCACGGTCGAAGAGAACTGGCGCGGCCTGCACCACGGCAACATGGATCACATTCGGGGCCATCACCATAGACCTCCCAGCAGGATAACAGAAACGGCGCGATCCAACCTTACAAGAGGAAGATCAGCACCACCCCGGTCACGATCAACAGAACATAGCCCGGCACCACAGCACGCCTGAGCTCGGGTGAGCCAGTGGCTAGCACCATCCCGCCTTTGAAAAGCGTGTTCGCCCCTGCAGCTATGAGGATGCCCCGCTCAGCCACCACCGGAGCCAGGTCTCCACCAGACTGTGCCAGCTCAGCCAGCGACAGGGTAATGGCGTTCACATCCACCAGCCCGGCTATGAAGCTCGAGACGTAGATTCCAACATCCCCGAAGTAGACCTGCGCCGCGCGTGAGACCAGCCTGGCGCCAGCGTAGACAAGGCCGAAGCGGATAGCGGGTCCCAGCTCGAAGGGGTTAGAGAATTCCATCGTGTCCCGTTCGGTGGATGTCTGTGCGAAGTAGAGATAAGCACTGTATGCCAGGCCAGATGCACCCAGCACGGCAAGAGGCCCCGCCAGGTGGTGAGCCAACGAGGGGGAGAAAGCCAGTACCACCACCAGCACCCTCACGAACATCACCGCCCAGGCCAGCAGGATGGCAGACGCGAACGGCCGTGCCAGCTCACGATTCTCACGGCTGCGCTGCGCGAAACTAACCGTCACTGCGGTACTGGACGCCAAGCCCCCCAAGAGACCCGTGAGACTAATCCCACGTCGTGCCCCCAACAGCTTGATCAGCACATAGCCCGAGAACCCAATACCGCTGATGAAGACGACCATCAGCCAAATCCTGTACGGATTAAAGATGTCCCACGGTGGCGGCCCATAGTTTTGGTTGGGCAGCAACGGGAGCACAATGACGCTGATCACAGCGAACTTCACAGTTGCGTAGATATCCTCGCTGGTGATTGCATGAGTGAAGCTGCGGATCTCATGTTTGAGGGAGAGCAAAGCCGTGACCGTCACGCCTACCGCTGCCGCCAGGGGTAACAGGCCCCAGTAGCACAGGCTGCCGGTCCCGTACGCCACTGTGGCGGCCATCTCCGTGGTCATCCCGGCCTTCCCCACCGCCAGATCCTCGCGGTACGAAAGCGCCATCAGGGCAGTCAGTGCCAGGATCCCTGCAGCGATAGGCAGCCCAGAGCTCGTCTGATGAGCAGCGAGGGCAGCTAGATACCCGGCGATGCCCATGAGGGCAAAAGTGCGCGCACCCGCGAACAGTTTGCCTTCTGGCTCGTCGTAAACCGCCTCTCGTTGCACACCGATCAGCAGGCCAATACCCGCCGCCAACGCTAAACGGTAGAGATAGTCAGATGTATCCATCGCTCGAAGTGTAACCGGACTTGCTACCTATGTCAAAGGTTCGCGCAGCAGTGCCCGTGTCACCGTCGCTATGCTGGCTCCTCAGTGACAGCGCGACGCCACAGCCGGGCCAGCCATAGCCTGAGCCGCAGCCGCCACCACAGCCAGCCCGCCTCCCACCGCTCCTCTCGCGTCAATGTGGCAGTCGGTGTGTACCATACCTGCACGTACAACTCCGCTAACCGATGGATCTCATCCATCGCCGGCTCCAAGAACTCGATCCCCGAGAACCCGTGCGCTTGAGCGATAGCCTCCACTCGCTCCGCCAGTTGCTCTGTCAGCTCCTCCACTGTCATCCCGGGCTCAGCCCACAGGCCAAGCTGCCTCGCATGCCGCTGTAGACGCTGCCGCAAGCGCTGCATCATCCGCTCCGACGAAGAACTCAAGAGCACAATCAGATCTGCGCTCGTCGCCACGATCACCACACCGACACTACCGGCAAGGCCTAATAGCAGCGTACGTCCTACGATCCAGCTCGCGGGTGGTCCCTTACGCTCTTCAGGAGGCACCAGGGGTGTCAGAGGCTCACGATCGGGCCAGATGAAATCCGTCTCCTCCACATCACGATTGAATGGGGGACGTCCAGCCGTGGGCTCGAATTCGATCCAGCCATAGCCGGGGAAATAGATCTCGGGCCACGCATGGGCGTCGGCCTCTGTCACGATATAGCGCGCGTTGAGCACATCGTACGATCCTGAGGCATACCCCACCACCAACCGTGCCGGCAGTCCCGCAGCGCGAGCCAGGACCACCATAGCTGTGGCGTAGTAGTCACAGTACCCCTCCTGCAGTTCGAACAGGAAGAAGTCAGCGATGTCTTCGCCAGGCGGTGGCTGTTCAACATCGGTGGTATAGGGAAACTGGCGCAAATACCTTTCGATTGCCACAGCCCGATCGTAGGGAGTCGGCTCCGTGGCCGTCAGGTCGCGGGCCAGGGTCATCACCCTCGGGGGCAAGTCATCTGGCAACTGGAGATAGCGTCCCGGCATCCACTCTGGGTACTCAGTCGGGGCACCACGAAGCTCCTCAGCCGTTACCACTGTGTACACTGAATCCGCTCGATATTGTCGCGCTTCAGTGGTCGCGGCGAAGATCTCATCTGGCCACCGCCAGGCAATCTCACTGGGTTGATCCACGGAGACGAGCTGTCCATCCACATGAATCAGCCCCCCCAGTCGATCACTCACCAGGCGCACTTCCTGACGCAAAGGATGCAGATGAGCCCCCTCAGGTTGCTGGATCACAGCGCCCGGCTCATATCTCTTGCTTTCGGTGTAGCTGGTCGCCCAGCCGCGGCCGAAGTAGTAATCGTAAGTGATGGCGCGCCAGTAGTGACGCGGGGCGGTGAACATCATCGGATCCTCCGGAAGTCCGGGTTGTAACTCTCCCGTCCTGATCACCATGACGATCAACCGCCGCAACTCAGGCCCGGCCCCAATCAGATGGCTCTGCGGCAACCCTGTCACGCGGATCTCTTCCACAGGAGAGACAGGCCGGGGCTCAGGCTCAGGCTTCTGCTCCAACCCCAGGCCCTCCGCGATCTGCTCTGTACGAGTCTCCTGCCCGCGGTCCGTGACGTCCCTAACCCAATCAGCGATCTTCTCGACCGTTACAGAAGGGGCGATAGCCGACACAATCACCAGGCCGATCGCCAGGCCAGTGGCGGCCATCGCCAGTTCTCCCCACAGTCCCTGTGAAAAATCAATCCCCCACCGTGCCCACCGATGCTCTCGGTGCTGTTGCCCTGTGAGCGCCATCAACAGCAAGGTGAGGCCCAGCACCGGCAGCAGAACATAGGGGTTGGATCTTGTGTAGGAAATGGCAAAGCTCAGGAGCAGGGCGCCGGGCAATATCCCTATCAGGGGCTTGTGATGCCGTGCGATCACCCAGCCAGCCCAGGCACTGTAGAACCAAACCACCAAACCCCACACCATGGCAGACCCAACGACGTCAAACGCACCGCGTCCCGCAACTAGGCTCGCCAGCCATGACACAGTACGACCAAGAACAACACCCATGTCGCGCCAGAAATCCAGGTAGAATTGAGCCAGCGGAGGCAGTTCAGGAAGCTCGGCGGTCCAATACCAGCGCAGCAACTGCAGCGCAACCTCTACCCAAGCGCGCCAGATCACCATCAACGAGGGGAGCAATCGCCCGACTCGGACAACCAGGTATCCCAGTCCCACCGCCAGACTGACAAAGGCCCCCACCCAGGTCGACAGAGGAAACAATGCCAGCACCCAGCTAACCGTGAGAGCCACGACGGAAGTACTCAGGAGAAGCGTGCCATCAAGTCCAGTGAGCGCGTTGACCACGCCTGAGGTGAGGCTCAGTATGACACTGACCGAGATCCCCCACACCAACACACCGTGGGGCCCCAAGGTCTTGATCAGCCGTCGAAACAGGTGAGGGCGACGACGGTACAGATAACTCATGTGAGCGTCCGCCACGCAAACCGCTGGTGACTTGCCCCGTGATCACGTTCGACAGCGATAGCCTTACCGGTGCCCGAAACTCGCCACTCCCAGTGGCCACGTCGACCAGGCCGGACCTCAGGGCGGTCGAGCACATCGCGAGTAATAACATAATGCTGCACATTTAGCTGCTGAAGGGCAGTCTTCACGGCTCCCATGTCACCAGCACCCCCAAAGGAATGAGAGTCCAACAAGAACACCGTAGGTACGATATCACGTCGCATAAGCAGGAGCAATCTACTAACCCACCGTGTGTCTGTCGAAGGCGTGACTATCAACAGACTGGCATTACGGCCAACGCTTGGGGCTACCCGCCCCAGGACCTCTTCCAGCGACTGCGACCCACGTGAGACCAGGGCCAGAGCTCGAAGGAGTTCCCAACGTTGCCCCTCACCCTCTGCGGGGGAAATCCACACCAAGTCTTCTCCTTGCGCCACTAGTCCCACAGCCCTTCGTCGTCGGATCCCAAGATCGGCCAGAGAAGCCGCCAGGATCACGCCGTACTCATCCGTGGTGTTTTCGGCCTCGCCCACCTGCACGTGGCGATCCATATCCAGCAGGATCCACCAGTCGGCAGCCGGCGTGCTGTCGAACTGCCGCACAAAGAGCCTCTGCTGGCGCGCTGTGGTACGCCAATGGATCCAGCGACGGCTGTCTCCTGGCACATATTCGCGCACGCTCGCCGCACTAACCGAGTAGTCCAGCACGTTTGCCCTTGGCCTCGCGTCTCCGGAACGACCACCAGGGGCCACCTGGATGTCCGGTAAGGGCACCACCGGCGGCAACACAAGCAGAGGCAGAGAAGAGGGAAAGTCAATGGATACCGAGAAGATCCCGAAGGGATCGCCAGAGCGTAAACTCGTGGGGCCCAACGTAAACAACCCCCGACGCATGCAGATTGCCTCGGTGTGCCAGCGAATGATCTCTCGTCCCCCTACACCAGTGCCCCGACTCACTCTGTAGTCAGGCAGCGTGGAGCTGTCGTGGATCTCGGCCCATAGGGCGGGTGCCCAGCCCTCATTGTGCAACGTGAAACGCTCAACGAGTCGATCACCAACCTGCGCCCAGCCGAAACGCATCTGCCGGCTGAGGTCAAGTCCCCGGCGGAGTGACAGGGCCCAGAGCCAGCTCAGCAAGAGTGCGCCCCCCAGCCCTGTGATGAGGATCTTCCAGCCTTTGTAGGGAGCCAGAAGCTGCACAACGATCACCACCACGAGCAGAACGGGTACCAGCTTGCTCTCCAACCTGATCATCGCCAACCGGCGAGGCCCCCGTATCGTGGCACCCGCGGATCTCTCGTCGCGTGAACGTCGTCTAAAAAGCCTCAACGCACCACCTGCTCCCGACTCGGTTCCGGAACCGGCAACTGCTCTAGCACCTCCACCAGAACGTCACTTGGCGTCACGTTGCGCAACCGCGCACTGGGGCTGACAATCAGCCGATGCGTCAGGACATACGGAGCCACGAACTTCACATCATCGGGCAATACATAGTCGCGGCCCAACATCGCCGCGCGCGCCTGGGAGGTGCGATATAACGTCAGGCTGCCGCGCGGGCTGGCCCCCAGATAGATGTCGCTGTGCTGCCGCGTGGCATGCACCAAACGAACGATGTATTCTTTCACCGCGGGCGACACAAAGACACGCTTGATCTCCTCCTGGGCCTGCAACAGTTCGTCCACACTGGCAACCGGTTCCAGATCCTCGACCGGATGATGGAACTGCTGCCGGTCAAGCACCTCGATTTCATCCTGAAGGACCGGGTACCCCAGACTGATGCGCATCAGAAATCGGTCGAGTTGTGCTTCTGGCAGTGGATAAGTCCCTTCGTACTCGATGGGATTCTGCGTCGCCAATACCATGAACGGCTTTGGAAGAGGATGGGTCACCCCGTCAACAGTGATCTGCCGTTCCTCCATCGCCTCAAGCAAGGCCGACTGCGTCTTGGGCGTCGCACGATTGATCTCATCGATCAACACGATCTGCGACATAATGGGTCCGGGCTGAAACTCAAAGGAACCTGTCGCTTGATTGTAGACTGAGACTCCGGTTACATCACTGGGCAACATGTCAGGCGTGAACTGAATGCGCCCAAACGAGCAATCCAACGAACGCGCCAGACTGCGTGCTAGCATCGTCTTGCCCACCCCAGGCACATCCTCTATCAACAAGTGACCGCGACTGAGCAGCCCAATGATCGTAAGCTGGACCACTGAGGTCTTGCCCACAATCACACGTTCAACATTTCTAACAACGCGACGGGTAAACTCCTGGACCTCTGACATAACCGCCTTCATCCTTTCTCTCTATCCACGCTGTCGCCTCACCAACTTGCAGCGGCCCGAATTAGAGATATAAATATAACACAAAATCAGGCAAAAGTCCATATGAGATACTCGTCAGCAGCGACGCAATCCAGGCAGATCTCCCGTGTTCCGTGCACTCTGCCTGGCGGGCCAGAGATCATTCTCCGCTTGCCCGGCTGCGTGGGATGCGATGAACGCCACGATGCCCTCTTCAGAGCACTTCCCCGTGTTTTGCCCTCCCGCGTATGCATCCTGGGCTCGGGCATCACACCGACAGCACTCTGGGCCGCTCGATCCGGGGCGGAGGTGGTCTGCTGGATCGATAGCGCAGCAGAGGCCGAGATGATCCGTCTGAGTTTCGATGCGGCTGATCTGCCCCTGCCTAGCATCCTATGCACGGCGCATCCTGAGGGCTTGACACCAGGCATGTGCTCCCTCGCCATCGTCCACCTTCCGCGGGGCCGCATGTTACAACGGGAATTGCTGGAAGCGGCCGGTGCGCTGGTCGCCCCGGGAGGTCGCGTCTACTTCGTGGGCGCCAAACGAGAGGGCGTCAAGAGCGCGACCGATTTCGCACGAGTGCTCTTTGGGCATGCTGGCATTCTCGTACGCAAAGGGGGGTGGCATGTCGGCATGGCGATCAACTCGACGGCCTGGGATACCATACCCATGCCTAAGTTCACGTCTGCCGACATCGTAGTAGATGGTGCCCCTACACATTTGGTGGCCTGTACGGGTGTCTTCGCCCCGGATCGGCTGGATGAGGGCGCTCAGGCTTTAGTCGAGGCCATGCACGTGAAACGGGACACACACGTGCTCGATCTCGGATGTGGCACCGGCGTGGTTGCGTTGGCCGCATGCCGCCGAGGGACGCGGGTAGATGCCACTGATGTCTCAGCGCGGGCCGTGGCATCCGCACGCCGCACGCT
>CAYLRT010000011.1:34786-39395 GCA_964385885.1 uncultured Anaerolineales bacterium | reverse complement strand
TACGTCGTTTCGTGGTCCATGTTCGGATTGGTGGCTGGCTCGTCGGCAGGCCTGCCGTCGGGCCTGGCTCGCATCTTCTCCGCCCCAGGTCCATTGGTGACCGATTATATTGCCGTGGGCGGCCTGGCGGCTGCCTGTCTGAACGCCACACTGGTCGGACTCTCGGGTCTCCTTCTGGTACGCGCGACCGGCGTGCTGCTGTCTGGACCCACGATCGCCGCCGTGTTTACAATGGCCGGCTTCGGCTTTTTTGGTAAGAACGCATGGTCTATCTGGCCCATCATCGCCGGGGTTGCGCTCTTCAGCAGAGCAGTACATCGCCCCTTCAAGGGTTTCATTCTGGTAGCCCTCTTTGGCACAGCGCTGGCGCCACTTGTCACTCAACTGACCTTCGGCCTCCAACTTGGTCTCCCCGCGGGAATACTCGCAGGCATTGCTGTCGGATTCCTTCTGCCGGCCATGGCCGTCTACATGCTACGCCTGCACCAGGGCTTCAACCTCTATAACGTCGGACTTACATGCGGCTTCATTGGATTATTCGTTACGTCGCTCCTCACCAGCTTCGGTGCTGACTTGGAGACAGTCTTCTACTGGTCCACAGATCACCACGAAGCGCTGCGTATCTTCCTTCTCATCTATCTCACCTCGATGGTAGGGCTAGGATACCGGCTCGCTGGCCGCTCAGCGGCGATGCGCACCCTGATGACCAGGCCCGGCACGCTGCCGACTGACTTTGTAGAGCTCTTCGGGGCAGGCACAGCCCTGATCAACATGGGGTTGGTAGGCCTCATGGGCTGGCTATACGTCGTCATGGTAGGCGGAGACTTCAGCGGCCCGGTAGTGGGCGCACTGCTCACCATGGCTGGCTTTGGTGCCTTTGGCAAGCACCCACGCAACGCAGCGCCGACCATGCTGGGTGTGTTCCTTGGGGCCAAACTCATGGTATGGTCTGCACATGAACCAGGCCCCCTGTTGGCCGCTCTCTTCGCCACGACTCTGGCACCAATCAGTGGAGAGTTCGGTCCGTTGGCAGGCTTGGCAGCAGGCATCATGCATCTCGCTCTCGTCATGCGCACCGGCCCCTGGCATGCCGGGCTCAATCTATACAACAATGGCTTTGCAGGTGGGCTCACAGCCACCTTGATCGTCGCCATCGCTGATTGGTGGACCGCATGGCGCGAGGAACATGGCAGCCCCTAGAGGTTGTCTATGGAGGTACAACAGCTGTGTTGCAGGAAAAGACAAAGATCGCTCGACTTACTCATGAGCTATTGCTATTCATGTTAACAGGACATCCTACCTGTGTCTCTGTGGACATCACAGAGTCCCAGGGGGGTATTCGCATCACCGTGGAGGCCCAGGGCTGCACGTTGTCCGATGACAAGATAACAGAGGCACAACGAGCGCTCGCATCACCCCAGCGGACCGAGCTGGAGTCTTATTACGGCGGTCTAGTAGGGGAAGAGGAAAGCCACGCATGCAACTTGCGACTGGTGGCAGCCATGGTGGACTTCGGAACGATCGAGCGCACAGCTCGGGGCTTGCGTCTGAGCGTTTGGTGGCACCATGACACCCCCGCGACCAGCAAGCCCTGATGCCCCAGGCGATGGGGATCTGCCCCTGCAAGGCAGGTTCCGCTATCTGCAAGAGCTGGCCCGCGCCGTTGTAGAGGCATCCCGTGTGCGCCCTGGAGAATCAGTCGCAGGGCAGCCACCGAACAGCACGGGAGCCACTCTTATCCGCCCTGGAGGGCGCACATGCTATCCAGCGTTCTGGATCCGCGACTTCGCCATGTCGCTGGGCAGCGGACTCATCACCGGCCCAGAGTTGCGGCACGCCCTTCTACTGACTGCACGCCTGCAAGCTACCGTTCCCCGATACACCGAGAGCGGCAGCCTCATACCAGCGGGTTCAATCGCCGATCACATCACCTTCGATGGTCAGGCGATCTTCTTCCCAGGCTCTATGGATCCCATGCGCCAGGGCCAGCCGTTCGGTGACCTGCCCGCCCTGGACGACCATTTCTACTTCATCGAGATGGCCTGGTATATGGCGGTAGTCTATGGAGACTTCGCTGTGCTGGGTACTCGGTTCGGAGAAGACCGTCTGATCGACCGGCTGGATCAGGCCTTTGCTGTGCCGCCAGCACCAGACGACACGGGCCTGGTGTGGTGCGAGAAAGGTCACCGGGGTGTCGGATTTGGCTTCACAGACACTGTCATTCATACCGGATATCACCTGGTCTGTTCACTGCTGCGGCACCGTGCTGCCCTACGTATGGCAGCCCTTCATAAGCGTGTCGGGCACCATGAGCAGGCGACCCATTACCGGACGATCGCACACAACATTGCTGTGAATGTCCCCCGTGTCTTCATGTCCCCCTCGGGTCTGCTCCACGCCAGCACTGGCATGAGTGCCCAACCCGACGTTTGGGGGTCTGCCTTTGCTGTTTACTCCGGTATCCTCACGGGCTCGGCTGCTTTCGAAGTAGCCTCTGCCCTCACCAGCGCGCTGCAGCGCGGTACGATCGCCTGGAACGGCCATATTCGCCATGTGCCGACTGACGCTGACTTCAGTGAGGACAGTGCCTGGGAAAAGACCGTGGGAGGTGTACCCAAGAACCGTTACCAGAACGGCGCATACTGGGGCACACCCGTTGGATGGGTGTGTTTCACTGTGATGCGCCAGGACCCAAAACTGGCCCAGGATCTGGTCTCAGAGTATCTCCACGCCCTGCGCGACGATGACTTCAGACGGGGTAGAGACCACGGGGCCCCATGGGAATGTCTCCATCCCGATGGGGACTACCGGCAGAATCCTGTCTACATGGCGAGCATTACCTGCCCCATGGCGGCTTTCCAGCGACTCGGTTGGCTGGGCCCGTAACGACAAGAGCGGGACATCAGTCGCGCAGCAGGCCCTCAGCGCACGCGGATACGCGCTTCCACCAAGGAAGCCACCGCTTTCATCACCAGCGTTGCATATTGTCCAGGCAGCAATGTAAAGCTCACGGTTACACGCTCCTGCCCTTCGTTGAGTTCATCCGAGGAAGGGGTACTGACCTCCACATCACCCGGCGCGAAGGTCACGCTTCTTTGCCCTTTGGCCAGGTAGGCACGCCGCAGGATGCGAGCTTTGAAATCACGTACGTCAAGTCCCTCCATCTCAAACGCCTTCGCAGCCGCCTCTGCGAAAGCGCCTTCATAGCGTGCCGTCAGACGCGGCAAGTCCAGGGATACCCCCTGCAGTGCAGCAAGCGCCGCCCCCGGCTCCGGAAGCGGAAATCGTGTGTGCATAATTGGCACATAACGAGTCGCTGGACCAAATTCGGACTCCAAGTAGAAGCCTACAATGTGATTCCACACCCATGATTGGTAGGCTGCCAGATAGATAGAGAGCAGGCGATCCCGAATCAGATTGACAGCCTTCCGATAGTCATGGGGATGATCTTTGAGATACGTAATCACGCTGCGGAAGTTAGAGGGACGGGGAGCCTGATGGAGGAGATAGCCCCATTGCCCCCAATGTGAGGTCACAAGTCGCTTAAACTCCCGCACATGGCGTGGGTCACCCACCATAGGCTCTGCCAGGTACATCCGCAGCACCGCTTCGGCATCTCGTTTGAGGATCTCCTTCCCGATGAATCCTCGCGCAGTAAGGGAGCCAAAGCGCTGATCATCGAAGTAGTTAGGCATCCCATAGTTCTGCAACTTGAGTAGAGCGTCTGCCAATGTTTTGCTCAATCCAGGGGGCACCGCACGCACCACCAGAGTAAACCGATTGCCCTGCAGGTCGCTCGGACGAAGTGCCCGTGAGCCCCGCCCGACCCGACTGGCAACATACCCCTCTCCTTTGACAGTCTCCGGCCCCCGCTTGCGCACACTTGCATACTGCACCGCCACGGCGTGACGGTCCTTGAGTGCAGGAAAGACCAATCCGCTCGGCGTGACCTTGAGGCGTTCAGCTAGATCATTCTGTACATCCAGCGTGGCAATCCCAGCTTTCTTGATCCGATAATAAGTATATGCCCCCTCCTCGCTGAGCGGTAGCTCTATCAACTCCTCGACCTGGAAATCCTCAGGAATCTGCTTCAAACGCATAGCTCCCCCTACTCACTCACAGCCGACGGCGTAGGCTGCACCAGCGGGAGCGTATCGGTGAACACCACCCGACTCGCACCTAACCCCTCCAGGAAAGCACGCAGGAAGTCCTCCGCATTAGCACGGCCCTCCTCTTTCAGGCCCTCAGCGAGGGCAGCCTCCAGAATTAACCGTTCAGCCTCACGCCGGGCCTCGGACTCAAGCTCAGGGTTGAGCCCAACCAGCCCTGTACGGCGATCGTAGACCCTGGTCCGCGCGTTGTCCAACGTGGCAACGAAGACCTCTACTTCGGGGAGGCGCACGAACACGGTTCCATCCCCCGCCCAGTAGACGTCGTCAAGCCCAAGCGAACCCAGGTCTACGCCACCGATCACTTCACCATAGGCAATCAAGAGCAACTTATCTCCGAACAGAAACCCCAGCGGGCCCTGACCCGTCTCAGCTGTGATGACCTTCTCCATGTGGTAAGAGACAGTCTCAAGACGGCTAAGCCGTTGCACAGCCCGCAC
>CAYLRT010000011.1:0-34686 GCA_964385885.1 uncultured Anaerolineales bacterium | reverse complement strand
TCTCCATGTGGTAAGAGACAGTCTCAAGACGGCTAAGCCGTTGCACAGCCCGCACGATGGTGACACTGCTGGGGATGATGGTAGGCGTCGGCTGGGGTACCCACTGACGCCAGAGTGCACGTGGATCAACATCAATACCCCCTGTGTCCCGCCATAGCGCAAACACCGCCCACGCAAGGGCTGCCACAATGACAAGCAGAGCGATTGCCATCGCTGCCGAGACCAAGCGCCACAAGGTCACACGTTTCACAACTTCGTACCCTTCCCGAGAGCAATGCTCGACGTAGAACGACGTCCTCCGCAGCAATCAATACAAAGAATACACCGAATTCTCAACCACGTCAAAGCCAGCTCACGCGGGCTGCTCTAGCTCCTGCAGCGGATCATGGGCTTTATCTCGCGTCGAAGTTTAGCACGGCTCTGCTCATCGTCTGGCAGGTTAGATGTGGGGCGTGCTCATTGATGTAACCCTGGCTTCCTCGGTGAGATTTCACGTGGCACAGAGCGGGGGGTTGACTCGCGGGGCCGAAGGGGTATGCTGTCTGCAGAATCTGTCACACCGATGCTGCGTAATAGATAGAGCATTCGCAAAGAAACAACTTGTGGTATCCCAGACGGGTCATCGGCGTTGCGCTAGGTATGGGTAGATCGTTCTAACAGCCTTGGGCTGCCCAATCAATATGTGGGAGGTAAGGATGCCAGAAACAGAAGAGCTCCGTCATGAAACGAAGACTATCCCCTTGCCAGCAGGTGTGGACCAGGTTGACATACATCTGGCGATGGGCATTGGCAAACTCTATGTACAGGCAGGCTCTGAGGCGCTCCTGGATGCAGAGTTTACCTACAATGTGGCGGCGTGGCAGCCGCAGATCAGTCTCGAACACCGCGATGCCACAGCCTACCTGACGGTGCGCCAACCCCGCGCGCACACTACCGTCGGACGCCGCGCTGAGAACACGTGGCGCATCCGGCTGGCAGGAGATGTACCGATGGACCTGCACGTCAAGAGCGGTGTTGGAAACGCAGAACTGAATCTAGCAAAACTGCCTTTGAGGCGACTCAGCACTAAGCTCGGTGTGGGTGAAGCCACACTCATGCTCACAGATAACCCGCAGCTAGGGAGCGTTCACATCGATATGGGCGTCGGAAACTTGACGGTGGATCTCAGAGGTGAGTGGCAGCACGATGTCACGGCGGACATCCATGGGGGAACGGGCACGCTCACGTTGCAGCTCCCAACTGAGATCGGCGTGAAAGTCGTGGCGAGCAAAGGCATCGGCCGCCTTCGCTGCAATGGTCTCCACCACCAAGGCGGCGGCGTATGGGTCAACCCCGCCTACACCGAAACTGGCACAACACTGAATGTCACCATACACGCCGGTGTAGGACAGATCAATCTTAACGTGGGCGGTTGACGAGCTCAGGGCACCAGTACCGTCACCGTCATCGGTTCTGATCTGACTGACAACGCGTGCCCATCCGAGGCCGCCAACAGGGCGCTTTCCAGCGTCACCGCTGCTGCGCCACTTGTGAGAGTTTTGAACCGGATTTGCGCCAGCACGCCGTCTCCGGTTGCTGGCGCGGTGGGTGGCATCTGAGCCACTGCATAGTCTATTCTGCCGACCTCGTTGTCGGCCTGGTTCACCGGAGTGAACCCCACTTTCAGCAACGTCCCGTCCTCGATCTGAACACCTGGCGTCGCCGGGTCAGCATCGACCACCTGAAGCCGCGACGCATCAAACGCCAGATGCAGCTCCACGCCGTACAGATCAGAGACATGCGTTACCGTCACCGCCACCCCGACCACACCCCCTTCGGGCGTACAGCCAGGATCAAGGGCCAACCCCACCGTCGCAATGGACGGTGTCGAGCTGGTAGGCGTCACCGCATCCGTGACCGTGGGCCTGAGCACAGTCGCGCCCGCTGTCGGAGTAAGGGCTCCGTCAACGCCCTGACCGCCGCAACCAGCGGCGGCAACGACGATAGCCACCATCAGACACCACCAGCGCATCACCAGACTCACCGCACACCCTCCATATGCCCACCTTGAGGATCTTCGCTCCAGTCTTCTTCCACTCGCACCATCAGACCCAACAGAAGCGCATAGATCAGGGCCAGGTCGACGTTGAGCACAGCCATATCCACCAATCCATGCGCCAGGACGTCTACCATAGCTGCCACAACACCCAACACCAGAGCCCGCCGCGTAGGGTCATCAGTGCGAAAAAGCGGAAGCGCCTGCCGCCAGAACGCGAACTGGGTCCAGAGGAACCCGACCACGCCCAACAAGCCCAGGCGGGCAGCATAGTCCAGGAATACGTTATGAGGATGAGAAAGGTTGAATTCCTCCCAGGCTGTCGGAAGGACATACCGTGTCCGGTACGCATACAGGAAGTTGTCTGGTCCCACACCCAGCAGGGGGTGATCGGTAACCATCATGAGAGTGCTGCGCCATAGCGCCACCCTGAAACGGCCTGTACCTTGCGTTGGTTCGAAGAGCCCTGCAAATCTGGGGGTGCGCAGCAAGGGCACGAGGGCCAACGCCCCCAGGCCGAGCACAACCAGGGTGACCCGCCGCCACTGTTTGCCGGCGAGCAGGCCCAGCGTGATCAAGGCAGCCGGCACACCCAGGATCAACGCCCCTCGCGACAGACTCAGTGCCAGGGCCCCACCGATGGGTAGCAGCGCAGCGAGATAGAGCACACGGCGGGGGCTGTGGCGCAGGTCATGCCACCACATCGACATGTTCGAGGCTTGCCCTCCCCCACCGGCCCACAACCCCACCGCCAGCGCCAGCGGCAGTACCCGGCCCATCAGCAACCCCACGTTGTTAGGTGAGCCATACACGCTTCGCAGACGAGCGATCCCTCCCTCGGCGGTGATGACATCGCCTCGCACATACTGCACCAATCCTATGAACGCCACAATCACCGCACAGAGCACCAGTGCATCCAGCAAACGCCACCGCTGGTTCCTGCTCAGCGGCATGGTAACCAGTGCCAGGAAGAACAGCGCTGGTTCCAATATCACGAGTCGCAACTCACGGAGGGCCTCCCGCAGGTGCTCGGCCTGGAGTGCGGACACCAATCCCACGACCACCAGATAGAACAGGGGCACAGCCAACTGACGTTGTCGCGGTGTCAGCAGTCTCCAGGGCGACCGCCGCGCCTGAACAGCCTGTGACAGCCACTGCAAAGCCCAACCCATCAGCGTGGGCAACAGGACCAGCTCGGAAAGCGCGAATGACTTACCGAAGAGTGAGAGAGGATGCAGGTAGAACGGCGCAGAGACAATGGTTAACGCGAGGCCCAGGTCCGGACGCAAAACCAGCAGGACCGACATCACCCCGCCCGAAGCCAGCGCCAGGGCGAACCATGGCGACAGGTAGAATCCAAAAGCGCTCAACACCAGGGCAGCCACAGTCCCTCGTTCCCCTAGCCGCCGAAAGGCGCTTTCCCCGATCAGGGTCTGCCAGGCTGCCAGGAGCGTGACCCCCACGGCCACGCAGGTCAACGCAACCTGCCCCCAGCTTCCGAGGCGCTCCAGCCAGCCTCTGAGGCAAGACCCGAGGCGCCCCCAAGACACACGAGGGGCAGCTCGAATCACCAGGATCAGCCCCACAGCACCCATTGCGCCAAAGGCGAGATACCCCACCCATGCGATATGCCCCCATGGTGGTTCCCAGACGACGCGCCAATCCGCCAGAGCCCATTGTCCCCATCCTCGATCAGCTTCGACCTCGACCACGTGACGCCCCGGCGGTAGTCCTTTCGCCAGTGGAACCGTCGCGATGGCAGCCAGCGGATCATACAACACGACGTAGGCACGCCCCGAAGGATCTCTCGGCAGAGCCGGTGCTGGTTCCCCATCCACCGTAACATAGAGGAACGCGCGATAGGGCCCTCGGCGCACTGTAAGAGCAACCCCGGTCCCCTCAAACGGGAGGCGCACACGGTGCTCGCCATGTTCGCCGATATCGGCACCCTGGGGACCTAACGTCCAGGTCCCCTCGAACGTTGCCAGATCCGTATCGGCCCGATAGACGCCAGGCGTAGCCACAGACGGACGCTGCAGCCATGCCTGCAGCGCATGGTAGACGGGTCTGGGGATACTGTCGGGGCCGATCAAGGCAAAACCCCAATGTTCCTCGGCATCAGGCACCTCCCCTGCCGACCCTAAGACGCCCTCCGGGCGCGGCTGCAGCGCCGTAACACAGGTTACCCCCATCCAGGACCACTCACGGGTTATGCGGGCCAATGCGTCCACGGTGTAGACAGCCTGTGTCTCAGGGTCCACCTCGCCCCAGATGGACTTCGGCCCGGGCCAGTCGTCAGGCTTACTGTTCCACCCTAGATTGACCGCCCAGATCGCCTTAGCTTCCTCTCCGTGGTCCGTCATCACTTCGCGCAGCCGGATAACACGCGAGAAGTTCAGCAAGCCGTCGGAGATGCGGCGGTCATCAGGGCCGGTGGTAAAGCCATAGGGTTGTGCACCGACGATGTCGAAGTACGGGGCCGCGCCAGCCGCATACAGCATCTCCAGGAAGAGATCCTCGGCATAGTTGCGTTCCCCCCGCTCAGCCGTTGGTGCCAAGCTCCCCAACACGATACGGGCATCAGGATCGACAGCACGAATGGCTTGAGCGGCCTGTGCCAGCAGGGCTGCGTACTCAAAGGCGTTAGCCTGCCCGCCCCAGCTTGCAGCCAGATTTGGATTGTGCCAGATCTGATAGGCAGCAATCGCGTCCCCATACCGCATGGCAACCGCTGAGGCGTATTGTGCATAGGTCTGTGGGTCAGGCGGCAGGGGGGACCACTCTGGCGGATGCGCCAGCACCGCCAACAAACGCAGCCCCCTGGCATGCGCCGCCTGCACGGCCCGGTCAGCCGCTGCCCACTCCCACTGCCCAGGGACAGGTTCAACCATCATCCATGGGATATCCAGGCGCACCCACCCAAAGCCTGCGGCCTCAATCGTGTCGAGTGCCCAGCCCAGATCCTCAGCGTCATAGAACAGCAAGGGAGCGTTGACACAAGCCCGCGGCATCGTCGTGCCGGTGGCTCCGGGGGTATCGTACACGGGATCGGGGAAGTCACTCTCCCAACCCCGTGTAAGATAACGGAGACGAGCATGCCACTGGGCTGCCCCCAGTGCACCCACGATGCACAGAAGCAGCCCAGCGAGCAGAATGACCGTTGGTTTACGTGCCATACGCGAAGATTATACCGCGTGATAAGCCCGATGCTACATCACGCAGCTACGCACGTGTCACCCCGTCGGAATCACCAGCGTCGCATCCTCCAATCCATCAGCTTGAGCCCGCAGAGTGATCTCACCAGCATCCCCGTTCGACTTGACGACCACCAGACACCGTCCTCGGAACACCCGACGCTGATTCCCCCGGTACCGCTCAGGCGTCGTGGGGTTCGCACTCCCGACGGCCGCAATCGTGCCCGGACCTTTCACGGTGAAGAAGATTTCATCATCGGCGTACGGCACCATCTGCCCCTCGGCATCTACCACTTCCACCCGCACAAACCGGAGGTCAGCTGGCGCTGTCGGAAGCGCTGGTTGCTCCAGGGTCAGGCGGACACCATACGGGGACCCGGTCGTTGCCAGGGTCTTCTCTGCCACGACTTCGTCACCGGCATACCCCACAGCCCGCAGCGTGCCTGGTTCATAGGGTACCTCAAAGGACGCCGTCAGCTTCTCCGCGCGTGTGGTAGGCTTGATGCCAAGGGACCGTCCATTCAGGAACAACTCCACGCGTTCACAGCGTGAGTAAACATCCACTTTAAACGTCTCGCCCTCATGACCCGGCCATGTCCAACGGGCATCCACGTCCGGCCACCCCCAGCGCGTGACTGTCGGTGTCTTGCCTTCGGGCACTGGATAGTGCACCGCGATGTAGAGCGGGTCTCCGACGCCCCACACCTGATCGCGGAAGTACGACTGAGGACGCTTGAAATAGCACAGATCCAGATCACCACAGTAGGCCTGATGCCATGGAAACTCTCCCAAGAAATCGGCCTTCTCTCCCTCCGTGTGCTGACGCCCGATGCCTGATTCGCCCAGGTAGTCCAGAGAGGTCCACACGAAGTCGCCGATGACCCAGGGATGTTTCTCCACCTGCATCCAGTTCTCCAAGGCCTCCAACGGGAAGGACTCGGTACCAACCATCAAACGCTCCGGGTGCCGCGCATGATCTGACTCGTAGCGCTCCCACTGGTAATTGTAACCTCCGATATCCAGCGCGGCGAAGACAACATCGGTGTCCTCCCAGGTTTTCAACTCGTCCCATACGCCGCAAATGGCACAGGTGATAGGACGCGAAGGGTCAAGCTCACGCACGGCATCACCCAGCATTCGGGCGATCTGGGCTCCGCCAGATCGTCCATCGCGCTCAGTCACCTCGTTTCCAATGCTCCACATCACGATACTGGGGTGGTTGCGATCACGCAATACCATGCTCTCAATATCGCGCGCCCACCAGTCGTCGAAGACCATGTGATAGTCAAACGGCGTCTTGCCCTCACGCCAACAGTCAAATGCCTCATCGATCACCAACATCCCCAGGCGGTCACAGGCATCAAGGAATGCAGGCGCCGGTGGGTTATGCGCACAGCGCACGGCATTGAACCCACTCGCCTTAAGCTGCGCCACCTTCCGGGCTTCAGACTGTGGATAGGACGCGGCCCCGAGCACGCCGTTGTCATGGTGGACACAGCCTCCTCGCAAGAGAATAGGCTCATCATTGAGCAAGAAGCCCCCCTCCGCCGACCAGAGCAGGCTTCGGATACCAAACCGTGCGCTCTCCACATCGACCACCTGCTCCCCTTGGCGGACCGTGGCCTGGAACTCATAGAGATGCGGTGTCTCAGGAGACCATCGCTGAGGATTGGCTATCTCGAACTCCTCAACCACCACAGCGGTACGTCCTGGCTCGATGGTCACTTCGCGCGTACCTTTCGCAACAGCCACGCCGCCCGGATCCAACACTGACGTCCCGAGCACTACTGTGGACATAGTGTCGCTGTCGTTTTCAAGACGCACCTCAGCCCGAACCAGGGCACGTTCTTGCGACACTTCGGGCGTAGTGATCCCGATACCCCAATGCGCTACATGGATTGGCTCAGCCACATAGAGCCACACCGGGCGATAGATCCCCGAGCCTGAATACCACCGACTGTTCGTCTGCGCGCTATTCTCAACCTTGACTAACAGATTATTCTCTTCACCAATCCGCAGATATGGTGTCAGGTCCATGACGAAGGTTGTGTAGCCATACGGATGTCGACCAAGGAAGTTCCGGTTGAGCCACACCTCAGCATTCATGTAGATGCCTTCAAACTCGATCAAGACCTTCTTGCCCCGCCAGGACTCAGGCGCCACGAACGACTTGGCATACCAACCCCGTCCCATCGGGAACCAACCATTGGCGACCCCACTTGGACTGTCCGGTCTACGATCCAGTTCGATACTCCAGTCGTGAGGTAGATCAAGAACACGCCACTCTGACAACGGGATCATCTTTCGTCCCCAGCTGAATGGATCGCCCAGGTAGAAACGCCACGCCTGATTGAATGATTGTCTTTCCATCATAGCCTCCCTTCTCTCAGATCTATGCTCCCTACCACTCCACTGCACACATCCTGATACGACGCACTGACTCCTAGGGCTGCGCCTCGCCCTCCGAGGTCTTTGAGAGCTGAGACAGGGCCCCCAGGAAATCGAGGTCCGCCAACGGGAAATGGCGCATCAGCACCGGCAACAGTTGGTTCATCAGCAATGCCCGTTGTTCTCGGTCCAGCCCTTCCAGGGCAGCATTGAGGTTCTCCTCCACCAACCTGCTCAAGAAGGCGGCCCTCTCCTGCGGCGAGAGACGTGTGATCCACTCGCGGCCAAACTCTGCCGCCAGATTCAACGCCTCCTCGCTGCTCAAACCCCGTAGCACCTGACGGATCATCCGGCTCTTGAGGCTACCCATCCATCCTCCTGCTATGTCTTGTGTCTCTCTCTACGTGCTCAATCCCTCTGCACAGGTATGCAGTGCCCACGCACGAGGCGCTCAGAGTGGTCGAACCCGCACACAGCGCGTCGCAGTTCGTCCCTCCTGGATCACCAGGGCAACTGCTCCGGTGAGCAGAGGTTGGTCCTCGTCCGCTTGATCGAACACCAGGTCCTCATCGATCCACCCTCTGAGTCGGGCACCGTGCACCTCTAGCTTCAGATGGTAGGTCGCGCCGAGTTCCCAGCTCAGCGGCGTCCTTGCCAATACCTTAGGCGTGTGCACCGTCTTGACCAATTCCACATGGCCGTCCTTGCGCAGCAAGAGGGCATAGTAACGACGCATCCCCTGGACGCGCGCCGCAATGCCCGCTGCCTCCACCATGTGCGGCGTCACATCCGCCTCTACACTGTAGTCCCGCCACTCGCGCGTGCCCTGAATCAGCAGACCAGTACCCTCATCCTGAATCAATCGGTAGGGCTCCGGGGGCCACGACAGGAAATGGTCCACGCCATTGACCCAGGCCTGTCGCCATAGGCTGCCACCTGCCTCTGGACATGTGAGCGCTACGTCGGGCATTCCGTCCCACGTCAGATAGTCCAAATAGAGCACACCGCTGGCGCCTCGCGCACCGCGCACCACGATCCCTACAGCCGCCGTGGGGTAACCGTGCAGATCAGGCACACGCCAGGTAAGCGTGGTTGCAGCCCCGGGCTCCAACGTGACCTCCGGACCATCTCGCCACACCGGGCAGTCCTGCGCCCCGTAGTGGCCGAGGGTCAGCGCACAGACCACCGGGCACGGGTTCCGTTCGTCAGCCGCCAGCGACGCCCGCACTGTCTGACCTGGATAGAGTGTGGGGGAAGCGATCAGGCCATAACCCGGCATCTGGATGGCTTCGGGTGGGACAAAGGTCGCCGTCGTGACCCGTGCCGCTCGGCCCTTCGCCAAGTGACGATAGTGTATGGCCAGACTGTGCCGTCCCTGGGCACTATGCCCTGTGACGTTCTCAACGCGGGCCAGGCCCGGGTCCTCAGGCCGGAAGCCTTGTACAGCACCGGGAAACTCGAAGTGGAAGCGCGCTCCCTCCTTCGGCGCCAGGGGTACTTCACCTGCCCAACGACGAGCCACATTGATGATGTGACACGCTTCAGTGGCCGCGTCAGTGACGGCACGGCCACCATCAGCGGTGGGGAGATACAATCGATCGGCGACCGGCCCACGCCAATCAGGCCCGGCATCGATGCCCGCCAGTCCGTTCTTGATCCCCATCAGACAGCCAACGTTGCCGGAATTGCAATCCGTGTCCCAGCCGCAGGTATTGACGATCATCAATGTCTTCTGGAAGTCATCCTCGCCATAGAGGAGACTCAAAATGATCAAGCCATGGTTTGGCACGATGTGACAGTTACCACCATACCGGTCATAGCCATAGTTGGCAGCAAGACGCCGGAAGGCCTCCCGCCAGTCCGCGGTCTCCTCACGCCAACTCCGCAGATCTGCGATCATACGATAGATCACAGAGTCTTGCGGAATAAACGAGGTCCCGACATCAAGCAGCGTGTTGATGTCGCGCTCGACAAAAGCCTGCGCCTCCATCGCTGCCAGAACCTGCGCTCCGTAAACCGCCTCACCATCGTGGCTCACACTGGCGGCTCGTCTTGCGAGGTCAGCCGCCAGCTCCGGATCACCGGGCGCGACCATCGCCCATCCGTCAATGAAGATCTGAGCGCCGATCTGCTCTGACACCACCTTCCCATTCACCGCCATCGAGCCACTTGCGGGGGCCTCAATGCCATGCTTGAGCCTGAGATAGGCCGTGTGTTCCGTTGAGTTCCCCAGGCCCCCCCACCACAGGATTGTGCGCTTCTCGATCAGGTAATTGAGCCAAGTGTGCCCAATCTCCGCTGGCGTGATATCCTGCCGGTAGCCATGATCGGGCAAGGCCCGCAGGAAAGTGAAGGTCCCCGAGATATCGTCGTCAGTCACGATGAGGGGTTTCCCCAACCGGTCGTGGACGTAGTACCAGATCTCGCCCAGCTCCCTCAGAATCCGCTCATGCGGCCACCCCTCAAAAGGACGGCCAAGGTAGACACCGATGATCTTACCCAACACACCGGCATAGACACGCTCGTTGTAGTCATGTGGAAGGTTCATATGCTCTCAGCTCCTGCTATGGTCTGCGATCTCCTAGTTTCGAGTCTCGATGAATCCGTCAGCATGTCAAGTCTCAGGATGAGCCGCCGTGTGGCGAGCGCGGTATGTGTCCAGCAGCGCATCCACAACGCCATACCGGGGGTACCAGCCCAACTCGCGATGCGCCCGCGATGTGTCCAAGACATAGTCGTGGATAGCAATGGCCAGATGTTCAGGCGTCAACGGCGCCTTGCCCAACGGCCGCAATACTGCCGTCAGCACGCGAACAAGTGAGACTGGAACGGAAACCACCCGCGCCTGCGACCCGACGCACTCGAGGAGGGTCTCGGCGACCTGGCGTAATGGCGGCACGTCGATAGCTCCAATGTTGTAGACGCGACCGGCGATACCATCCAGTGTCGCTGCCAACAGACAGGCCTTGGCCACATCGTCGCCATGGACCATCTGAAATCGGTTGGACCCTCGGCCAAGCAAAGGGACACGGCCTCCTTGCGCCACTGCATCCAACAGTGACACGATAAAGGGCTCATCAAGACCAGGACCGACGATCGTTGGGGGACGCAGGATCACCACCTCGACACCGACCGATTGCATGGCATGGCACAGTTTCTCAGCCGCGACCTTACTTCTCCCATAGACACCCTGCGGAGCCAGCGGCGCATCCTCGGGACAGGGAATCACCGCCGGAATGCCATACACTTCGGCGCTGGACACGTAGACAACACGCTGGACACCCGCTGCGCGTGCTCCCTCCAATACATGCTGCGTGCCATCCACATTGACTGCCCACATGGTGGCGTCACCGGGTGATTTCTGTGGGATCAGACCCGCCAGATGAACGACCCTGGTGGTTCCCTCGCAGGCATCGCGCACCGCCTCCTTGTCTCGCACGTCGCCCTGAAGCCACTCCGCACCTTCCGGCACAGCTTGAGGCACGCGGACATCAAAGGCCCGCACTCGAGCCCCGGCCTCGGCCAGTGCCTTGAGAACATAGCGTCCCAGGAACCCCGCAGCACCTGTGACCAGTATTTGCTCCATGCCCTTGACCTCCCCGCATGGTATCAGTCCGATCATACTCCCAAGGGCTAGTGCTCCGCAAGCCGCGCAACCCGGGCCGATCACCACGACACAGGGAGCGAATTGCGCTGTGCGGCCTTGAGCCTATGATTGCCATTGATAGGAGTCAGCGCGGAACAAGGACGTGGCAATATGTCGAAGCGAGTTCGCCGAACGCGACGTAATTCCTCTCAAATCAAGGCCGCTGAATACGAACGCCATGTGTCAGTACAGACCGGGCAACACAGCAATGTGAGAGTACCTGCGCGGCCAGACCGTGTAGCCAAGGGGACTTCGCCTCCTCGCCACGAGTTTCAGATCCTCTCACATGTGGCGGGCAACCGGGCAGTCTCGCTGTGGATTCAGCGTCACACACCGGACAGTGCAGGAGGGCCAGATTACTCAACGGACCTCTCAAGTATTGCCAGTGCAGCTCAGTTGTCAGCACTTGACGAAGAGGCGGGCCGCGCTTGACTCCGTAGCATAAGCATAGCCGTAGGCTCTGTCTGGAGGTATGAATATGCACCTGAAATCGCTCCCTATGGGAGCCAAGAAGCACATCGCACTGATTGCACACGATAGTCAGAAAGACGATCTGTTGGCCTGGGCCCGCTTCAATCGAGGATCATTGGCTCAGCATGAACTGTACGCAACGGGCACCACAGGGTGGCTGTTGGAGCGTGAGTTAGGGATCCCTGTCCATCGAATGCAGAGCGGCCCCCTGGGTGGCGACGTCCAGATCGGCGCACTCATCGCCGAGGGAGTCATAGACTTCATGGTTTTCTTCTGGGATCCGCTGGAAGCTCAACCCCATGACCCCGATGTTAAGGCCCTGCTACGCATGGCAGTCCTATGGAACATCCCAGTCGCCACCAACCGGGCCTCTGCCGACTTCATGTTCTCATCACCCCTCATGCACTCGGACTACACCCGACTGGTACCCAATTACGAACGCTACCAAAGGGAACGGGAACAACAATTGGAGCTTGAGGTCGCCAGCGACCTCGCCGATCAGGACGAGGAAACTAGCGAGGAATAACAAGCGCCTGCACGGGAATACAGCGGTACGCGTAAGGCTTGTCAACCGCCCCAACAGTGCCTACACTGATGATAAGGTGACATCAACCAACCTAGGAGGGACCCTTGTCACAGATAGTACTTCCTTCTCGAACTGTCCGCACCAGTGAGTATGACGTCGTTGTTGCCGGTGGGGGTACAGCAGGGGTGGTTGCCGCCCTCGCTGCAGCCCGTGAGGGCGCCCGAACGGCGCTCATCGAGATGAAGGGCTACACGGGCGGGACTGTCGTAGAGGGCGGCACGGCTCTGCACAGCTTCTACAACCTCTGGAAGGCCTTCCCCGGCGTGGAAAAGCGCCAGGTCGTGCGCGGGATCCCGCAGGAGATCATCGACCGGCTGGCTGAAGTCGGCGGAACATCGGGGCACGCCGAGATGGTTGTGGGTTACGATTACGACTCGGTGTGCACCGCAATCGACACGGAGCTCTTCAAGTTGGTCACTCTCACCATGCTGGAGGAAGCAGGCGTCGCGCTTCACCTCAACACCATGGTGACGGACGCGCTCGTGGATGGATCACGAGTCATGGGGGTGGTGACCGAAAGCCACCAGGGCGCTGAAGTTATCCAGGCACGCACCTTCGTAGACTGCACAGGATACGGTGACCTGGCGGCACGCGCTGGCGCGACGTATGTTGAACCCAATGACTATGCAGTGGTTAACAGTATTGGGATTGCCAACGTCGATGTGGAAGGATACTATGATTTCCTGAACTCCCGTGACGCACTCACTCAACTCGCGTACGGCTGGCGTGATGGTGACCCCCACGCCATCGTACGGCTCGACGGACGAAGCGTGGCGCTTCCGCCCGCGTTCCACGAGGCGGCGCGGGACATAGGCATGTCGATCGTGACAACGACGGTGCACGACAAATACTTCATGTTCATCAAGATCAATCTCAAGCTCTCCGCCAGTCCCACAGAGCGAGATGCAGCGTCTCACGCCGAAGTCGAGCTGCGACGGCGCCAGTTGAGGGCAGTCGAGTTGTTCCGCGAGTACGTACCAGGGTGTGAGAAAGCCTTCATTGCGCGTACCAGCCCCTCCCTCTGCATCCGGCGCGCCCGCAACATCGTCTGCGATTACGACATCACACGCGATGACGTGCTCGAGGCCCGGCACTTCGAAGACAATATCATGGTCTATGGCTTCCACGACTCTGCACCACGGCTGCAGATCAAAGACGGCGGAACCTACGGCATCCCCTACCGCGCCCTGCGCGTGACGGGTCTCGACAACCTGCTGGCGGCCGGCATGCTCATCACCTCAGATCACGATGCTCATATGTCTACCCGGAATACCGTGGCGTGCATGGGACAGGGGCAAGCTGCCGGCACAGCGGCTGCGCTGTGCGCCTTGGAGGACAGAAGCACACGTGATCTCCCCTACCCTCGCCTACGCGCCGCGCTCGAGGCGGCCGGCGTCTATCTTGAACCCTGAGTGAGGAAAATATGAGCACTACAGTCTCGATTGAAGGCACCCAATTCCTGGTCAACGGCCGCCCAACCTACGAGGGTATCGACCATCAAGGCCGTCAGATTCAAGGGCTTCTCTTCAATAGTCGGATGGTGCAGGCCATCTTCGATGATGAGAACCCAGAAACCGCTGTCCATTGGCGCTATCCTGATACCGGAGTCTGGGATCCCGAGCGCAACACCCAGGAGTTTTGCGCCATGCTGCCCGTCTACCGGCGCTACGGCCTGCTGGCGGTCACAGTTGGTCTGCAAGGAGGCGGCGCCATCTACACCCCGGACGTCTACCCCCACTACATCAACTCAGCATTCGCGCCTGACGGCTCGATGAAACCCGCCTATTGCAATCGCCTGGCCCGCGTGCTGGACGCAGCGGACAAGGCCGGCATGGTCGTGATCGTCAATTACTTCTACTGGCGCCAGATAAGCCGCCTTGAAGGAGAACCGGCGATCATCAGGGCGGTCGAGACAGCCACGGACTGGCTGTTGAGGTCAGGGCATCACAACATCATCGTGGACGTCTACAACGAGTTCGACGCTGGCGATGAGCTGACGCAGTCAGGGCGCATTCACGAACTGATCGAGATCGTGCAGGAGACACGTCTGAACGGCCGGCGCCTGCTGGTGGGCAGCAGCGCCCTGCCGAAAGCAATCTGCGCTCCAGGTCCATGGCAGACCAAGGTTGATCTTTTCCTGCCGCACGGGAACGATATGTGGGGACCGGGGCTGAGACGGGCAATCCAACGGCTGCGGAACACTGAGGCATATCGTGCCCGCCCGCGCCCCATCGTCGTTAATGAAGACTCCATTCACCTGACGAACCTTGAGGCCGCCGTGGACGTCTATGCCTCTTGGGGCTTCTACGCTCAAGGGTATGGGTGTGGAGGATGGGATCACGGCCGTTACGAGTGGACACGACACCCACGCGAGTCACGTTACGAACACCTCAGTGGCTTCCAAACAGTACCGGTGAACTGGTCGCTCAACACAGGGCATAAGCGTGCTTTCTTCTACCGCTTGGCCGAGCTCACACAGGCCCCTGCCCTTAGCGAGATCGATCAGCCCTCCCAAGACTGATCCGATGTATAATTCTCTAGGCATCACCCTGGTCCCGGAATAGTGCCCATTCTGAGGAATCGAGCGTGAAACGATGAAACGGATACAGTGGACATCGATTATCGCAGTCATGATCATCAGCCTTGCGACCGGTTGCCTCCGTGTGAAGGACAGCCCAGCTCCCGGCTGCGTGAGATACATTGGTCTGGCTCCCATCGGCGGGTGTTTCGGCAAGACCATCATCACCAACGTGGAGATCACTCCCACTATTGCGTGTCTCACGATCGAGCCCAATAACTGCAACGGCGGAGTGTTGGACGTCGTCAACCAGTGCGACGAAACACTCAAGCTAGGGGACGTGGAAGTCCTTCCTGGAGATCGTACTGTTCTGGACCTGGTCCGCGATGGGGATTCAGTCAGACTGGTGTCAGCAGCATCCAACTTCTCTGAGTACACGCCGGAGGACGAGCAGACATACGAGTTCTCAGGCATCCTCGGGACAGAGGAAGTGACGCTGAGCTTCACCAAGACCGGGCCACTCTGTGATTGAACCCATAACCACAACCGATAGAGGAGACTATTATAATGAAAGGCATTCTTCTTTCTGGAGGCAAAGGCACACGGCTCTACCCTCTCACCATCTCGCTTTCGAAACAGATCCTGCCGATCTTCGATAAGCCCATGATCTACTACCCTCTTTCGGTGCTCATGCTTGCCAACATCCGGGACTTCCTGATCATCTCTACACCCGAACACATCGATCTCTACCGCTCGCTATTCGGCGACGGATCACGGCTTGGCATCCGCATCGCATACGCCGTCCAGCCGCGTCCGGAAGGGATCGCCCAGGCGTTTCTAATCGGCGAGGAATTTATCAATGGGGAGCCATGCGCTCTGATGCTCGGTGATAATTTCCTCTACGGCCATGGCCTATCAGACATCATGGAGGAGGCGGGGAAGCTGACGCAGGGTGGGCTCGTCTTTGCTTACTGGGTTCAGGATCCAGAACGCTACGGCGTGGTTGAGTTCGATGAACAGCGACGCGCCATCAGCATTGAGGAGAAACCCGCGCGTCCCAGATCGAACTACGCGGTCACAGGTCTCTATTTCTACGATCATCACGTTGTGGAATACGCGAAAGCACTGAAGCCATCTGCCCGCGGTGAGCTCGAGATCACCGATCTGAACAACGAATATCTTAAACGTGGGCAACTCAAGGTACAGGTCCTGGGGCGCGGTTTTGCCTGGTTAGACACCGGAACCCACGAGAGCCTCCTGGAGGCCAGCGATTTCGTCCAGACCATTGAGCACCGCCAGGGGCTTAAAGTCGGCTGCGTCGAAGAGATCGCCTACCGCAAGGGCTACATCAGCCGCGAGCAACTCCTAGAGATTGCGAATCACTCTCAGCAGAACAACTACTGCGCTTACCTCCGCCGGCTGGCGGAGACACCGCAGGAAATGCTGCATGAACTCTGATCAAGGGAGACGCCCCGCCTACCGCATCGTCACCAGGCGGCTGGTGCTCCGTTGTTGGGAACCCTCAGACGCTCCTGCCCTCAACGCGGCCCTGACCGTAAGCTGGTCACATCTTGCGCCCTGGATGCCATTTGCCCAAGGGGAACCGCCTCCCCTTGAGGACACCCTCGCCTTGACTAGGCGCTGGAGAGCCCAGTTCGATCTGGATCAGGACTACGTCTACGGGATCTTTGACGCCGACGAGCGCTCGGTGCTGGGCAGCACCGGGTTGCACACCCGTCAGGGACCGGGGGTGCGCGAGATCGGTTATTGGATTCACGTACACCACATCAACCACGGCTACGCCACCGAAGCCGCCGCAGCACTGACCAAAGTCGCCTTCGAGGTGGATCATGTCCGCAAAGTCGTGATTCGTTGCCTGACCACCAACGAACGAAGTGCCGCCGTGCCCCGCAAGTTAGGCTTCATCCACGAGGCCACGTTGCGCCAGGATATCGAGCGCGCGCCACAAGAGTGGATGGACGCAATGATCTGGACCCTTCTTGCCGACGAGTATCCGCGCACACCTGCTTCCCAGGCTGCCGTAGAGGCCTACGATGCGCTGGGACGCAGACTTCTCTAGCAGCATTCCCTCGCCTCCAGAGGAAAGGTCTCATCGAAGTGTGATCGATGTCCAGCACTGACCACTCGCAAGACCCAAGAGCACTATGGGAGCGACGCTTCGCCGCCCTCCGGAGAGGTAGAGAAGCCTCGGCTTCTCCAGCGAGCGATGCGCGGTGGCTTACTCCCTGGGAATCATGCCTTCGCGCCAACGCCACAGTATCCCCTGTGCTTGATTTGGGGTGTGGCGATGGACGGGACACGCAGTATCTGTGTGAACTTGGCCTGGATGTAATCGCGGGTGACTTCTCGTGGGAGGCCCTGACCCTCACGCGGCAAGTCGCACCCACTGTTCCTCTCGTCGCTTTCGATATCCGGCAGGGCTTGCCCTTTCGCCCCAATGCCTTCGGCGTCATCATCGCCAGCCTGGTGCTACACTACTTCCGGTGGGAACACACCGTATGGATCCTGGACGAGATCCGCTCTCGCCTGAAGCCGGATGGACACCTCTTGATGCGGGTGAATGCGACGGATGATCTCAACTACGGGGCGTCGGGCCATCCGGAGATCGAATACCATTATTACAGCGTGAATGGGGAGCCTAAACGATTCTTCGACCCCGACGATCTATCGAGGTTGTTCACACGGGGCTGGCAACACACCACATTCAAGAAAGAAGTCGTGGTTCGGTATGGCTTACCCAAATCCGTATGGGTCGTTCACGCTCAGCGAGATTGATGATCTTCTCCCCTGGGTCGCCATGACACCGACACACGCAGGCAGCGGAAGATCATAATCGCTTCCCATCACTCGCTTCCACGTGCTTGCTCCTCGTGCGCCTGCTCGAAGAGCGGGCGGAGCTGCGCATAGGTATCGTCCAGCATCTCTGGAATCACCCGCGTCTCTCCAATTACCGTCAGGTAGTTCACGTCGCCAAGCCATCGCGGGACGATGTGCAGATGGAGGTGCTCAGCGATCCCTGCGCCGGCTGCCATGCCCTCATTGATCCCGATATTGAAGCCCTGAGGACGCTGCGTCTCCATCAGAATGCGCTCCGAGAGCTTAACGAGATGTCCCATCTCCAGGCACGTGGCGTCGTCGAGATCCTGCACTGAGTTCACGTGTGCGTAAGGAATGATCAGCAGATGTCCGTTGGCATAGGGATAGCGATTGAGGGCAATGTAGCAGGTTTCACCCCGGTAAAGGATATGCGCCTCTTCATCAGCAAGGTTCTGCTTGAGACAGAAGACACATCCAGAGGAAGGTTCATGTTGGCTGCGCAGGTAAGGCATACGCCACGGTGCCCAAAGCTGTTTCATAGACTTTCCTTTCTTGGTCAGCGTCCCTCACCTGCCAGCAATCCCGCACTCACTGCCAACTCCTGCATCTCTCGTGTAATCGCCTGACGCCGCGCAGATTGCACGATCAGCATGAGCGCCTCGATGAGGTCATCGGCATTCTGTGTTGCGGACTCCATCAGTTGGTAACGAGTCGCATGCTCAGTGAGGGCTGCTTCGATCAAAATCCCGTAAAGCGAGGTGGCAGCCCACTGTTGAACCACTGTAGCATAGAGACTGACGGGATCGGTCTCTACGATCACCCCGTGAAAGCGAGGGTCCACATGCCCGGCGGTCGAGAGGCCGTGCTCGGGTAGAACTGGGGGCAAGAGCCGATGAGACGTACTCATGTACCGTCCGGCCCCGCGATCTGCATTGTAGACGATATACACCGAGTCGATATCGTAAGCCTCATATCGCTCGAGCCACTCCTGAACCAAGCCGTAGGCCAGCCCATATTCAGGCAACTTGGTCAGAGACAGAGCCCGTGACCAGGAAGGAACCATCCCTCCCTGAGTGAGAACTCGTACCATGCGCGAACCCAACGCCATGAGCTCGATCTCACCAAACTCCCGCTTTCCCAGGAAAGCCCGGACCGACTCCAACAAGGCCCGATTGTATCCCCCGACCAGGCCCCGCTCACTCCCAATGACCAGCAGAATGGCTCTGCCCGAGGCCTGGGCCGGTCGCGCGTCGCCCCGAGTCCAATGGCGCAGCCAGCCCAATCCGCTTGGCTTCAAATGAGACACCAGCACAGGAAGGAGACTCAGTAGCCGATGGCTGAATGCCTGGATGCTCCGCTGGCGACTCCTTGCCATTTGCCAGCTCCCCAGGGAGATCGTCCGCAATGCAGCCAGAATAGGCTTGACGGAACGGATGTTCTCAAGCCTGCTGGTGATCTTCTGGAGCTCGTAGGACATAGCGCACTGGATCCTCTACTGCCTCTTCGTCTCAGAAGGCATGAAATTGCTCAAGATCCCAGACAAATACCACAGCATAGCCCACTTCGGTCGTGGTCGTGGCGCTCAGAGGTACCTCGAGTCCAGTTCCTGCAAGCGCTTGTTGCTCACTGACCGCGACGTCAGTGTGACAGTGATCCCGGATGAGATTCAGGACGCTTTCGACTTTGTCCGCATCTGCAGCTACGAAGAGCATGAGCTGCGACTGTCGCAACACACCACCGCGGCTCTCTGTGAACGTTGCACCGAACCCCGCTGACACGAGGGCCTCGAGAACCTGGTCAGCCTGATCCCGAGAGACGACCGCCATGACCATCTTCCTGTTCATGCCTTTCCTCCCCTGCTGAGCCAGGCCTCATGGAAGGCCTCGATAGTAAGTCTGAACGATTCATCGAGGGGCTCGAAGATATCTTCTCCCCTATCGACCCGCAAGATTAGTGGCTGATTTGTCGTCATCACATGCTCCAGGAAGGCTCGCTCAAAGGCAGCAATGTCCTGCGTAGGAATGTCATCCAGATACCCCTCACTGGCCGCCCGCAATACCAACAACTCCTGCGCCAACGACAGCGGTTGGTGTGGCGGCTGCATGAGCACGCGCTGCCAACGCTCGCCTCGACGAATCTGCTGGCGCGTAGCTTCATCGACATCAGTCCCGAACTGAGCAAAGCGTCGTACTTCCTCATACTGCGAGAGTTCCAGACGTAGGTTGGCGGCCACTTTGCGCATGCTCTCCACCTGGGCAGCACCGCCGACCCGCGACACCGACCTGCCTACATCGACCGCAGGCTTGAAGCCCTGGTTGAACAAATCCGTATCCAGGATGATCTGTCCATCGGTAATGGAAATCAGATTCGTCGGGATGTAGGCCGATACGTTGCCTTGCTGAGTCTCCGCAATTGGTAGAGCAGTCAGCGATCCTCCCCCAGCGTCTTCGTTGAGCTTGCATGCACGCTCCAGCAACCTCGAATGTAAATAGAAAATATCCCCAGGGTACGCCTCCCGTCCTGGGGGGCGTCGTAACAGCAAACTCAGCTCCCGATAGGCCTCAGCGTGTTTCGTCAAATCATCATAGATAATCAGGACATCACGTCCATCGCGCACGAAGAACTCGGCCATGGAACACCCCGCGTAGGGTGCCAGATAGCGCAACGCAGGAGGGTCGTCAGCGCCTGCCACGACAACCGTCGTGTAGTTCATCGCACCGTAGCGCCGCAGTGTCTCGATCACCGAGAGGGTAGTCGACTTCTTCTGGCCGATCGCCACGTAGAAGCACAGAACACCTTGGTCTTTTTGATTCAGGATCGCATCCACCGCCAAAGTGGTCTTGCCCGTTTGACGATCACCAAGGATCAACTCGCGCTGCCCACGTCCAATCGGGATAAGGGCATCGATGATCTTCCAACCAGTCAAGAGCGGCTGGCTCACTGGGGCGCGCTCGACGATCCCAGGTGCAGGCCTCTCCAGGTGCCACATCTCCGTCCCCTCAATTGGCGCCCGGTCATCCAGGGGGCGCGCCAGTGGATCGAGTACGCGACCCAGCACCCCGCGCCCCACCGGGATCTGAAGTCGCTGACCAGTGGCTCTCACCAGATCGCCCCCCTGGATCCCCTCACTGGTGCCTAGAAGGATCACATCGAGCAATCGGCGCTCCAGGTTCAACACCATGCCCTGCACCCCAGTGGAGAAAGAGACCAGTTCATTGGTGCCCACCTGGGGCAGGCCAGAGAGCGTCACCACGCCACTGCCCACATGCTGCACGGTCCCAACTTCCTGAAAGCGTACGCCCGTGGGAGCGCCTGTGATCACATGATGGCGAAGGACCTCAAAGAGCGAGGGAACATCAGGGCGCAGACGGTCGACGCCGGCAGCGGCAGCGGCCTGTCGGCTGATCTGGCGCACCAACTCGGTGCCACGCACCTTGTGCATCTCTGGGCCCTCTGAGGCCTGCGCAGCTTTCTCCCTCAGTAGGCGAAGCAGAGTCGGTACGTCAGGGGCCGGCTCTTGCCGTTCATTCATGGTTGATGCGCTCCTCCAAAGCAGCAACAACGCTCTCGCGAAGCTCCTCAAGCTGACCTGCGACGGTGTTATCCACCACCAGGTCACCCAACCGGACCTCCAATCCAAGCCCTAGTGACGGCTCTACCTGCACATCGAGGTTCACGTTGCGGTCAGCCAGCGCCGAAAGAGTCCTGACGAGCAACCCCTGCAGCTCCGGACCCAGCGCCCGAGCGGAGCGCACACGCACGGTCGGAGTGCGATCCCCCAGAGACTGCCGCAGCAACTCAACGCGACGCATGTCCCGCTGTCCCAATTCCCAAACGCGGTCACAGAGCTCCCTTACCATGGCTTCCTGGACCTCATCTGGGGCAACCCGCCCTAGTACCAGTGCACTGACCTCCAGCACAGCAGAGACAAGTTCGTCGTGGAACTCAGCAATGGCCTGACGCTTAAGCCGATAGGCATCCGTCTGCGCTTCGGCCAGGATCCGCTCGACCTCCTTGCGGGCCTCTTCCAGCAAAGCCGCGCGCTCGGCATCCGCCTCTTCACGGGCACGCTGAACGATGGCCGCCACCTCTTCCTCAGCAGCGGCCAGCCGGGCCTCCAGCTCGCGACGGAGCTGCTCTACCCTCTCGCGCTCTTCCTGGAGGGCCTGCATCTCACGTTGCTTTTCCTCCGCTCGACGTCTGATCGAAGCCGTGACAGGTCGAAACAACACGAAGTAGAGCGCAGCCATCAATACCAGGAAATTGAAGATCTGCCAGCCGATCGTTCCAAGATCGAGTTCAAGCATTAGATCTCATCCCCTGTTCAACCAGCCGGGAAGAACCGATCCAGCAACGGATTGGCGAACAGCAAGATCAGCACCACAAGCAACACATAGATAGCCGTAGTCTCCAACAGAGCCATAGAGACGATCAACGTATTGCGCAGATCGTTGGATGCCTCCGGCTGCCGCACCATCCCCTCCAAGGCACGCAAGACGGCTCGTCCCTCGACTACAGCAGGAGTAATCGCTCCCAATACCATGCCAATGGCGGCCGCCACGATAGTTACGATAGTCACCAGTGTCCCAGAATCCATTTGCTCCATACCTGTCTCCTTGACAATCTTGTCCTAGATTGAAAGCTAGATACTACCTCACGCTGACAACACAGGATCTGCCTCGTATCAGTCATCCCGCACAGCAGCGGCAATTGCGCTGGTAGCCAGCATCACGAACACATACGCCTGCAAGACGCCCGTAATCAAGCCCAGGGCGATCAGCGGTAGAGGGGCGATAGGTTTCACCAGTCGATAGATCACGGCCACGATGATCTCACCCGCAATCATGTTGCCGAAGAGGCGCAGGGAAAGCGACATCGTCCGACTCACCTGACCGACAATATCGAGAACAATAAGGGGTGACAACTGCTTCTTGAGATAACCCCAAAGCCCCTTGCGCCGTATCCCGAAATAGTGCACGGCAAAGAACACCAGGATCGCAAGCGCTAGCGGTGTATTGATGTCCCGGGTCGGAGAGACCAACACCGGCACAACACTGATATTGTTGGCGACAATCAGAAACACAGCCAACGTGCCAATAAAGGGCAAGTACGGGTCGGCCGGCAAGCCGTCCAGAACATTCGAGATCAGGTCCCGCATGAATTCGATGAACATCTCCAACGACGTGGGCAACGTCTTACGCAGAAGCCAAACAAGGATGACAATGAAGGCCATCGTCACCCAAGTCGACACCACCGTATCGCGTACGGGTATGCCCAAGATCATAATTGTCTGCGGAATCACTTCTTCCATAAGAAAGCCCCTCTCACCAGTCCCAACTCCCTACCATCAGGTCACCGATGATCGCTGCCACACACGCAGCCATAGGCCCACCACAATCCAGCGAGTGATCCACAGGCCGGCAAAGGCCCCTATCGCCCCCTTCCCTCCACCCAGCCGGGCAGCGATCGCTAGTGTCAGCCCGACCAACATGAATCTCCCCGCGTATCCCGCCATGGCACGCCGAATGCTGCACTTTCGATTCGCAGGTCGCAACTCAGCCACAGAACGCACCACAGAGGCCATATGGATGAGGCCAACGAGACTACCCAGTGCTGGCCACAACAGGGTCATTGACTCCATGCCCCCTCTCGTCTCACCGATCGGGATCGCCCGCCCCACCAGAGCCTGAAGTCGCACGTAAATCGGCCATCAAATGTGCTGCGAGCCTGCCATGCGCAAAGCGCGCACCGTCCTCATCGCCCCCGGCCTCTCGCCTCTCCTCCAGACCCATCGCCAGCACCACGATCTGATCTGTGCCCGTGATCTGAAGGACGCCGGCATCCAGCAACACCTCACCGGATCCCGCGTCGGTCTCGTAGTATAGAGGTCCGGCCTCAGTTTCTGCGATCAATGCCGCGTGCCCTGGATAGATGCTAAGCCACCCGCCGTCAGCCAACCGGAGCCGCACCTTGGCAGCGTTAGGCACCTCAAGCAACACTCGTTCTGGTGTCAGCACGCTCAGCCTCAGATGTCGTGCCACTTGCCCCCCCTTCCCCCTCCATGCGTCGGGCCTTGGCCACAGCCTCGTCGATGGTGCCCACCATGTAAAACGCCTGCTCTGGCAACCGGTCGTGATACCCAGCCAGAATCTCACGGAAGCCTCGCAGTGTCTCTTCGACAGGAACAAAAACTCCTGGGTGACCCGTGAAGGCCTCTGCTGCGGTCAAGGGTTGAGTCAGGAAGCGTTGGACGCGTCGAGCACGGTGGACCGTTAGCCGATCTTCCTCACCTAACTCATCGATCCCCAGGATCGCGATGACATCCTGCAGCTCCTCATAGCGCGCCAGAATTTGACGCACTGCCATGGCGACATCGTAATGCTCTTGCCCAACCCATTCAGGTGTCAATAACGTACTTCGGGACGCCAATGGATCGATAGCAGGATAGATCCCCCTACTGACCTGCACCCGAGAGAGCACGGTTGTCGCATCCAAGTGTGCGAAAGTCGCCACCACAGCCGGATCCGTCAGATCGTCGGCCGGAATATAGACAGCTTGGATTGACGTCACACTACCCCGCGTCGTAGTCGTGATTCGTTCCTGTAATTGCCCCATCTCGGTCTGGAGGGTTGGCTGGTATCCCACCTCACTGGGCAACCTCCCCAGCAGAGCGCTGACCTCTGAGCCGGCCTGAATATAGCGGAAGACATTGTCGATGAAAAGCAACACCTGGCGCCGTTCCGTATCCCGGAAATACTCGGCCATTGTTAGAGCCGTAAATGGCACACGAAGTCTGGCTCCTGGCGGCTCGTTCATCTGCCCGAAAACCAATACGGTGTTCTCCAGCACCCCAGTGCGCTGCAGTTCCAACCACAGCTCATTGCCCTCACGACTGCGCTCGCCGACGCCGGCGAATAGCGCAATCCCCGAGTGTTGGCGGATCGTGTTGCCCATCAGTTCAATCATAAGGAGGGTCTTCCCCACACCTGCACCACCGAACAACCCGATCTTTCCGCCGACTGGATACGGCGTCAGGAGATCAATCGCCTTGATGCCGGTAATGAAAGGTCGCTTCACAACCTCCTGGTCACGCAACGGAGGGGATTTCTTGTGGATTGAACGCCGCGCAGCGGTAATCGTTGGGCCGCCATCGATGGGCTCCCCCAGCACGTTGAACATCCTGCCCAGCGTCAACGGCCCTACCGGCACCGAGATGGGACCACCCACATCGGTCACAGGGAGTCCTCGCCTCAACCCCTCGGTGCTTCCCATTGCGATAGCCCGCACTGTGTGAGTGTCCACGTGCTCCTGTACTTCGAGGACAAGCTCAGTACCGTCGGGACGGTGCACTCGCAGTGCATTATGAATGCTAGGAAGGTCGCCGGACGCAAAGGAGGCATCCACGACCACACCCACAACACGAGAGACAACACCCTCACCAGCCAACGTCACGTCCTCCATCAGGCGTGCGTATTGTCGGCACCGCACAACTTTACTTGCCAAGAGGTTCAATACGTCCGACGTTAGGCACAGCACAGCAGATAGTCAGCGGGTTCCAAGTATACCAGGAGGACCTAACGGAGCAAGCTCATCGGACTACGAGAGCAATGCGTTACGCTTTCTCACCCAGCGGTGAGCTACCGGCCAGGCCGCGAAGCTGGACAACCGAGCAGTTTCAGGTATGATCATAACATTGGACAGACTGAGGATGGATCTCACGCTTTCATCCGTGGAGAGCATAACAGATTATGGCGATCGTTGAAGAGCTAGGGATCGACCTGGGCACGGTCAATGTCCTCGTCTATGTTCGTGGACGTGGAATCGTACTGCAGGAACCATCGGTGGTGGCCCAGGAGATGGAGACAGGCGATGTTGTAGCCGTCGGGGAAGAGGCACGCAGCATGATGGGCCGCGCGCCTGAGACCATCTTTGTCCGGCGGCCGCTTCGTGCCGGTGTTATTGCCGATTACCGTGTCACACAGCAGATGCTCTTCTACTTCATCAATCGCGCCATCAGCCGCGGACGGTTCTTCAAGCCGCGCGTGTGCATCACAGTACCTTTCGGTGCCACCCAGGTGGAACGCCGTGCTGTGCGGGAAGCTGCTCTCGAAGCTGGAGCAAGCCGCGTGCACTTGATCCCAGAACCTCTGGCCGGTGCCATCGGGGCAGGCTTGCCTATCCATACGCCGGGAGGCCATATGGTCATCGACCTGGGCGGAGGGGCAAGCCAGGCTGCGGTGCTCTCAGTCTATGGCATCGTCTCCTCTGCCGCCATCCGAGATGGGGGCGTCCGCATGGATGAGGCTATCGCCAACTTTGTCCGCCGGAAATACAACCTCATCATCGGACAGCCCACTGCTGAGGAAGCCAAGATCCGGGTGGGCGCCGCTATGGCCCTTGAAGAGCCCCTCCGTATGGAGGTTCAGGGGCGTGATCAAGTTACCGGTCTGCCTCGAAGCGTTGAAATAACCACGGATGATGTAGTGGAGGCGTTGGCGGAGCAGATTGACTTGGTGATGAACATGGTGCGCTCCGTCCTTGAGCGCACGCCACCCGAACTGGCTTCTGATATCATCGACCGCGGTATGACCCTCATCGGTGGTGGAGCGCTACTTCGCAACCTCGACCAACTGCTCACGAAAGAGATGGGAGTACCCGTATACATCGCCGATGCCCCTATGGCTTGCGTAGCGGTCGGGGCTGGCAAGAGCCATGCGCTGATCCCCTATCTGCGGCGCACGTTGCCAGAACTCTGAAGCCCCCGCGATCCCCTATCTTGATCCGCACCACCACATCGGCAGCCTCTTCGACTGCCTAGCCGTACGGTCTGCCATGTGTGCTTGTCAAAAAGCCTTCCAGGGAGTATAATTTTGTGATGTCTGATCGACGTTCAACCGACGACCGGGACGGTAACCATGCGTAAACCATGGCGGATCATACTCATACTCACCCTGCTGGCCGCGGCGGCTGTGACAGGCGTTTTCTGGCTACGGCAACGGAAGTTGACCGAGGGCCAGCCCGAGATCCTGCGCCAGGCTGAGGTCACACGCGGGGACCTGACGCTGGTCGTCAATGCCAGTGGCAACATCTCCATGCGCCGGCTCGTCCCCCTTACCTTCCAGAACACCGGTGAGGTCGAAGCAGTACTGGCAAAGCTCGGACAGCGCGTGCACGCTGAGCAGCCTTTAGCACGGCTGAGCGCTGGAAATCTCGAGCGTGCTGTGGCTCAAGCAGAGATCGCACTTGCGCAGGCGCAGACGACACTCGATCAGTTGCAACAGCCCGCGGACCCGGAAGACGTCGCCGCAGCAGAGGCAGCCCTTGATGCAGCCGCACAAGCCCTGGAGCTTGCTCGTTTAGGGCGCCAGACCGCCCGCGTGGATGCCCAGGCGATGGTCGTTCAGGCTCAGCGACAGCGAGAGCAGGCTTTCATTCAGTACCGCGATGCGGCTGATGGCAAGGCCAAGGAACGCGCCCAACAGCAGTACGAGGACGCGCTGGCGGCTGAGCACATCGCGCACCTGAACGCTGAGCAGATGCAGGAACAGGCGGAGGCCACCTGGCGTTCAGCTTATGCTGCGTATCAGCAAGCCCGCCGCAGTCTGGAGCAGCTACAAGCCGGCGTGTCAGCCGAGAAGCTCCAACAGCAGGAACTACAGGTGGCCCTGGCAGAGCTTCGTCTGGACCGCGCCCGCCGCGCCCTGAGCGACACCATCATTCGAGCACCCTTCGACGGGGTGATCGGTGAAGTTTACGTGAGCGCTGGCTCCCGGGTGGGGCCCCGCGATCTCGCTTTCGTGATCGTCGATGACAGTGCGGTGTTTCTGGACGTGACCATCGACGAGATCGACATCGGGAGAATCTCGGTGGGCCAGCAGGCACAGGTCACACTCGATGCCTATCCGCAAGCCCCTTTCACCGCCACTGTCGCCAGTGTGGCACCCGCGATGGCTGACGTGAGTGGCGTAAGCGGTCTTGCTGCCTATCAGGTACGGCTGCAGCTCGAGCCGCCTGAGACGCTCCGCATCCTGGAGGGGATGACGGCCTCTGTCGTGATCCAAACAGAGACATTGCACGACGTACTTCTGTGTCCCCTCTGGGCTATCCGCACAGATCAGACGACCGGGGAGGTCTACACCTACCGTTATGAGGGACAGCAAGTTCAGCGCACCCCCATCGTGGTAGGAGAACGTGATGACACATACGCCCAGATCCTTGACGGTCTAAAGGAAGGCGACCTCGTAGTGACCATTGTCGAGGAGCGGACCATTGGCCCAGCAGAACGATGATCTCAGAATACACATATGCATCATGCATGATCTGAGGGTGGCCGGATGAAGAAATGGCTGCGAGGCATCTCGATAGGGGTATTCCTGCTTGCGGTACTCGCGGGTCTGTCATGGTGGCTGCTCGGACCGAACCTCCGGCCGAGCCCGGACGTTGAGGTCATACGCACCGGAACGGTCAGACGCGGCACTCTGAACGTGACGGTCAATGCTGGTGGCAACATACAGGCCGTGCGCGAGGCCCGACTGGCGTTCAACACCGCAGGTTCGATTACGGAGATCAATGTAACGGTGGGCGACACGGTCCACCGAGGCGACATGTTGGCCAGACTAGATACCACCTCATTTGAGGATGCTCTCCACGAGGCCGAGCTCTCGCTGGCTCAGGCAGAACTCAGTCTGCAGACACTGCGCAAACCTGCCGACTCGGCCGACCTCGAACTTGCGAAGTTGCGAATGCAGGAGGCCTCCCAGGCGATGAAGGTAGCAGAGCTCAGTCGCGCTGTTGCGGAAGCCAGGGCAGCTAACGACATCGACCGAGCCCGGGAATTGGCTGAAGACGCAGCACACGCCTACCAGGATTATCTCGAGATGCTGGATCGTTACGGACTGCCGGAGGGGCTCGCCGCTGGGATCACGGCCATGTACATGGAGGCCGAAGGCAACGTCGGTATCACACAGCTCAAAGGTGATTACGCCATCCAACAGGCAAAGAGCCAGTGGGCGTCAGCTTATCAACGGTATGTGCAGGCCAAGCGCGATCTATCAGAACTCGAGTCTGGCGCTGATCCCTATCAGATCCGCCTAGCCGAACTTCAGGTAGCAAGCGCGGAACTGAACCTGGATCAGCGTCGCGCCGATCTTGAAGCAGCGGAGCTGCGGGCACCCATGGACGGTGTCATCACCTCCAGCGACATCGAAATAGGGGATACAGTGATCGCAGGCCAACCGGTCATCACGTTATTGGATGAAAAAAGCTTGACCGCCGAGCTTACCGTAGACGAGATCGACATCGGGAAGCTCCAGGTGGGACAGCCCGTCACGCTGACACTGGATGCCTATCCGGATATCGCCTTGCAGGGCGTCATCGATCAGATCGGCATCCTACCTCACCAGCGCAGCGGTGTGGTGAGCTACAGTGTGCGGGCGCATCTGCTGGAACCGACCTCAATCGCGATCCGCCAGGGCATGACGGTCAACGCGGTGGTTACCGTCCAGGAAGTGCCCGACCTGCTGCTGATCCCAAGTTGGGCAGTGCGCACCGATCAGGCCACGGGGGACGTCTACACCTACCGGCTCAAGGATGGGATACCCGAGCGTGTGACACTGCAGATCGGCCTGTTCAACGAGACTTGGAGCGAGGTACGTGCTGGTCTGGAGGAAGGTGATACGGTGGCTCTGGTATCGGAAGCCACAAAGCTGCTGGAATTCCATGGGCCTCTATCGGGCCGATGAAAGAGAATACATAAGCGAGGCTGGCGTGCGCAGAGACGGCATTGTCATTTGGGCCGAGGATCTTCACAAGATCTATCGCTTGGGCCAGAATGAGATCCACGCGTTGCGTGGTATCTCCTTGAGCGTGCGCAGGGGCGAGATCGTTGCCATCATGGGCCCCTCCGGCTCTGGGAAGTCGACGCTCATGAACATCCTGGGATGTCTGGATCAACCCACCTGGGGGCGTTATTTGCTCGACGGCCGGGATGTCAGCAAGATGAACGATGATGAGCTGGCAGCCGCACGCAACAAGCAGGTGGGCTTTGTCTTCCAGAACTTCAACCTGCTGGCTCGCACGACAGCGCTGGAGAATGTGATGCTGCCGTTGGTCTACGGTGGGATCCCAACGCGGGAGCGCAGGCGGCGTGCTGAGCAGGTTCTGGAGGCTGTAGGACTGGGTGACCGCATGGACCACACGCCTAACGAGCTCTCCGGCGGACAACAGCAGCGAGTTGCCATCGCCAGGGCACTCGTCAACAACCCTTCCCTCATCCTCGCTGACGAGCCTACCGGCAACCTGGACAGCAAGTCTGGCCGTGAGGTCATGGCGATCCTTCAGCGCCTGAACCGCGATACGGGGATCACGATCGTGCTGGTGACCCATGATCCGATCATCAGCCAACACGCGGGGCGCGTGATTCACCTCTTCGATGGCAAGATCCTGCGCGAGGAGCTTGTGGAGTCGCCCATCGATGCCGCGGCCCAACTTGAGGCAAGGGGGACAGCATGAGCTTAGCGGAAGCCGTTCGGCTTGCGCTGCGTGCGCTGACCGCCAACAAACTGCGATCGGCCCTTACCATGCTGGGCATCATCATCGGTGTCGGCGCCGTCATCACTCTGATGTCGGTGGGAGAAGGCGTCCAATCCTACATCACAGACCAATTCGAAGCCGTCGGCACAAACCTCTTCTTTGTCATCCCAGGCTCTTTCGAGCATGAGCTGAAGCGCCCGGCATACTTAACGCTGAAGGACGCTGAGGCGCTGGGGGATCCCATTGATGCCCCTGATGTGCTACGTGTCGCCCCGACCTCGCAGGGCACTGCACTGGTCACAACACCTGGCAGGGAACGGCGGATGGAGGTCATCGGCGTAACACCTGAATACGCCCTGGTCCGCAACTGGGACATCAAGACAGGGCGCTTCATCGAACGTGCTGATGAGCAGGCTCACAGTCGAGTAGCGGTGCTGGGCTCAGCAGCCGCCAGCTATTTCTTCCCTGAGATCCCCAATCCAGTCGGAGAGGTGATCCGCATTGACGGGGCGCCGTTCCGAGTGGTGGGTGTCCTTGAGGAACGAGGAGGCAGCAACGTCCGCAATGAGGATGACGTGGTGATGATTCCCTTGTCGACCACGCTCAGTCGGATCTTTCCTCGTCGCACCCCACAGGGTGAGCCACGGGTTTCGTTCATCTACGTTCAAGCCGTGTCGGAGGACCGAATGAGCGCCGCCATCGAGGAGGTGGCACAGGTCTTACGGCTGCGGCACCGCATCGCGCCAGGTGAGCCCGACGACTTCACGACCATCAGCCAATCGGATCTGATCGGAACTTTTCAGCAGATTACCAGCGTGTTGACTGTCTTCTTGGGTGCCATCGCGGGTATCAGCCTCCTTGTTGGCGGCATTGGCATCATGAATATCATGCTGGTCTCGGTGACCGAGCGGACACGCGAGATCGGACTACGCAAGGCCGTGGGGGCAAGACGCCGAGACATCCTGGCCCAGTTTCTGATGGAAGCGATCATGCTGTCCACCTTCGGCGGCAGCATCGGCATTGTGATGGGCGGCGCTGGAGCCACTGCCATTTCATACTTCCTGCGAGACCAAGACTTCTCAGCCGTCATCACAGTGCCCGCCGTGCTGTTGGCGACCCTTTTCTCAACCGCAGTAGGGCTCTTCTTCGGCATCTATCCCGCACAGCGGGCAGCGAGTCTCAATCCCATCGACGCGCTCCGCTACGAGTAAGGCACGCCCGGGATCCTACCTCCTGCAGATAGCAGGTCCATCCTACAGCCACGGAGGCGCCCTCATCCGCGTCGGGTTGTCTCGGGGACTATGCAGATCGACGAACACCAGGCATCCAGGGTGGACGCTGGCACTACTCGGGCCCGAGCCAACGAAAAAACGCACTCTCAAGCCAAGAGTGCGTCATTATTGGTGGGGATAGAATTCCCCCTAGACGATGGCGAGGATTGGATTCGAACCAACAACCAAGGGCTTATGAGTCCCCTGCTCTGCCATTGAGCTACCTCGCCCCAAGAGTAGCGGGGGGTGGATTCGAACCACCGACCTTCGGGTTATGAGCCCGACGAGCTGCCACTGCTCCACCCCGCATCGCGATTAACATTATACACAGATCCTCAAATTCGTCAAGAAGGTCAGTCCGACTCTCTGTTGACACATCCGCAAGCAGTCGTAGCATCTGACTCTGAGTACGCTCCCACTATGGCAGCCACTACGGAGGAAGACAAGAAAAATGACAGGCATACAGACATCACCCAACATCTTGCTGATCATGCCCGACCAGATGCGGGGCGACTGCATGTCATTGGTTGGCCATCCAGTGCTGCTGACGCCCAACATTGATGCCATTGGAGGACAAGGTGCCGTCTTCACGCAGGCCTACACTACTTGTGCTTCTTGCATCCCCGCCCGTCGATCGCTTCTCACCGGCCAGTTCCCCGCCAGCCACGGCATGGTGGGCTATATGGAAGGCGTGCCTTTAAAGGCCCCCACCCTGCCGCAGTGCCTGCGGGACGGCGGCTATGCCACTGCCATCGTAGGCCGCTACATGCATCAATCGCCCTATACCGAACCATACGGCTTTGAGACACGGATCCTCGGCTCCACATACATCCAGGACGATGATTATGCCCGGACGCTGGATCGGGCCGTGCCCCAACTGGGCGGGATCCGAGGGCTGGGCCTGTCGTTCAACGGCTGGCAGGCACGCCCTTGGCCTCTCCCCGAACATCTCCATCCCACAGCCTGGACCGTGCAACAGGCACGTCGTCTCATGGCCAGACATGATCATGAGCGTCCACTATTCCTGACCGTCTCCTTCTATGCCCCTCACCCACCACTGATGCCGCCGGCATCTTATTTCGAACGCTATATCCGGCAAGGGGTGGTACCCCCTGCCATCGGCGACTGGGTCGAGCCCCCAGCGCACGGGGGGCGAGGCGCTGGGGTTGACGCCCACCGGATCAGGCTAGAGGGTGAAGCACTACGCAGCGCCCAGGCAGGCTACTTCGGACTCATCAATCACATCGATGACCAGCTCTATTGGCTGACCCAGGAGTTCAAAGCACTCAGCAGAGCAGGCAGTCGCCCCTGGCTCATCGTCTTCACCTCGGATCACGGTGAGATGCTGGGCGATCATTGCTATTTTCGCAAGTGCGAGCCTTACGATGGCGCCTCACGCATCCCCTTCCTGATCCAGGGATCACCTGAGATGGCCTTCAAGCGAGGCCTCACCGTGGACAGCCCCGTCAGCCTTGAGGATCTCATGCCGACGCTTCTGTCGGCCGCAGGCCTGCCTATCCCCGAGACCGTTGAGGGCCTGGATCTGGTCCCCGTCCTGCGCGGCGAGGAGGGAACCCGGCGCCCATGGCTCCACGGCGAGCATGCGCCGTGCTACAGCGAGGCGCAGGCCTACCACTTCCTGACCGATGGGCACGAGAAGTACATCTGGCGCCCGCTGGATGGACGTGAGCAACTCTTCGATCTTCGGGCCGACCCGCGCGAACTGCACGACCTGACGCTGATCCCACGAACCGATGGCGTCCAGCGTGCCGGCGTAGATGCCGCGCTGCATCGCTGGCGACAGCGCCTCATCCAGGTCCTGCAGGATCGACCCGAAGGTTTTACCGATGGCGAGCGCCTGTTGCCTGGACGCCCATACCCGGCGCTACTGCCACACGTCAGTGGTGCATAGCAGGGACCGTGCCGGAGGACTTTCCCCCAGAAGACCAAGATCTGATCCCTGTCAGTCGCTCGGGGCCAGCCGGACACAAGCCGCATATCACTCACCCTGAGCAATCCAATGCACACCCAGACCTATGACGCAAGCCACGATCAACAGCCAGATCCCGATCACGATCAGGCCTGCGATCCAGGCTTTGGGCCCCTCTCGCTGCATCGCGGCCCTGGCACGCGCCCTGGCGTCGGCAATCACCTCGGGTGGGGTCATGCGCAGCACACATACGATTCCCACAGGTACGAGCACCAGGTCGTCCAGGTGACCCAACACAGGGATGAAATCGGGGATCAAGTCAATAGGGCTAAAGGCATAGGCGACCACTATCGCCGCCAGCGCCCGCGCGTACCAGGGCATACGCGGATCGCGGCAGGCCAGATACAGGGCATAGGTCTCGGCCCTGAGCGCCTGCGCACGGTTTGCCAACGCTCTAATACGTCGATTCATCTGGTCACGCTTCTCAGGCCAGAGCGAAATCCCACACGATTGTCCTGCCCCACACGACGATCCCACCGCGACGACATGGAAAGCCGCTGGGTGGATGTGACACAACCAGCCTGACCACATGAAGCCGACAGGCGATGTTGTCTACCCTCCCAGGCTGATACTGCCCCCTCTTGCGCCGCGCCATATGACAGGCGCAGTATGACCGGGCATGTCATAGTGTCAACTCCCCTCACTCCCTTGACGTTCCCGTGCGCTGGGGCTACACTCGAGGCAGATATCCCGAGGAGGAAGAGCCATGCCATTGCCTGTCGAGGGATTTCAAATCCGAGAGATCCAACCCCGAAACATCGGTACCCGCAAGGAGCCTTTAGTGGACGGGTACCTCATCGACATCCTGCGCGGCGATGCCCGACTGGTGCTCCATCGTCCCACCCCGCGTGAGCTGGTGTTGACCCATGATGCGCCCTGGGAGGGGAACACCTGCGGCTATCATACCATCTTCTATGATCCTGATGGACCCGGCAAACCCTACCGCATGACCTACCGTGGCTCTCATGGAGACCCGACGACAGGGGCATCCCGTCATCCTCAGGTAACGTGTTACGCGGAAAGCGACGACGGCATTCACTGGGTCAAGCCGCAGCTCGGGCTGTTCCCCTTCGCCGGTACCAAAGCTAACAACATCATCTGGCAGGGCACTGGCTGCCATAATTTCACCCCTTTCAAGGATACCAATCCTCATTGCCCGACCGAAGCCCGTTACAAAGCACTGGGAGGGACCAGGGAAGAGGGTGGACTGTACGCTTT
>CAYLRT010000010.1:43351-50418 GCA_964385885.1 uncultured Anaerolineales bacterium | reverse complement strand
CTCAGCGCCAGGGTCAGAGAGGCGATGATTGTGTGCCCAAGTCTGGGCCTAAGTTTGGAACTGCTACTCATGGCCCTCTCCGTCTTCCCAGGGCTGTTCGGTTGATCTTCCAAATCCCTGCCAGCCTGCACCGCGGCTCCGACTAAGCAAAAAGAGGCCGGAAAGCCCCGACCTCTCCACTGGTGGGCGATACAGGACTTGAACCTGTGACCTCCACGATGTCAACGTGGCGCTCTAGCCAGCTGAGCTAACCGCCCATCGCTTTGTAGTATAGCATAGTCCGCCAGGTGTGCAAGCGCGACATGTTTAGATTTTGCATCCGAAGCGTTGTTTCTGACCTCTGTGATTGTCGTTGACTCTCTCCGAAAATACCCCACACCTGGACCGAGTACTCGCAGGTAGCCGCGGGCACAGCCACGGGGGGGGGAGGCGAAGAGGTAGACTATCCGCGGCAACAGCAATTCCAAATATGGCGGGTTCACAAGGACGTGACCTTCGTTTAAGGCCGGACTGTGCAGCACTTGACCCACAATCACGTGGTTTATGGCCGCAGAATAGGGTTGGCCGGCCTTAGCAGGTTTCATATTGGGAATTGCTGCCGCGGCAACCGGCAAGCCGTAGCGACTGATGTAAAATGGGATGTGGCAGAAATGCCGACGACCCTCCCCGTCTATCTGAGGATGGTCACCAACAACGCTTGGGAGGCAGGTAGTGCAGGCTCTGCTGGTGGTGCAGGACCCAGACGAGGCTGCTGTGCTGACTTTAGTCCTTCAACGGGCAGGCCTCGCGGTAACACATGCCAAGTCCCTGGAACACAACCCTCAGATTGGCCCTGAATACCGCGTTGACCTGGTGATGCTTGCTTCGCCTCGTTACCCTGCGCCAACCGAGATTCGCCGTCTTCGTGCTGAGACACAACTCCCTCTGATGCTGATCGTCGGACCTGTCGATGAGGAGGTGCACGCAGAGCTGCTGATGGCCGGAGCCGACATCGTGATCGGCCGCCCCTACAGTGCACGCCTACTCATCGCCCAGACGCGAGCCCTGCTGCGACGTGCGGCGGGCGTACCCTTTTTCACTTTGCCTGAGATGAGTGTGGAAGGACTGACGCTCGACCCAGCTAACCGAACCGTGGAAGTGGATGGGAATCCACCAAAACGGTTGACCCAACTGGAATTCCGTCTGCTCTACACACTCATGGTGCACCGGGGTCAAGTCCTGCCGACCGAGACGCTGACTGAATCAGTCTGGGGATACACAGGCGAAGGCAGCAGGGAGTTGGTGCGGGGACTGGTCAGCCGTCTGAGGGCGAAAATCGAGACCGACCCACACAATCCGCGACGGGTTCTCACGGTGCCTGGCGTGGGTTATATCCTTGCACTTCGCGAGTGACCCATAATCACAGGATTTCCACGAATCGCATCGGTTTGAAACGTCATTGGTACATTTTTTCAACGTTCTTTCTACTTGCTTGTGCTATGTATAGGGCGCTGCTCACACTGACATCAGCCAAGTTGATGGGGTGGGCAAGAAACCCAGACAGGCTAGTTAGGGAGGCGAAAATGGCGATCCTCGCAGTGTGTCCGTCATGTGATGAGGAGATTGAACTCAAGGGACGTGTCCGCATTGGGCAACGCGTGACGTGCCCCTGGTGCGGCGCGGAGCTTGAGGTCTTCGATGTCAACCCGGTAGAGTTGACCTGGGTGGACGATGAAGACTGGGAGGAGGACGACGAGGACTTCGACGACGACGATCTTGTGTAGGCGCATCATTCGTCGACTCGCAATGACTATGCCATAAGCCGAAGCGTAAGAGGAGACAAACCAGACGTCCTTCGAGAGAAGTCGATTGAGGTGTGCCACATGTTCAGCGGCCTTCCCCGCTCTGCGGCGAGGAAGGTCGTTTTTGTGTTCCTGGCCTTATGTTGCCCAACCCATGTTCGTTCTCGCCGACGGCAAACGCGGCGCCCAGGCAGTATCAAAGACCAACCCCTCCCCGCTCTGCTGTCACGCTGCGCATTGCAAGCTAGAACAGCACGCTCTGGATGACAGCTTCCGTAGTTCATGAGTTCATAGTGCGGTGCGCAGCCCGCTGTATCAACAACCGGGCCTCGCCGCAGCCTGCTGTTGGGTTATCGGCCCCGAGATGCTCGTGTCCATCTCTCCGAAGAACGCCGCGTAGCCAGAGCCTCGTAGTCCATCCCATAACGCCTTCTTGGCGTCCCCAGGTCCTGGCTCCAGCCGACGGCATCCCATGGGCCATGATCAGTCGTGTCAAACCAGCAAACCAGAAGAGAATCCTGCCCGAGGCGGGCCTTTGACGGATCGTGGTCTTTTCCTATAATGTGATGGCTGTGCTGTGTCTTGCATCAGAATAGGTAAGGGGAGGATTATGCGATGAAGCGCTGGTTGCTGGTTCCATTGAGTCTATTGATGATTCTGGCGGTTCTGGGAGTGGTCGGATGTCAGTCGAAGCCCAAGAAGCTTGTCGTGGGTACTTCGGCTGACTATGAACCCTTCGAGTACGTGGACGAGAACGGAAGCTATACGGGGTTCGACATCGAGCTGATGGAGGAGATCGGTAAGCGGATGGGGGTGGAGATCGAGTGGCAGGATATCGCCTTCGATGGTCTGATCGGAGCGCTGCAGAGCGGAAAGATCGATGCCATCATTGCCGCGATGAGCGCCACGCCTGAGCGTGAGGAGCAGGTTGACTTCACCAAGCCGTATTTCATCGGTGCTGATGCCATCATTGTCGCAGAGGGTTCGGGGATCACGATCACGAAAAACGAAGATATGGCAGGGCTGCGAGTGGGGGTCCAGAGTGGGACTATCCAGGAGCAGTGGATCGACGAGAACATTGACGCTGATGTCCAACACTATGAGCGCGCCGAGCAGGCCATCCTTGACCTGAAGAGCGGGCGTATTGACGTGGTGGCGATGGATTACTACGCAGCTCAGAACTTCATCGAGCAGGGCGGCATCGAGATGGCTCTGAAGACGGAGTTCGCTGGCGAGCACATGGCCATCGCGGTGAAAGAGGGCAATACTGAACTGCGCGACCAGCTCAACGAGATCATTGATGAACTTCAAGCAGAAGGCTTCGTCGACAACCTGGCCATGAAGTACCTTGGGGGCGGCGAGTAAGATAGGTCGCTATGCCTGAAGCTTTTCTGAACGCGCTGCCCTACATCCTTGGGGGGATTGGCTATACGGTGCTGATCACCCTGGTGGCACTGGCAGTGGGCTTCATTATCGGAGCCCCCATCGCCATGCTACGCACCTACGGAGGTAGGGTGGCGCGTTTCTTGGGCATGTCCTACGTGGTGGTGCTGCGTGGGATCCCCTCGCTCGTCGTCCTCTTCCTGGCCTATTATGTGCTGGCCGCCGCGATTGACCTACCGCCTTTCCTGGCGGGCTGCGTCGCACTGGGCGTGTGCAGCAGCGCCTATCAGGCGGAGATCTTCCGGGGTGCCATTCAAGGGGTGGGTCAGGGCCAGATGATGGCAGCTCGTGCCCTGGGGATGACGCGGCGCCAGGCTATCCTCTACATCGTTCTGCCTCAAGCGCTGCGCAATGCCATCCCTGGGTGGTCCAATGAGGCGGCTGTCGTCGTCAAGGATTCCTCACTGGTCTATGCCGTGGGCTTGGCTGAGCTTATGCGACGCGCTCAGCAGGTCAACGGTACGCTCCACGAGCCCTTCCTGATCTTCTTCACCACAGGGGTACTCTACTTCCTGTTGACATTCACGACGAACCGGCTGTTGGGGTGGGCGGAACGCGCTTTGCGCCTCCCCGAGATGGAAGCCGTCTAGAGCACTGCACGTCACAGGACGTGGGATCTGGCCGGCTTTGAGTGGGGCATGCAGGGGCAGGTTCAGGGCTCCTGGGGGATGCCGTAGAAGCAGAGCATCACACTTCCGTATGTGCGCTGATCGAAAAGGATCAGCGTCTCCAGTTCGACTGGCTGATACTCGGTTGGGTTGATCTGCACAATCACCCATCCATCCTCCGCCAGCCATGCCAGGTGTTCGTCGAGCAAGTGCAAGGTGCGATGCCACCAGCCACGGTATTGTGGCGGGGCAAGGAAAACGTAGTCATAGGGTTCGGGCGGCGTCGAATTCTGCAGGTACTTGAAGACATCGGCCCTCACGATTTGGGCACGCTCCCCCAGCCCTGTGAGGCGGAGGTTCTTCTGGATGGTGCGCAAGGCTGCCGCGTCCAGCTCAACGAAGGTCGCCTGGGCCGCTCCGCGGCTTAATGCTTCGATGCCTACCTGCCCGGTCCCGGCGAAGAGATCCAGGAAGCGTGCACCACGGATGTCGGTCCCCAGGATGCTGAAGAGCGCAGCTTTGGCTCGGTTGGTCATGGGACGGGTGCCCGGTCCAGGTACGGAATAGAGCTGCCGGCCCTTGGCTTTGCCTGCGATGACCCTCATAGAGTTGTCTTCCCCCGCTGTTCTGTCGATGGAGATGAGGCCTCGAGAATCTGCTCGGGCCCTTGTGCTGATGGGGCAACAGGTGATGTCCCGTCCAGTGGCCTCTCTTCGGCGGCGTTCTCTGTGCGCTCGAGGGGCGGTTGGGCCGCGGCGGCTGTGGCTGGGGTATGCAGCATGGGGGCGGTGGGTTTATGGGTTGACAGACGGGATGCGGCTCCTAGAAGCAATCCCCAGAAAGCGGCCCACAGTGTGAAGGCAAACAGTCCGATGGCCTGCGCCGAGAGCTGCGCTGTGTTGCCGCTCACGAAGAGCCCGGCAACGCCAGGCAGAGGAGAGGATGCGGGATAGCCGTTCCATCCCTGTCCGGCCTGTCCATCGGCGAAAAGCGCTACACCCAGCAGCCCCAGGGGGCCGCTGGTGAGGGCCAGGGCTATGGTCCCTGCCGCGTCGCGCAGGTGAAGCCAGGCTTCGATGGCGTAGCGGACGAGGGGGAAGGCGAACCCGGCCAACGTGCCGAGGGCCAATGCTGCCCAACCCGGCACGAAGGGGGCACTTGCCAGGACAGCACCCCAGCCCGCCACCTGCCCCTGTGAGGCCAGCAAGGATTCTGGATGTCCGGTTGCCAACCAGGCGTAAAGCTGCGCGGCGAGGGTTGCCCCTGCCATGCCCAACAGGGTGTTGAGCGCCACCCGATGCCAGTCCAATGTAGCGGGGAGCATGTGGAACGGTTGGGAGAGCTCCCACCCCAGCCAGCCGATCCCCACTAGGACGGCTCCCAGGTTGGCCAACAGAGGGGCATAGGTCGAGGGCGGTTCTGGGGGCTGCGTGACCCGACCTCTGTCTTGCAGGAGCCAGAGGGCCAGCACGAAGATACCTGGTAGCCACAGGACGAGGGCGCTTCCACCAAAATCCACGAATCCATACCCTAATGTCATGGAGTCACCCAGGTGGGCCAACCAACCACCACCCCAACTCCAGCAGGCGGCGACAGGGAAAACGATGGCGCCCATCAGCAAGCTGGCTGTGAGCATCACCCAGCGTCTGAGGTCCATTAAAGCGAGAGAGGTTAGAATGACGGCTGTGGTGACCAGCGGGAGGTAGGTCAGGAACAGGGCGTAGACCTCTGGACCAAAGTCCTGACCGGTGAGAAAGAGCCCCGTTAGCCCGGCGACGCCCCAGTTGGGGTCCTCAGGGACCATCAACAGGAGCGCCTGGAGCCCCTCGAATGCCGGGTTCCCCGTCACCGCATAGGCTCCTCCCAGGTGTAGGGCAAATCCGACACTCCAGTACGCCAATGTGGAAAGAGCTAGCGCCAGCGCAGCAATAGGGGTGACACGTCGGGCCTTGCGGGGTGACAGCCCCCCCCAGATGACCAGGAGGAATCCAAGGGGAATAAAGTAGCCCCATAGCCAGTCGAATCGGACAGGATCAGGTTGCACGTTCAAGGCCTTGACTCCCAACCACTGATGGGTTTCTTCCATCTTACCAGAGTCCTGGAAGCCCGCCAGAACGTGGTTGCTCACCAGTTCGCCCACTCCAACAGTGAGTTGCTTCGGGCGCACGTGTGGTTGTCATTGAGGGCTTCCGTGGTAGAATGCCCACTTGGACCCGTCAGGGTCAATACGCACGTGGTGGGACTGTGTGCGGGGTTGCTGGCGTTTGTGTCGGTCCGTACGCAGGGAGAACACCGCGGAGGTTATAACAAATCAAGGAGGTTTTCTACTCGATGGCTATTGTGACGATGAAGCAGTTATTGGAGACTGGGGTCCACTTTGGGCACCGCACGCGGCGCTGGAACCCCAAGATGGCCCGTTATATCTACACAGAGCGTAATGGTGTCCACATTATCGACCTGCAGCAGACCGTCAGGGCGTTGGAGAAGGCTTACGCTTTCGTGCGCGACGTCGTGGCGGAGGGAAAGCAAGTTCTCTTTGTAGGGACCAAGCGGCAGGCACAGGAGACGATCCGCCTGGAGGCAACACGCTGTTCGATGCCCTATGTCAATCAGCGCTGGCTGGGCGGCACGCTGACCAACTGGCAGACGATCCGCGAGCGGATCGAGTATTTGAAGGACCTGGAGGCTCGGAAGGCCGCTGGGGAGTTTGATCGGCTGACGAAGCGCGAGGCTCTGATGCGGGAGCGCGAGATTGAGAAGCTCAATGGTCGGTTGGGTGGTATCAAGGAGATGCAGGGGCTTCCTGGCGCGCTCTATGTGGTTGATGTCAAGAACGAAGAGACAGCCGTGAAGGAGGCCGATCGATTGGGGATCCCGATTGTGGCCATCGTGGACACTAATTGTGACCCAGACTTGATCGATTACGTGATCCCTGCCAACGACGACGCCATCCGAGCTATCCGCCTGCTGACGTCCAAGATTGCGGACGCGGTCCTGGAGGGGCTGGCCTTGCGTAAGGAAGTCGCGCCGGAGGAAGAGGAAATCTTCGAGCAGAGTGAGAACTATCTGAGTGCGGAGACACTCGCTCGCCTGCGACAGATCCAGTTTGCAGATGAAGAGGAAACTGAAGAAGTCCTACTGGTGAGCGACGATCTTGAGGAAGAGGAAGATATCGACCTTCTTGCGGACGTTGATCTCGAGGAAGAAGGGGATCTCGAGGAGGAAGAATCCCTCG
>CAYLRT010000010.1:0-43251 GCA_964385885.1 uncultured Anaerolineales bacterium | reverse complement strand
GATGATGATGAATTGTTGGAGGAGAGTGAATGACGATCACAGCAGCGAAGGTGAAAGAGCTGCGAGAGGCTACTTCGGCTGGTATTCTGGATTGTAAGAAGGCGCTCGAGGCCACCGGTGGTGATTTCGAGAAGGCCGTGGACTACCTGCGGGAGAAGGGACTGGCCCAGGCAGCCAAGCGTATGGACCGAACGGCCCAGGAAGGGCTGATCCACGCTTACGTACATGGCGGCGGACGGATTGGTGTCCTCGTGGAGGTGAACTGCGAGACTGATTTTGTGGCCCGAACGGAGGAGTTCAGGACCTTCGTGAACGATATCGCGATGCAGATTGCGGCGATGTCTCCACTCTATCTGACCCGAGATGATGTCCCCGAAGACGTTGTGGCTCGTGAGAAGGAGATCTATCGCGCTCAGGCACTGGAAGAGGGCAAGCCGGAGCGTGTTGTGGATCGCATCGTCGAAGGGCGACTGGAGAAATTCTTCAAGCAGGCCTGTCTGCTCGAGCAGGATTTCATCCGGGATGACTCGCTGACGGTAGAGGAACTGCTGAAGCAGATGATTGCCAAGACTGGCGAGAACATCGTCATCCGACGATTCACTCGCTATCAGTTGGGTGAAAGCCTGGAGGACTAGTCCTCCAGGCTTTTTGTCCCTGGAAAGGTTCCAGCTGTGCAGCCTTCGTACAAGCGTATCATCATTAAGGTTGGCGGTGAGTCTCTCTCGAACCCCGGGGGATTTGGCATCAGTCCCGAGCGTGCCGAGGCGGTGGCAACCACGATTGCCGCGGTGCACGCTCAGGAGATCGAAGTGGGGGTAGTCATAGGGGCCGGCAACCTGTGGCGTGGTGCGGACGGAATGGCCCATGGCATGGATCGTGCCCGCGCAGATCAGATTGGCATGTTGGCAACAGTGATGAACGCATTGGCGCTGGCCGATGCATTGGAGCGCCTTGGTGTGATCACTAGAGTGCAGACGGCCATCGAAATGCGAGCGATTGCGGAGCCTTACATCCGCCTGCGGGCGATCCGACATCTGGAAAAGGGCCGCGTGGTGGTCTTTGGCGCTGGGACGGGAAGCCCTTACTTCACGACGGATACAGCAGCCGCCCTACGGGCCGCCGAGATCAACGCGGATCTATTGGTCAAGGCGACGAAGGTGGATGGTGTGTATGACAAGGATCCACAAAAACATGCCGATGCCAGGCGGTTTGACCGGATGACCTATCTGGATGCGTTGAACCTGGGCGTCCAGGTGATGGATTCGACCGCCATCACACTCTGTATGGATAACCATGTGCCGATCGTGGTGCTGAATCTGTGGGACAAAGACAGCCTTGAACGGCTTGTGCGGGGCGAGCCGGTGGGTACACTGATCAGTGACTGAGGGTCGTGCCTGTGGTTATGGTGCACTGTTTTGTCGGAGGAGGTTGAGATGATCAAGGACCTGATGAAAGACGCCGAGACCCGAATGGACAAGACTGTGCAAGCGCTCGAAGTCGATCTCAGAGGAGTGCGTACGGGTCGAGCATCCCCAGCGTTGGTTGAGCGGGTCATGGTGGAGTACTACGGGACGCCTACGCCCCTCAATCAGTTGGCCGTGATCTCCGCGCCTGAGCCAAACCTCCTGGTCGTGCGCCCTTATGATCCCTCTTCGCTCGGTGATATCCAGCGGGCCATTTTGCAGGCCGATCTGGGGCTGAACCCCAGTAACGATGGGCGGATTATCCGCATCCCTATCCCCCGTCTGACGGAGGAGAGACGCCGGGAGATGGTCAAGCTCGTACGTCGACGGATTGAGGAGAGCAAAGTGGCACTGCGCAATATCCGCCGGGACGTGCTTGCCGATATGCGGGAGTACGAGAGTGAGTCGTTGATCTCGGAGGATGATCTTAAGCGTGGTCAGGATCAGTTGCAGGAACTGACGGATAAGTACGTGGCCAAGGTCGAAGAGATTGGCAAACTGAAAGAACAGGATATCATGCAGGTATAGGCAGAGGTCGGCATTCTCCTCTTTGTTCGATGCCGCGCGGGCGGGAGGGTAGATGCGGCATCTTGGGGACGCGGTCTATTGTTTTGAGCTCTCTTGCTTCCATCGGTGATGTACCCTTTACCGTGGTATGAAGTCTCTCCCATCTCCGTGCAGTGCCTTCAGAATTCCGGGGATCAGGTGTAGCTATATCAATGGCAGAGCAAGATCTAAGCGAGTATCCTCCGTTGTCCAATATACCCACGCATGTCGGGGTCATCATGGATGGCAATGGTCGGTGGGCGCAGGCGCGTGGCCTGCCGCGTCTCGCCGGGCATCGCGCAGGCGTCGAGAACCTGCGTCGTGTGGTGCATGCCGCTGTAGAGTTCGGTGTGCCTATCCTGACGCTTTACGCTTTCTCAACCGAGAATTGGTCTCGTCCAGAGGAAGAGGTACAGGGATTGCTTCAGTTGCTTTACGAGGGGCTGGACAAAGAGGTTGACGAACTGCACAAAAGCGGTGTACAATTGAGGCACATTGGGGATCCTGCACCCCTTCCAGATACCCTCAAGGCGAAGATCCAGGCCGCTGTAGAACTGACGCGCAACAACGATCGGTTGATCATGAATATTGCCTTCAATTATGGGGGACGTCAGGAAATCGTGAGAGCGGTCCGGAGGATCATTGAGGAGCGTATTCCGCCCGCGGAGGTAACTGCGGACGTCATTGACGCTCATCTTTATACGGCAGGCTTGCCTGACGTCGATCTGGTGATTCGAACGAGTGGTGAGTTTCGGATCAGCAATTTCATGCTTTGGCAGGCCGCGTATGCGGAGTATTATATCGCGCGAGTTTATTGGCCAGATTTTGATGAGGCAGAGTTCTACCGGGCGTTGCAGGCCTATAGCCAAAGGGAGCGGAGATTTGGTGGGCTGACGCAGGCTGGTGACCGTTCTTAATGTAAGTGTTTGACTGCCTGGCCTGCACATATTCCTCTGTGAGTTCACATGGAAAAACCATTCCTCTCCTGAGCCGGTGTTGCTGCGTACCATATCCGGGAGTGGTATTGACTGATAGGGCTACTGACGGGGCATCTTCGGGTGTGTGCCTTTGTGTCGTGTGGAGCGTCTTTGGCCCGTCATTGTCTCGGGAGTTGGGTCGTCATCAGTGTCGACCAGGGTTGGTCCTGTCAGGTGTTGGGTTCCCAGCGACGGTGGCCTGTCGTGAGTGGGTATGGCCCGCTTGATGATCAGAGTATGATGTGAATGGGTATGCACCCCGCGTAGGAGTTGTCACCATTGCTCAAGACTAGGGTTATCAGTGCTGTTGTCCTGCTCCCCATCGTGCTCGTGATCCTCTACCTTGGAGGATGGCCCTATGAAGCTCTGGTCGGGCTCGCAACGGTCCTTGCTGGGTACGAATATGTACAAATGTTGGCACGCCGGGGGTATGAACTTCACACGTGGCTGGTAATGGCGCTTATAATAGCCTGGGAGATCGGGGAGCTATGGCCTGCTGGGGATCCGTGGGTGCCAATGGTATTGTTTATGGTGGTCGGTGCCTTCCCCGCCCTGGTGCGTAGCCAACGAGATGGCGAAGGTTCTTTGCCGGTTGAGCATTGGGCTCTGATGTTGGCAGGGAGCTCCTATCTTGGGCTGGGAGGGCGAGCGTTGATCCATCTGAGGCGGGCGCCCGATGGGCTGTGGTGGACGTTCCTGACCTGTCTCATCGTGTGGGTGGGGGACTCTGCTGCTTACTTCGTGGGCCGCCGATGGGGTCGTCACAAGATAGCCCCCCGGATCAGCCCTGGCAAGAGCTGGGAGGGATACCTGGCTCAGGTGCTCGCCGGAACCCTCTTGGGAGGGGGGCTGGGGGCATTGGGGGCCAGTTTGGTGCATGTGCCTTCCCTGGCGCTAGCACCAGGATTGGGCCTGGGGTTTCTGGTGAGCTTGCTCTGCCCCGGAGGAGACTTCCTGGTTTCCATGATCAAGCGGGAAGTGGGTGTGAAGGATACAGGTGCTTTGATCCCTGGTCACGGCGGTATGTTCGATCGTTTGGACAGCCTGCTGTGGGCCGGGGTTCTGGCCAGTTTGTTGGTTGGTCTAATCGTTTAGTCTTACATCTTTCAATCGTAACGCAAGTTTGTGGCCCGCTATTGGACGGGCAGGCATGGTTTAGGAGGACAGAACGTGCAGGGAGAAGAACAAGTGTTTGATAATGGGGTAGACAGCGGAGCGGTGACGCCCGCGGGTGATCCTGTCACTGTGTCTACAGAGGCTGACGTCGCAGAAGAAAAGTCTTCTTCTGAGAAGGAGGCGAAGTCTGAGCTTCAGCCTGGATCACGACGTCGCCAGAAACGCGCCAAAGAGTCGTCTGACATCCTCCGCAGGATGGATATGGCCGATTTGGAGCGTATGCGCCTCCAAGAGCTGCGTGAGCTGGCGCGTGAGTATCAGGTCAGCGGGTACAGTGGCCTCAAGAAAGATGATCTGATCCTGCTCTTGCTGAAGGCCAAAGCCGAACGAGAGGGTTTCATCTTTGGCGGTGGCATCCTCGAGATCACCAATGAGAACATTGGGTTCTTGCGGTCGTCCCGTTACGTTCCAGGCCCAGATGATGTCTACGTCTCCCAAAGCCAGATCCGACGCTTCGGTCTGCGTACGGGCGATATGGTGGTGGGGCAGGTTCGCCTTCCCAAGGACTCAGAGAAGTATCGCAGCTTGCTGCGGATTGAGGCCGTCAACGGCATGGATCCCGAACTTGCCAAACATCGTCCGCACTTTGAGCGTCTGACGCCGATCTTCCCCAATCGGCGCTTCAATCTGGTCACTGGACCACGTAATTTAACCCAGCGTCTGCTGGAGCTGGTGGCCCCCGTGGGGTTCGGTCAGCGGGGTTTGATCGTCTCACCACCTAAGGCGGGCAAGACTACAGTGCTCAAGAAAGTGGCCAATGGCATCTCTGCCAATCACCCGGATGTTCACCTGATGGTGGTGCTTATCGGTGAGCGACCTGAGGAAGTGACTGATATGGATCGTTCGGTCGATGCGGAGGTGATCAGCTCCACTTTCGACGAAGAGGTCGAACACCAGACGCGGGTTGCGGACATGGCACTTCATCGGGCCAAGCGCCTGGTCGAGGTGGGACGCGATGTGGTTATCCTGCTCGACAGCCTCACGCGCCTGACCAGGGCCTACAACCTGGTGGTGCAGCCCAGCGGCCGCACGCTCTCAGGTGGCCTCGACCCCGCGGCGCTCTATCCACCAAAGCGATTCTTCGGGGCGGCTCGAAACATCGAGGAAGGGGGCAGTCTAACCATTTTGGCCACCTGCCTGATTGACACGGGCAGTCGCATGGACGACATGATCTATGAGGAGTTCAAGGGGACGGGCAACATGGAGTTGCACCTGAACCGGAGACTCGAGGAACGCAGGGTCTTCCCTGCCTTCGATATCATCCGCTCAGGCACCCGCCGCGAGGAGTTGTTGCTGGACCGGGAGACCTTGCGGAAGGTCTGGCTCATGCGCCGTATGATGTCGCAGATGATGAGTGGGACTGCTACGACACCTGGGTACGATATCACGGCTGCACATGAGGCGCTCCTGCAGCAAATGCGGAAGACGAAGAGCAACCAAGAGTTTCTTGACGTATTGACAAAGGATCTGATGTAGGGGGGATGTCGTCTCCCGTCTGCTTCAGGTTGATGGCCCATAGCTCATTAGCAATGAATACGATGCCCAAGGGAGAAGTCGCTCGGACGCAGCAACCCACCCAGGGAAAGCTCAGTGTGCTCCTGGCTGTGATGCTCTTGAGCGTTGCCTTATTCAGGATTGTGGAGCTTCCGGCCCTCAGTTGGGGAGTCTTTCAGGTCTTCGGTTCCCCCTTGGGACTCAGAGTGGGGGGGCAGGCCCTGTTGATGGTGCTCGTGGCTGGCTTGGTTTTCACGGGCACATTGGCCATTGTGCAGGAGCATCCTCTTGCTTCGCACAGAGTCCGTCCGCTCGTCTTCTCGCTGATCACGCCAACGATGGGCTCGTTGGTTGCCTCTGTGCTCTTGACGCAGGCCAGCACCTGGGCGCTGTGGCTCCTGGCATTTGTCGCGGCGGGTATTGTGGTGGGCGGGTTGGTTTACCTGAGCTACCAGAGTGTCGCTGTCGAGGCCCGTGGGTACACCTTCGCACGCGCTGTGCTCAACGTTGTGGATTATGTGGCAGGGTTCGTGCTCTTAAGTGTGATCCTGGAGCAACAAGGGAGAGCGTTAATCACGGCTCCTGCGGTTGCGCTCCTGTCTGGCCTGTGGATCGCAGAGCTATTGAGTGTGACAGGAGCACCTCTGAAGCGTGTCATGTTGTACAGCGGCGCCGCGGCCTTGCTGGAAGCGGAGCTTGTCTGGATACTTGCCTATGCGCGGCTCTCTCCATGGAGCGTAGCCGCTCTGCTTGCGATTGTTGTCTATGTATGGGTTGGCATAAGTTATCAACATCTGCTGGAGCGCTTGAACCGTCGCGTGATCTTCGAATTTGTGGGTATGGGAATGCTGATGACTTTGGCCGTGTTGCTGTTGGCTCCTTGATGGAGTGGCTTCGAGGGCAGAGCGCATCCAGGTGATGATGTTGATCAAGACAGCCGGCGAGTTGCCGGCAGGAGGAAGTAGATAATGGAGAATGAAGGAGAGACCGTGATCTCAAGGAAGCTGCCGCCGCGTTTGGCCCGGCTGGAGGAGCTCGCCTACAATTTCTGGTGGGCCTGGCACCGTCCAGCCCGCGACCTGTTTAAGCAGCTGGACCGTACGCTGTGGACCATGACTCGGCATAATCCTGTCAGGATCTTGAAAGAGACCCCGCAGGAGCGCCTGGATCAACTGGCCAGGGACCCCGTTTTCTTGAGGGATTACGATGCGGTTCTGATGGAGATGGATCGGGATACCAAAGATGGACATCTATGGTATAGGCGTGTTTATCCGAAGCTCTGCGAATACCCCATTGCCTACCTTTCAGCGGAGTTCGGCCTCCACAGTTCCTTGCCGATCTATTCTGGGGGCCTGGGAGTTCTGTCAGGGGATCACACCAAGGAGGCCAGTGATTTGGGCCTGCCCTTCGTCGCCGTGGGGTTCCTCTATGAACAGGGATATTTCCGTCAGCGCCTGGATCATAGCGGCTGGCAGGAAGCGATCTACCCGCCTCTTGACCCGGAGCAGGTGGCCCTCCGGCCAATCACGGTTGAGGATGATGGCTGTGGTACGATCGTGGTGAAAGTCGGTGACCGCGAGATTCACCTGCGCCTGTGGGAGGTTTTGGTGGGGCGCGCGCGGCTCTATCTGATCGACGCTGGGGTTGAGGAGAATGCACCCTGGGACCGCCAGTTGACGGCCCGCCTCTATGGTGGGGATCGCGAGATGAGGATTCAGCAGGAGATCCTGCTGGGCATTGGCGGCGTCCGTGCGTTACGAGCGTTGGGGATCGAGCCGAAGGTCTGGCATTTGAATGAGGGCCATTCGGCGTTCATGGTGTTGGAACGAGCAAGGGAATATGTATCCCAGGGGCTTTCCTTTGAAGAAGCGTGTGAAAGAGTCCGGGCCGGCACCGTGTTTACGACGCATACCCCTGTGCCAGCAGGGCATGATGTCTTTGACTTTGGGCTCGTCGAGAAGTATTTCCACGATTTCTGGCCCCAGCTTGGCCTGAGCCGTGAGGAATTCCTCTCGTTGGGCAGCTATGACATGGGCTTTGGTCCCGCTTTCAACATGACCAGGCTTGCTCTGCGTCTCTCGGGACGCGCCAATGGTGTGAGTGCGCTCCATGGAGAGGTCAGCCGTCAGATGTGGCATGCACTCTGGCCGGATCGGCCCGTGGAGGCCGTACCTATTGGGCACGTGACTAATGGCGTCCACTTGCCTTCGTGGACGGGGGAAGCCATGCATCGACTGTACCGCAAATACATCAGTCCTGACTGGATCCAACGCCAAGACGATCCTCTTATCTGGGCTCGGGTCGAGGAGATCCCCGATGAGGAGTTGTGGCAGGCGCATGTGTACCTCAAGCGCAAGATGTTCTCGACCATCCGTGAGCGTGCCCGAGATGATTGGATCGCACGTTCGATGCCGCCGGAACAGTTGTTGGCGTCGGGCATCTTCCTTGACCCCGACGCTCTGGTGATTGGATTCGCCCGCCGGTTCGCGACGTACAAGCGGGCCAACTTGATCTTCCAGGACATTGAGCGTCTCTTGAAGTTGGTCCACGATCAGTATCATCCGGTTCAATTTATCTTCGCTGGAAAGGCTCACCCTGCCGATGATCCAGGCAAACTGCTGCTGCAGCAGGTGTACAACTACGTGCGCGATCCCAAGTTCGGTGGTCGTATCGCCTTTGTAGAGGACTACGACTTGCATGTTGCTCGCTATCTGGTGCAGGGCGTGGACGTGTGGCTCAATACACCGCGCAAGCCCAATGAGGCAAGCGGCACCAGTGGCATGAAAGCGGCCTTTAATGGTGTGCTCAATCTGAGCGTGCTTGACGGGTGGTGGGCCGAGGCCTACAACGGACGTAACGGTTGGGCTATTGATCCCGGTGTCGAGTTCACCGATCCGTATGAGCAGGATAGAGCCGATGCAGCTTCTCTGTATCAAGTGCTGGAAGAGCAGGTAGTCCCACTCTACTATCAGCGCGATCGAGATTTTGTCCCTCGCGGCTGGGTGGCCATGATGAGGGAGGCAATCCGGACTGTCGGGCCAATGTTTTCGACGCGGCGCATGGTCAAGGAGTATACTGAGAAGTATTATGTACCTGCGTTGGAGGAGGTGCTGACCCTCGAGGGTGAGAAGGAGACGACCCTGGAGGGGTGACCGGTACGCGGGATCCCAAAGATGTGCCCTGAGCTGTCACATGTGCTGACAACGCCCCCGGAGGATCCGGGGGCGTTGCTGGTTGGTGCCGTATGCTGGGTATCCATTCCAGGTCACAGCCCAAGCTCGTGAAGCCTGGCATCGTCGATACCAAAGTGATGGGCGATCTCGTGCTTGATGACCTGAAGGATCAGAGCATGGAGGTGTTGGCTGTCCCGTGCCCGCATCTCGATGGGGAAGCGGTAGATGCTGATTTTGTCGGGCAAGACGAGGCTGTAGGCGCGTGTGCGTCGGGTCTGTGGCACGCCCTGGTAGAATCCCAGGAGGTCTGAGGGGCGTTGCACCCCGGCCCTGCGTAGGGTGGCAGGGTCGGGCCAATCCTCGACGACGATATCGACGTTGTCGAGTTTCTCCAGGAACGCGTCGGGCAGCGCGCGGATGGCCTCCTCGACTATGCGTTCGAAACGGGCACGTGCTTCATCGACTGTCATGAGCTCATTATACCTATGGCCCTTTGGGGGAGCCACTCTTGTCCCTCAGTGTCTTTGGTCCAATGGAGAAGCGTCTGAGCGGGGGAGGGGATGCGCCTGTAGGTTTGACACAATGGGGAATTCACGGTATAATATATTTGTCTTTTTCAGAGCCGAAATCTGGGGGGAAATATGAAGCTGACCGGGCGGCAGAAGGCATTCTTGAGTCAATTCTTGGACCTGTACCAGGAGGCCAGAGAGCCCCTGCATTACACCGCTGTTGCAGAACGACTGGGGGTCAGCAAGATCACCGCTTACGACATGCTGCGGCTCCTGGAGGAGCAAGGACTGGTACAGTCCGAATACGTCCTGCGGGGAAAGGGACGGGGTGCCGGACGTTCGAGCATTGTCTTCCGCCCTACACCTAAGGCGCGCGCCTTATTCGCTGAACTGGCCAGCGGAGCGAGTGATCTGGCACAGTGGAAGGTAGTCAAGGCGCGGATCCTAGAGGACCTGGAGGCAGGGAAAGGGGGGGATTACCAGGAGCTGCTCAAGGATCTCCTGGCCCGCCTGCCGGAACGCCAGTCACCGCTATTGTACGCCGCAGAGATGGTCACTGCCATCATCCTCAGCCTGCAGCAGTTGCGAGAGGATGCCTCCGCATTCGGCCTGAGCGACAGATTGCGCTCTCTAGGACTCCCAGAAGAGGCCGGGCTAGCTGCTTTGGGAGGGTTAGCGGTGGGCCTGTCCTTCGCCGAGCGCGCCAATCGACGGTTGGTCAACCTGTTGCTCTCCCAGGTGGGCCGCTATCAGCAACTGTTTTCCCGCCTGAGTCCAGAGAACTTGCGGCGATTGTCCGATTTTACCCGGGAGGTGATGCGGGTCCTTGAGGCCTGAATCTTTTCTTTGCCTAATTTTTTCGTTTTTCTTGTTTCTATCGTATTTCTCATGAGGAGATCCTATGTCTAAGATCGCGCTGGTCACCGATAGCACGGCCTACCTGCCGTCAGAGTGGGCTCGGCAGCACGGCGTGCACATCGTTCCCCTTTACGTCCACTTCGGCGAAAGGACATTCCGGGACGGAGTGGACCTGGATACGGACATCTTCTATCGGCTTTTGGAGTCGGCCCCCACGCTCCCTACGACGTCGCAGCCCTCAGCAGGCAACTTTCTGCAACTGTATCGCCGTCTTAGCCAGGAGGCGGACAGCATCATTTCCATCCACATCTCTTCGGGCATCAGCGGGACAGTCACCTCCGCGCTCACCGCACGCCAGGCCCTCCTGAGTGAGATGCAAGATCCGCCGCAGATCTACGTGGTGGATTCGCGCATTACGTCCTGTGGCCTGGTGCTCCTGGTCTCCGCTGCCACGCAGGCCATCGCAGAAGGCCAGACGGCTGCCCAGGTGGCCCAAACGATTGAAAGTCTCGCCTCGCGCTTGTTGACCGTTTTCGTTGTGGACACGCTGGAGTACCTATTCAAGGGCGGGCGGATCGGCGGAGCCGCTGCCTTGGTAGGGTCGATTCTCAAGATCAAGCCAATCCTCTACTTCCGCGATGGGCGCATCGACGTCCTGGAGAAGGCACGTACCGCCCGCCGTGCGAAGCAGCGGATGCTGGAGATTGTGGCGGAGCGTGCGGAGGGGCGTCCGATTCATGCCGCCATCGTCCACGCCCAGGCCCTCGGGGAAGCGCAGCGCATTCGCCACTATCTGGCTGATCACTTTGATTGCCGAGAGTTGTCCGTTGTCGAGTTCAGTCCCTCCATCGCCACGCACATTGGTCCTGGCACGGTTGGTGTGGCTTTGTATGCGGCAGAGGGAGGTGGCTTGTTGCCATGAAGCGAACTGTGTCTGGATCCCCGGGAAAGATCAACATCTCCGTGGTCATCCCGGCGTACAATGAGGAGAAGTACCTGGGCCGTTGTTTGGCGGCTCTGGCCCGCCAGACGTACCCAGCCGACCTGTCCGAGATCATCGTCGTGGACAACGGATCGACCGATCGAACGGCAGAGATTGCACGTCGGCGCGGGGCTCGGGTAGTGATCGAGCCACGAAAGGGCGTGGCCCGGGCCCGCCAGGCCGGCTTCGAGGCAGCGCGAGGGGAAGTCATCGCCTCCACTGATGCCGATACCATCGTGCCGCCATTCTGGTTGGCCCGCATCGCTGCCCACTTCCAGGCCGACCCCACGCTGGGGGCGGTCTACGGTCCGGTCTACTGGTCTGACGGGCGGCCGATCGAACGGTTCTGGCTGCGCCACCCAGTCACTTGGATCCTCTGGGCCAGTAACCGTGTCCGGCGCAGTCTCTGGTGGGGGAGCAACTTCGCCGTGCGTGGAAGCGTGTTCTGGGAGGCTGGTGGCTTCCCGGTGGACTGGTACTCCGGTGAAGATACCGATCTCTCGCTGCGGGTGAGCCGCATCGCGCCGGTGCGCTTCGACCGCGACCTCGTTGTCTACGCCTCACCACGGCGTGCCGGCGAAGGATGGCACCGTGTGGTCGCCCGTTCGGCCGCCAATGCGGCGAGCCGATTTCTGCTGCGACGTCCGCCCCTACTGCCGATGACGGACATCCGATGATGCTGAGAGCAAATGGGAGGTGAAAATCATGAAACTGGAAAATATCGTTCACACGGCCGCATCTATCGGGCAGACGAGGACATTCGCCAACGTCACCGCTGCCGCGGTGCGCCACGAGCCGGTCCGGCGTATGCTGGTGAACTACGTCGACCGGCGCATCAGCCAGCGCCTGGAGGAACCCCAGCAAGCCAACGGGCGTCGCCCGCCGCGCGTCACTCAGGACAAGGCATACATTGTACAGGCAATGGTGCATTCCGTCGACCGTGCGCTGGCCCGAGGTCACGTCTCCGATGCCGTCGTGCGCGGGCTCCTGCGTGGCCTGGTCGTGAACGCTTTCCTGCGTGAGGAGCGTAGTGCCGCGCTCGAGCGCTTTCGTCTGGAGCATGGAGGTTATGGCCCGCCTGGCTTCCTGACCATCTCACCGGGCAAACTCTGCAACCTGCGCTGCAAGGGGTGCTATGCCAGTTCCGGCAACGACAGTGAGAAACTGGATTGGGAGGTCTTTGATCGCATCATCACCGAGGCCCAGACGTTGTGGGGGGCCGGCTTCATCGTCATCTCCGGCGGCGAGCCGCTGGCTTACCAGTCGCACGGCAAGGGCGTGCTGGATGCGGCGGCCGAGCATCAGGACGCCTTCTTCCTGATGTACACCAACGGCACACTGATCGATGAGCAGATGGCCGCTCGTATGGCGGAAGTCGGCAACCTGACCCCGGCTATCTCGGTAGAGGGATGGGAAGAGCGCACCGACGCCCGGCGTGGCAAAGGCGTCTTCCAGCGTGTCCTCAAGGCTATGGCCAACCTGCGCCAGGTCGGCGTGCCCTTCGGTATCTCCCTCACCGCCACGCGTGAGAACTGCGAGGAGATCCTCTCCGACGAGTTCTTGGACTTCTTCTTCGAGGAGCAGGGGGCTGTCTACGGTTGGATCTTCCAATACATGCCCATCGGGCGAGGCTTCACGCTCGACCTGCTCCCCACACCGGAGCAGAGGCTCTGGATGTGGCGACGGACCTGGCAGGTGGTGCGCGAAAGAAAGTACTTCCTGCCTGACTTTTGGAACCTGGGTACCTGTTCGGATGGGTGCATCTCGGCTGGGCGCCAGGGTGGTTACCTCTACATCGACTGGAATGGGAAAGTGATGCCTTGTGTCTTCGTCCCTTACTCACCCGTCAACATCAACGAGGTTTACCGGCGGGGTGGAACGTTGAATGACGTCCTGGAGGAGCCGTTCTTCCGCGCCATCCGCGAGTGGCAACATGGCTACGGTTTCACGGCAGACAAGCCAGAGGAAACGGGGAACTGGCTAATGCCCTGTATCATCCGCGACCATCACGCCGATTTTCGGCGCATCCTGGAGACAACCGAGCCAGACCCGGAGGACAAGGCCGCGTTGCAGGCGATGATGGACCCCGTCTACCGCAGGGGAATGACCGCATACGATGAGGCGCTTGCGCGGATGTTGGATCCCATCTGGAGACAGGAATACCTGGGGGGCAATGGCCAAGAAACGCCCTGACCCAAACGCATTGGCGCAAGAGCTTGCCATCCCTTGGACCCACACAGGCGTGGAGGTCTGAGGATGGACAGCCGCACTCTCTCCATTGCCAGGAACATGCTCCTGCGCCGCATCAGCGTGGCTCAGTTCACAGCGCTGACGGCGACCTATGCCGTGTACCTTGCCTCGATGACGTTGGTCGAGGAAAGGACACACTCCAGCGCTCAGATGGGATTGATGATCTTTTCTTCTACCCTCCCGGGCGTTGTGTTCGGGATGTTGGCCGGGGTGGTAGTGGACCGGTACGATCGACGCCGTGTCCTGGTGGTCAGCAACTTGCTGCGCCTGCTCATCGCCGCCGGTTTCGCGGCTGCCACACACTGGCTGGACAGCGTCTCGTTGCTCTTGAGCGCGGTGTACGCCGGCAACTTCCTCCTTTCAGCCACATCTCAGTTCACCACCTCGGCGGAAGGGGCCATCTTCCCCCATCTCGTGCCGTCGGAGCGGCTTCTGGCAGCCAATTCGATCTTCCAGGTGGCGAGCCTGGGGGCTATGGGGGTCGGAACCCTGGTCGTCGCCCCGCTGCTGCTGCACCTGGGCGGTGTACCGGCAGCCGGGCTGGGAGCCATTCCTCTCTTCGGGATATCCGCCTGGATGTGTGCACGCCTGCCAGCCCGGCTGAGCGAGAGGAGCGATCCAGGAGTGTCCCGCACGTGGGGGTCGTTCTGCGACGACCTGCGGACGGGGTGGCGGTTTGTGGCCGACAGCCCACCGGTACGCTGCGCCATTGGCTGCCTTGTGCTCGCGTCCGCTCTCTCCCTCGCGCTGACGACGCTCGTGCCTGGGCTGGCAGCCCGTGTCTGGGGTGTCCGGGTGGATCACGTCGCCTACCTGGCGGTGCCCGGCGGCCTGGGCTTCGGTCTCGGTGTGTGGCTGATCGGATGGAGTGGACGCCGTCTGAAGGAGGAGGTATGGGTCAGTATCGGCCTGCTGCTCCTGGGCGGGGGGCTGGCGCTGCTGCCTGCCCTCCGAGCCCTGGAGGGCCCATACATCCTGCTATTCCTGCTACTTTCGCTGGGGCTGGGGACCTCGTTCGCGCTGATCATCATCCCAGCCCGGACGGTGGTGCAGGAGCGCTCGCCGGACGAGATGCGCGGGCGGGTGATCTCCACTCAGTTGTTGCTGAGCAGCACCGTCTCCACATTGCCCCTACCTCTGATGGGTGGCCTGGCGGACTTGCTTGGCTTCCGGTGGGTCTTCTCACTGCTGGCCTTAGTCGTTCTTGGCGTCTGGATGGCAAGTGCCCGAGATGCGTGGGGTAAGGGAGTATCCTACCCCGTGGAAGAAGGGAGGTGAGGCACACCTTAAGTGATGGCGGAAGTGTCTGAAGGAAATCGAGTTGGCCTTACGAGTTTGAGGTGGAGGTGTAAGAATGGGTAAGTGGATAGAAAGAAGCATGCTGCTGGGTCTCGGTGTGTTCAACCTGACACGCGATAAGGTGACCCGGTTCGTAGATAGACTGGTCGAGGAAGGAGAGGTCAGGCCGGAAGAGGCCCCGAGCGTGGTCGATCGTCTGGTGGCGCGCGGTGAGGAGGAGCAGGAGGAACTGCGCAAGCTTATGCGTCAGGAACTCGACCGTATGATCCCGGTGTCTCGCCAGGATATCGAGGAATTGAACCGCAAAATAGACGAGCTGGCAGCCCGGGTTGAGGAACTGGCAGGCAGGAAGAGGACGACCAAGCAAGCAGACTGATCGCGTCACAGGGGACGGGAGGGCGGGGAGCGCCTGTGTGTGCCGGACCAAACAGGCGCTGCCCTGCCCCACCGGGTAAGAGATGCCGCGCTCAACGATATTCCGAAGCAGGAGAAACGCGATGATCGAGGTGAAGAGATGAACCTGAAGGCCGCGCTGGCGCGGCAGTTTGTCCGCCGCCTGAGCCCCCAGGACGCACTCGATCTGGCTGGCGAGGCGATGCGGGAATGGATCGTCCGTCTGCCTGTTGAGGAGCGGGTAGCCTTCCTGAGTCGCTTGGTGGAGCAGTACCTGGGTATGGCCTTGCAGGGGTTGGCACGGCAGGAGCGTGCTACGTTGATGAACGACTTGCTCCCTGTGATTGCCCGCCACTTTCCGCTGAGCGACGTGGACATCCTGGGGGCATTTGCCGACTTCGATTCCGGGCAGATGTCGGACGAAGAGGAGCTATAGCCAGCGCGCATTGCTATCACTACGGATTGGTTCCGCGATAGAGTGAGGTGTGGTTATCTCCGTGGCGCCGCTGGTAGGCGCTGCAGACGGCGAGTCATACCACACAGTATGCGTCTTCACCGTCGCCGACCGCTCCCGCGCCGGGATAAATAGGTGGGGAATGGGAGACGGGTGTGCTGGTGCTATGGGTGCTCGTCCTCCTTGCGACCCGGTTGTGTCCTTTCCGTCTCAAGCTGGCTGAAACTTAGGATCCGGTGAAGTGCCAAGTGGACAGGCGACGCGCCGGGCACCGGCACCCGCCAATGGGGGAAGAGGAGGACAGGCAAATGGGCTGGTTGCTGTTATGGTGGATCGTGGTGGCCCTGGTCGTGGCCCTCCTGGTCGTATGGCTCAGCCGCGCGGATTGGACCTGCCTGCGGGACGCGGTCGAGGGGCTCACGGACAGGACCCGGCGCGGCCTCTCGCTGTTGCTGGCTGCGGCAGTGCTGCTCGTCTTGCGGGGCATCGCCTTGCTGGTCGTCTGCAGAGACGTGGCGCTCACCTCCATCGCCGTGGGATGGGTACTGGCGGTTGTTGTGTTAATGGTGGCATATCATCTACCCAGAGGGTAAAGAAAGGGTGCACTAGAGACGTGATGGATTCTGAAGTACCCGACCATGTCGCTATGATCATGGACGGCAACGGACGCTGGGCGCAGGCGCGGGGGCTGCCCCGCACCGCTGGCCATGCCGCCGGTGTACAGGCCGCACGCCACGTGGTTCGGATGTGCAGGCAACTGGGCGTTCGCGTGCTTACCCTTTATACCTTCTCTGTTGACAACTGGAAACGCCCGCGCAACGAGGTGGACTTCCTAATGCGGCTGTGCCGCGAGTACGCTGAAAGGGAGGTGCCTGAGTTGCGCCGAAACGCCGTGCGGTTGAACGTTATTGGTCGGCGTGAGGATCTGCCTCTCGAAGTACGGAACGCGTTGGAGCAAGCGATGCGTGCGACGCAGGATGGTGAGCGGATGGTTCTCAACCTGGCGATCAACTACGGGGGGCGATCGGAGATCACTGACGCTGTTCGCTCCCTCGCGCGCGCAGTGCAACAGGGAGAGGTCGATCCAGAAGGAGTGACCGGAACGGTCCTCGAGCGTTTTCTGTATACTGCAGGGATGCCGGATCCAGACCTGGTGATACGCACTGGCGGAGAGCAACGGCTGAGCAATTTCCTGCTCTGGCAGACCGCAGGCGCGGTGTTCTGGAGTACGCCAACCTGCTGGCCCGACTTCGACGAGGAACATCTCCAGGAAGCCATCCGGTTCTGGCGGCAGTACAGGAGGCGCGAAGCGGTCACAGACGAGGGAAGCACCCCGGAGTGAGACAATGGATACACTGCTGAGGGTATCGACTCGCAGGATTGGACTGGCGCTTAGCGGCGGTGGTGCCCGGGGACTGGCGCACATCGGCGTGTTGAAGGTCCTGGAGCAGGAGGGCGTCCCGATTCACTGCCTGGCCGGCACGAGCATGGGTGGCCTCATTGCCGCACTGTATGCCGCCGGGCTGAGCCCTGGTTTTATGGAACAGGAAGCTCAGCGTATGGGCAGCCGGCGCCATCTCCTGGCCCTGGCCGAGCCACCACTTTCCCATCGAGCCCTTTTCGAGGGCGAGAAGGTAAAAGACTACTTGAGAGGCCACCTGGGTGAGCGTACCTTTGATGACCTCCGCGTACCGTTGGCGCTGGTTGCCGTGGACCTCAACAGTGGCCGGGAGGTGGTCCTGCGCGACGGCCAGGTGGTGGACGCGGTGCGGGCGACCATCGCATTGCCCGGTTTCCTGGCCCCGGTAGAACGAGGGGAGCAGACGCTAGTGGACGGAGGTGTGCTAAACAACCTGCCTGCCGACGTAGTACGGCAAATGGGAGCGGACTTGGTTATCGCTGTCGACGTCACGGCGAGCGGTCGCATGGCCTCTCTACTGATCCAGACATTGAGACGTCACCGCTATCTTCCCAAGGGGCTGGTGGGAACCTTTGAAGTACTATACCGCACGCTGGCGGTGATGATGGGAGAGATCCAGCGCCATCGGATGGTCCTGGCGCGCCCGGAGGTTGTCATCCTCCCCCGTATTCCGCAAGACGTGACGGTGCTGACCGGATTCCATCATGCTGCTGAGATCATTGCTGCAGGGCAGCAGGCGGCGCGGGAAGTGTTGCCATGCGTTCGAGATCTGCTGCAGGAGGCAAAGGATGACTGAGCACGTATCCACAAGGATCCGTCGGGCTGCGGTGGACGGGCAACTCATCGCCCGCTGCGTTTCCCACCTTACCAACCCCGGTCTCATCGCAATCCCGTTGGTGCTCAGTGTGGCCTGGCGCGCCACCACATCCTGGAGGGAAGCTTTCCTGTGGGGAGGCCCGTACCTGCTGCTGGCCGATGTGTGCCCGATGACCTTGCTGATCCTGCTAGGCCGATGGGGATGGGCGGTCGACCTGGAACACGCTTGCCGACGAGAGAGACTGAAACCGTTGTTGGTGTCACTGGGCTTTGTCGGTCTTACAGCAGCGTTGTACCAGCATATTCATGCCCCATTCCTGTTGCGTCGGCTGGCCTGGGTACAGATGGTGCAGGCTGCCTTGATGACGGCCATTACACCCTTCTGGCAGATCAGTTTCCATGGCGCGACCGCCGGAGCACTGGCAGCAGTGGGGCTCATTCTCTACGGCATGGAAACCTGGCCGTTGCTGGGCCTCCTACCCTTGGTCGGCTGGGCGCAGGTGGAGCGCGGCCGGCATACGCTGGCCCAGGTGGCAGTCGGTGCCCTACTCTCGCTCTTGTTCTACAGCGTGGGATTCGGTTTGTAATGTCCTCACTTCGGCTCAACATGCCGTGAATGTCTGCAGCGAGGTGACAGACTATGGCCTGGTCGCCGGCCCGTAATGCCCGCCATCTTCGGCGCTATCGTGAGATCGTGGAGGTCTTGGGGCGCAACGGTTTTGGGCAACTTGTGGACCTCTTGGCAGCGCAGCCGTACTCGGCGCTACCGCGTAGGCTGCTGCGACGCTGGCGCCGCACTCCCTTGGGGGCACCCCAACGATTGCGTCTGGCGCTGGAGGAGTTGGGCCCCACCTTCATCAAGTTGGGGCAGATCCTCAGCACCCGACCCGATTTGATTCCACCTGCCTACATCGCCGAACTCGCCAAACTACAGGACACCGTTCCTCCGGAACCGTGGGAGCCGATCCGGGCACAGATCAAGGCGGAGCTGGGAGCACCGCCGGAGGAACTGTTCGCTGCCTTCGATACCGTCCCTATCGCTGCTGCCTCCCTCTCCCAGGTGCACACGGCCACCCTCCACGACGGCGCAGAGGTCGTCGTCAAAGTACAGCGACCGAACATCCAGACGACCATCGAGACCGACTTGGAGATCCTATTCGAGCTGGCCCGGCTGCTGCAGGACCACACATCGCTGGGAGAAATCTACGATCTGCCAGAGATTGCCCAGGACTTTGCCAGCACGCTGCGGGCTGAACTCGACTTCTACCGAGAAGGACGGAATGCTGATCGCTTCCGAACCAACTTCGTCGGTGAGCAACATCTCTACATCCCCAAGGTCTATTGGAACTACACGACCCGCCGAGTGCTGGTCTTGGAGCGCATCCGTGGGATCAAGATCGACGATATCGAGGCGCTGGACGCGGCGGGATACGATCGCAATCGGGTCGCTCTTCACGCGGCCCGCATCATCATCAAGGAAGTGCTAGAGGACGGTTTCTTCCACGGCGACCCCCATCCAGGCAACCTTGTGATTATGCCAGGTCATGTCATCGGCGCGATGGATTTTGGGATGGTGGGCTATCTGAGCCAGCACCAACGAACCGACCTAATCCGCCTGTACATCGTCTCTGTACGACTGGAGGAGGAAGGCATCGTGGAGCAGTTGCTTCGGATGGGGACCGCCACCGGCCGGGTGGACCGGGCTGGGCTGCAGCGTGATATCGCCCAGCTGCTGCGCAAGTACCACGGGCTCCCGCTGAGGGAGATCCGTGCCCGGGAGGTGGTGGAAGAGGTGATGCCCATCGCCTTCCGCCATCACCTGCACTTGCCCTCTGAGTACTGGCTGCTGGGCAAAACGCTGGCGATGATGGAGGGCGTGGGGCTGAGACTGGCTCCCGACTTCGATATATTCGCCGTCTCCGAACCCTACGTGCGGCGGTTCATATGGCAAATGGCCTCTCCACGCTCGTGGGGCCCGTCCATGGTCAAGGGGGTCGGCGAATGGGCGGAACTGCTTGGCCTTATTCCGCGCGTCGGCTCGCAGCTCCTGACCCGCGCGGAGCAGGGAGAGCTGGAGGTCGCGATCCGTCCCAAAGGACTGGAACAGGCGCTGGCTCGACTGGACGGCCTGGCAAACCGCATCTCGATCAGCGTGTTGCTGGCTGCATTGATCGTCGGGCTGGCCCTGCTCATCCCGGCCTTCAACCTGGCCCAACCGTGGGGGCTGGCGACGACGCTGGTCATCGCCGGATTCGCTGCTGCCAGCCTGTTGGGCCTATGGCTCATCTTCTCCATTTGGCGTTCGAGGAAATAGGTTGTGAGTCACCAGTGGTCCATCCGGCCACTGGCCTTCCAGGCAGTGTGGTGGGGCTCCCGCAAGAATCAACGCTGTTCTCCGAAGCGAGAAGACCTTCTCCCTCCGTGATCCCTTCTGTCATCCTATCACGATGGGTCATCTGCTCCAATAGGTGATGTTACCGACTGGGAGGACACGATCGGGATCAGCGGCAGTCGAGGGGGGCGGAGTGGGCTGGCTCGCCGCGGCCTTGCTGAGTTACATTCTCTCGGAAGCGGATCATCGCCTGAGCGAAGTGGAGCCCCCGCGTGAGGTGACCGTTTCATTTTGGGTGGAGGCAAGGAGAAAATGGGGGAGGCCCCCGTTCAAGCGCTCTTCAGGCCAGACAAATGTCTCCTTTCTGCGGTTGCATCTGGTCCAGCAGCAGCCTCAGGGCCAGGAAGCCCATTCGATTGGATTCTTTCTTGGACCCGCGCATGCTTCTGACCCGAACCTCGAAAGCCCGTCCGATGGAGTGTTCTGTGCGATTGTTGGTTGCATCGGTTACCTTCTTCGATTTCTCCCAGATCTCCAGGGAGAGCATCTTCACTTGGTATGCCCGAGAAGCCTTTCGATTCTGCTTGCTCTTCGTTGGTGTTTCTGCTATAATGCTATTGGGGATGATCGGTATCGACGGGGAAGGCTGATTGTGGGCTGCGAGCCGGGGAGGCTTCGTCTCCGTAAACCCAGAAGCAAACCCAAAAATGCCAACACTATGGCGAACAACTGGGCTCCGGTCGCCGTCGCTGCGTAAGCAGTAGGTGACTGACCCAAAAACCTGATCGGGGAATCCGATCACGCCCCTTCGGCATCTCGCATGCGTGCCGAAGTCAGGCGACATAATGCATGCGTGCAAGCCGGCTGACGCCGATAGGCTGGCTCAAGAGAGATTCGGCTAGCGTGGATGTGGCGCGGTCGGCAGCGACCCTCCACGTGAAATGAAATCGCCGACTACGCTCGTAGATGCTCACAGTCGAATTCTTCGGACGCGGGTTCGATTCCCGCCATCTCCACCTCATAGAGGGTCGGTGGTAACCTTGCCGCCGGCCCTCTTTGTGTGAGAATGTCAAAGATGCGATCGTAGTTCGGGTTAGTTTTTTCTGCAGAGGTGAGTGCGGTTGAATCCCTTTACAGTGGTTGGGCACGAGTGGGCTGTCGAGCAACTTCAACAGGCGCTGGATGGTCAGCGTGTTCCCCAGGCGTTGCTCTTGACCGGTCCAGAGAGTGTCGGTAAGCACACGCTCGCGCGTTGGCTGGCTGCTGCCCTCCTCTGTGAGACGCCTGCTGAAGCACCATGCGGTGTCTGTCGTTCGTGTCGCAGGATTCTCTCGGGCAACCATCCCGACGTGCTGTGGGTGGAACCTGAAGGAGCCAAGGCGCAACTGAAGATCGATCAGATACGTGGGGTGGAGCGTTTCCTCGCCTTGACCCCTCTAGAGGGCACCCACAAAGTGGCGATTATCGGGGAATTCGATCGGGCAAATGTGAGTGCAGCCAATGCGCTGTTGAAGACTCTGGAAGAACCTCCGCGTTATGCTCACTTGATCCTGTTGGCGGAGGATGCTGAAAGGCTTCTACCAACGATTACCTCCCGCACTCAACAGATCACCCTTCGTCCTCTGGCTCCGGCGAGGATTGCGGAGGCGCTTGAGAGAGTGTGGCATGTGGATCAGGGGACAGCCTGGCGGCTGGCGCAGATCTCCGGCGGACGGATCGGGTGGGCTGTGGTTGCATCTCAGGATCCATCGATCTCGGAGCAACTGGAATCTGCGTTGGGTTCGTTGGCCGACGCGCTTGCCATGGAGTTGCCGGAGAGGTTTGCGCTGGCGGCTCAGTTAGCCCGTGCTCCAGAGGCGTTCCTGGAGATGTTGGAGTACTGGCTGCTTTTCTGGCGGGATGTGCTGAGCCTGCAGACCGGGCAGGAACAGGTCGTGACGGACCTGACGAGGCCAGGGTTTGCCCAATATGTCGCTGATAGTGTTCTGGTGACGGAGGTCGCTGCGTTGCTCGAAGCGCTGGTGGCGGCCCGAGATGCGGTCCGCGCCAACGCCAATCTTCAACTCCTCCTTGAATCCCTCATGCTGGACTTGCCGCAGGTAAACGTCCCGCAGATACCAGGTTAAACCACACTGCACCCACGGCGGGGTATGCTCTACGCTTTCACTTGGGTTGGGCAGGGACAAATCCAGATTCTACGGATAGACGGATTGCGGTGCGTTCCTTCCCATCGATGATGACTTCGGAGAAAGAAGGGACACACACAATGTGGATATTGTCCAGTTCCAGGTAGCTACGTGCGATGGCGATGGCCTTAATGGCCTGATTGACTGCACCAGCGCCGATCGCTTGCACATCGACCTGTCCCTTTTCCCGAACAATGCCAGCTATGGCGCCGGCTACTGATGTGGACCGTGAATTCGCTGCCACCTTGACCAGATCCATGGATGACCTCCTTGGGGGGCCCTGCGAAACGGTATCTGTATTTATTATATTGGCATCCTGTTTCGGCGGCAATTATGTCGGGTTCAGGGGAGACCCTGGCGCTGAGGACCTGCCTTTGCTGGTTGGGGGTTCAGGTGAACCGGGTGTTGGATAACGGGGATTGTGCGACCAGACCTGCCAGGTATAATGCGCCCACTGACCTGTACGTGGGGAGTTGTCGGTGAACACAGATTATCCACATATCTTGGTGACGAACGATGACGGGGTCCTTGCTCCAGGGTTGGCTGCCCTTGCCGAGGCCTTGAAGGCAGTCGGTAGGGTTTCGGTGATCGCGCCGGACCGCAATCGGAGTGCTTCGGGCCATGTCAAGACCTTGCATCGTCCGCTGCGGGTTGATGAGACCTGTCTAGCGAACGGATTGCCTGCTCTGATGACTGACGGCGCTCCCTCTGACGCTGTGGCACTCGGCCTGATGGGCCTGGTACCGCAGCCCGTCCATCTGGTCGTTGCGGGGATCAATCGCGGGGCCAATGTGGGTCATGATCTCACTTACTCTGGCACCGTGACGGCTGCCATGGAAGGAGTCATTGGTGGGGTGCCCGCGTTTGCGGTGTCGCTTGATGTCCGTGCCTCCGCTTCCGAGGATTATGATGTCGCTGCTGCATTTGCCGCTTACCTTGCCCATCTCGTGCTCGACCACGGGCTTCCCCCCGGGGTCCTGCTCAATGTCAACGTCCCAGCACGGGCCTCAACTGACATCCAGGGTGTCAAGGTGACCCGTATGGGCATTCGGGTCTACCGGGATGTGTTGGTCACTCGCAAAGACCCATCAGGCCGGCCGTACTACTGGATCGGGGGCGATCCACCTACTGGGATCCTGGCGGAGGGCACAGACTTCGCTGCTCTGACGCAGGGCTTTATCTCGGTCACACCTGTGCAGATGGATTTCACAGCCTATGGTTTACTGGGGGCCCTGGAGTCCTGGCCTTGGGACCGTTGGCGGGCGGAGAGCGATGCCTGGAAGTGAGAGGGGACGCGGGGAGCGTGGGCAGTGTATCGTTATGTGATAGCCTACAAGCCCTACGGCGTGCTCAGCATCCATCATCGAGATCCGTTGGGGCGTGGGACTCTGACCACCTTGGGAATCCCAGTGACCCTCAATCCGGCAGGGCGTCTGGACCTTGACAGTGAGGGACTCTTGCTCCTTACGGATGATGGGCAGACCCTTCATCGTCTCACTCATCCCTATTTTCGACATTCAAAGACCTATCTCGTCCTGGTTCTTGGTCGGCCCTCCGCGGAGGCGTTGGCGCAACTGCGTGCCGGTGTCGAGATTAAGGGCCGCAGAACGCGACCGGCTGATGTCGAGGTGTTGATGGGTGAACCGCATCTGCCTCCTTTTCCTCGTCAACTTCCTTCCCCTGCCAAAACGACGTGGCTGAGGATCGTGTTGCGTGAGGGCCGGAAGCGGCAGGTTCGACGGATGACTGGCGCAGTGGGGCATCCTACTGTGCGACTGGTCCGTGTAGCTATTGGGCGTCTGACATTGCCACGGGACTTGGCGCCCGGCGAGTGGCGGGATCTGACTGCAACGGAACTTCGGGTGCTCCTGGATGATGTGTGGCCACGAGGTCGTCGGCGATCCGGCTCTCCAACCCGCGTGCGGAGGTATTCATGAGGCTTTCAGTGATTATCCCGGCTTACAATGAGATTCACACGATCGAGGAGATCATCGCCCGTGTACGTGCTGTGCCCCTTGAGGTGCGTGTATGGGTGGATCAAGCGAATGAGGCATTGGTCTGCTTGGATCGTGAGATCGTAGTGGTCGATGATGGATCCACGGATGGCACGCGAGAGTATTTGGCTACGTTGCGCGGTGAGCCGGATGTCAACGTGATATTCCATGAGGAGAATCAAGGGAAGGGCGGCGCGGTTCGCACTGGCCTTCAGGCCACGACAGGCGATATCTGCATCATTCAGGATGCCGATCTAGAGTATGATCCCCGCGATTATCCCCGGTTGCTCCAGCCTATTCTGGAGGGGCGCTCGCAGGTGGTCTATGGTTCGCGCTTCCGTGGTGGGCCTACGAAGGCTATGTTTTTCTGGCATATGGTAGGGAACCGCATGTTGACCTTCGCGACTAACGTCCTGTATAACACTATCCTGACCGATATGGAGACATGTTACAAGATGTTCACACGGGAGGTCGCTGAAAAGCTGCGATTACGCGCGCGTGGTTGGGGGTTCGACCCAGAGATCACCGCTCAGATCCTCTTGTGTGGGTACCGGATCTATGAGGTCCCGATCTCCTACAGCGGGCGTGAGTTCGAGGAGGGCAAGAAGATCTCCTGGCGCGATGGTTTCACCGTACTGGGTACGCTTCTGAAGTATCGTATCATGGGGTATCGACCTCCGTCATCGCCACATGGATCGGAGGAACCTGACTAGAACATGGGTAGCCTGCAACAAAGTATCACTATCACATTTGACCTGCGTGCAATGTGCCCCACAATACCCCTGCACTGAACGAGTTCTCGCTACGTAGTCGGTTGCCTGAGTCATCCTCTCGCGTTCGTATTCATACATGGGGGATGAGGTCTGGCGCATGACGGGCTGCGTGATCCTGGGCCGTGGTAGTGTGCTTCACCAGAGGAGGCAAGTAGGAAGGATGCAGCAATGACAGCGGGTACCATTCCAGTCTTTTCCCGTCCCGTGCGTCACCTGCAGCGGTATCGGGAGATCCTGTCCGTGTTCACCCGACATGGCTTTGGCTTTGCCCTCTCACACTTGCCGGCTGAGCCGCTGTGGCTTCGTGAACTCCACCCATTTCCCAGGCAGGAGCCAGCCTCTTTGCCCTATCATTTCCGCTGCGCCCTGGAAGAGTTAGGGCCCACCTTTGTCAAACTGGGGCAGATATTGAGTACGCGCCCCGATGTGTTGCCGCCGAGCTATATTGAGGAGTTGTCCAATCTGCAGGACAAAGTTCAGCCTCTCCCTTGGGATGTAATCGAGCCCGTGATCCGGGAAGAACTGGACCGTCCTCTCAGTGAAGTGTTCGAGGAGATCCACACCGTGCCACTAGCTTCGGCCTCGTTGGCTCAGGTACACACGGCGCGGCTGGTGACCCGAGAGCGGGTGGTCCTAAAAGTGCAGCGTCCACATATTCTCCGCACTCTCAAGACTGACCTGGAGATCATCCATGACATCGCGCGCTACGTTCAGAATCGCACCCCCTTAGGGCGGCTTTACGATCTGGTGGGTATCGCCGATGATTTCGCGGATACATTGAATAATGAGCTTGACTACCGTGTGGAGGGGCGCAATGCTGATCGTTTTCGTGAGAATTTTCGGAACGAGCCGGCGATCCACATTCCACGGGTTTACTGGGCATATACGAGCAGGCGCCTCCTGGTGATGGAGTACATTGAGGGTATCAAGATCGACGACATTGAGACCCTCGATCAGGCCGGGTTTGACCGCGATAAGATAGCACGCAACGCTGCACGGATGATTATTCAAGAGGTGCTCCTGGATGGTTTCTTCCATGCGGATCCCCATCCTGGAAATTTCGTCGTGATGGAGGGCGAGGTCATCGGTGCAATGGATTTCGGTATTGTAGGTTTCCTGAGCCAGGCGGACCGGGTGAACCTCATCCGTCTCTACACCGCCGCGGTTCAGATGAACGCGAAGGGTGTGGCCGATGACTTGATCCATATTGGAGCGGCTCCCCCTGATGTGGATCGGCAAGGCCTGACTCGGGATATTGCGCGCTTGCTTCATCGCTACGAAGGAATGCCCCTGCAGGAGATCCGGATGCAGGAGCTCATGGCGCAGATCAGGCCCCTCGCCTTCGAATACCGTCTGCGTTTCCCTACTGACCTCTGGTTGCTTACCAAGACGCTGTCCATGATGGAGGGTATCGGGCTGAGGCTCTCACCCGGCTTTGACATCTTTGAGTTCTCTCGGCCTTATGTGACACGCTTGATGGTTCAGGCGGTATTGCCGAAGCGTACGTGGGGATCTGAGGCCCTGCGGCGGGGCCTTGCCTGGACAGATCTCTTGGACGAACTTCCTTATGCGGGACGGCTGCTGATCGACCGGCTGGAGAAACGTGAGCCTATGCGCCTGGCGTTGGAGCAGGAGAGCCTGGCCTATCTGGATCGGCTCGCCACGCGTTTGGCGCTGAGCATGATTATTGCGGGTATGATCATTGGCCTGGCGTGGTTGATCCCGACGGTGTCGGCCGCCAGTTGGGTTGTCCAGGCGGTCGTGGGTATCAGTTTCTTGACCGCTCTCCTGTTGGGTGCGTGGTTTGTCTGGTCCGTCATCAGACGCCACTAACAGGTTGCTGCCCTCATTGTACAGACGCTCCTAATCGCTGTTCCTCCTTAGCTTATCACAGTCGAACCTGGTAGGCGAGATGGACGAGAGGGCCAGGTCTTCGCGACACCGCATGAGCGCCGCGTTGGGAGACCTGTGAAGGGTTCTGCGCCCGTCGGTGGTTGCTCAAGGTATCCCCCATGTTACAATGCATGGTATGAACCCAGATGACCATCCACTTCTCCAAGGGCTCAATGCTCAGCAGCGTGCGGCTGTGACAACCTCTGTGGGACCTGTTCTGGTCCTGGCAGGCCCCGGCTCAGGGAAGACCCGGGTGCTCACGCATCGGGTGGCTTGGATGCTTGGCGAGTTGCAGATTCCACCCTGGCATATCCTGGCCGTCACGTTTACCAACAAGGCGGCGCGAGAGATGCGTCACCGCCTCGAACACCTGCTGGGCGATGAGTCAGCGCGTGCATTGACCTTGGGGACGTTCCATGCGACGTGTGCCCGCATTCTCCGACGTGAGGCGGACAGGCTGGGGCTATCCAGCAGCTATTCGATCTTCGACACCGATGATCAACTTGCTGTGATGAAGCAGGTAGTCGGAGAGATGGGGCTCGATGAGAAACGGTATCGGCCGCATGCGCTGCTGAACGCAGTCTCCAGTGCGAAGAATGAGCTGATTCGGGCCACTGACTACCCGATCCGGACCTATCATGACGAGATTGTGGCGCGGGTCTATGAGCAATATCAGGAGGTCCTCCGTCGAAATGGTGGATTGGATTTCGATGATCTCTTGATGGAGACAGCGATGCTCTTCCAGTCTGAGCCCTCTGTGCTCACCTACTATCGCGAACGATTCGAGCATGTCCTGGTCGATGAGTTTCAGGACACCAACATGGCGCAATATGTGATTTTGCGTCTGTTGGCGCGTGAACACCGCAGCCTGTACGTCGTGGCTGATGAAGATCAATCGATCTACTCGTGGCGTGGGGCGGACTATCGAAACATATCCCGCCTCCGACAGGATTTCCCTGAGCTGCAGGAGTTTCTCTTGGAGCAGAACTATCGCTCCACGCAGGTTATCCTGGACGGGGCGCAAGCCGTGATCGCACGCAATGCTGATCGTACACCAAAGCGACTGTTCACCACACGGCGCGGCGGCACTCCGATCGTGTTACGCGAGGCATACGACGAGCGCGAAGAGGCGGACTACGTGGCGAAGGAGATCGGGCGCCTTTTGCGGACTGGTTATGCTCCGGGAGATATCGCGATCATGTACCGTACGAACGCCCAATCCCGCGCGCTCGAGGAGAGCCTGATTCGTTACAATATTCCCTATCGCCTCATTGGTGCGACGCGCTTCTATGCCAGGAAGGAGATCAAGGACGTTCTGGCCTATCTTCGGGTGATTCAAAACCCTGACGATGACGTCAGCTTCTCCCGTATCGTGAATGTCCCGCCTCGCGGCATAGGGCGGCGCACGCTGGCTCTACTCAGTGAAGAAGCCCAACGTGAGAGGAGCAGCCTCTCGAGGGCCTTGTTGTCCCTTACTGCACAAGGGGGGCTGACTGGCCGGACATCGAGGAGCCTGACAGCCTTTGCAGTGATGCTCCAGAACTGGATCCGCCTGCGTGAGGAGCTGAGCGTCGTTCAACTTATCGATCAGGTGCTCGCGGATACAGGCTATGAATCATACACCAGGGACGGGAGCGAGCAGGGAGAAGCCCGTTGGGAGAACATCCTGGCTCTGCGCGCAGTCGTCGCTGAGTCTCCCTTGATTCAGTTGTCCGATTTCCTGGAAGATGTCGCGTTGGTAGCTGATGTGGATATGTTGTCCGACGAGGTGGATGCGGTCACATTGCTTACACTGCACAGCGCCAAGGGACTGGAATATCCGATAGTTTTCCTTACCGGGTTGGAGGAAGGTGTGTTGCCCCACAGCCGGTCGATGGAATCGCCTTCCCAGGTCGCTGAGGAGCGTCGCTTGCTCTATGTGGGCATGACTCGCGCCAAGGAACGCCTGGTCCTCACCTATGCCTTTCGCAGGGGCTGGCGCGCCTACGGGGACGGAGAACCTTCTGTACCCTCCAGGTTTCTGGAGGACATCCCTGATGAAGTTCTGTCGCGCCCTGCTGGCAGCGCATCGTTTTCACGCCCGCGCTGGAAAGCGCAGTCTTGGGGTGGTTCGCCGGGTTCATCTGCCGAGAAAAAGGTCAAGGCTGTACAGCGTTATCGCGCTGGACAGCGTGTGCATCATGCCTATTATGGGGACGGGATCGTTATTGAGAGCGCGTTGGAGGGCCGGGATGAGATGGTGACGGTCCTCTTTGGCAATGGCGTCGGTGTCAAGACTCTGGTGAGTAGTATGGCTCCTATGGAGCCACTACCCGATCATTGAGGTCTTTCGAGAGGCTGATTGAGACCAGATCAGGTGAATAATGCGCAGACGTGGTAGACGCTCCATGGCTGGCCTCTCGGTGTTGAGCGGTGTGGCCTTGGTGCTTGCTTTTTGGCTCCTGCTCGTGTCGTGGGGATCCGTGGGATACGGGGCCAGGGCCGTTGTGGCCCACGGTGTTCTGCCGCAGGAAGAGAGGCCAGGGATATTTCGGGCGTTCGAACGTACCTCATGGCTCTATGCCGCTCAAGCGATTACGTGTTCGCTGGAGGTGACGACGACGGATAAGCCACCTCTGAACAACCACACCCTGGAGACGGCCGCTACCATTGCGAATTATACCGAGCAGGCGTTGGTGGTTGGGAACGAAGGCGATTGGGTTCCTCCCTTCTCTGACTACTATCGGCTTGACAACGCCTCGCCCGGCACGCGGTACACGGTACAGGCCAAACCAGACTGGACCATCAACTACAATCTGGGCATCATTGTCTATGACAGTGCCAAAGTCCCCATCATCACCGACACCAATACGGCCGACAACCTCGCCAGTGTCTCTTTCGTGGCAGATAGTTACGGCCCCTACTTTTTCAAGGTCTTCCAGATCAGTGAGCAGTGCACTGGCCATACCTACAGCCTGAATTTGAGTGCAGTGACGCCCACCCCGACGGCAACGCCGACGGCTACCCCAACCCCTGAGTCTCCAGCCCCTACGCCTCAACCTACGTGGAGATCAGGCTTTGACCCCTATGAGCCAAACTATACCTGGGAGTTGGCAACAACGATTGCGCCGGGCGTCAGCTATGCGATGAACTTCGTGCCGTGGGGCGGGGCGGAGGTGGATAACGATTTCCTGAAGATTCGGGTTAAGCCTGGCCTCCGGCTGGTCTGTGAGACGTCTGATCTGGATCCAGGGGTCGATCCTCGGATCGAACTCTATAGCGGTCCGGGTAAACAGTATTTCGTCACAGCGAACGATGACATCTCCCTCGGGAACTTCAACAGCCGGATCTCGTACTACGCTACGTTTGAGGGATATGTCTATCTCCTGGTCGGACAGGGTAACAGGATGGCACCAGAGGACACGGTCAACAGCGATTACACGTTGACCTGTACTCTGACACCGGCCGCGGGCACGACACCGTCGCCCCCAGTTTCGACGCCCGTTGACAAAGGGGCCACGCCAGTACCTCCCGAGCCGTCGGCTACCCCGACGCCCACACCAGCGGGCCAGGCGACTACGCTGACGTTTCGGTTGGTGCGACGCCCCGAACGTGCTGAGGTCAAACCTACCCCGGGAGGATTCCGCACCTTCCGCGTGGTGGTGTTCTATGATCAGGTGAACGATGGACAAATGGGGGCAGGGGAAGGTGTGCCTGGTATGTTCGTCTGGGTACTTTCGTCAGATGGCCGGCAGGAGCTGGCTCAGGGATATACAGACAATCAGGGTCAGCTATCTTTTACTGTGCCAACTGTGGGATCGGTACGTGTGGTGATCCCCCTACTGGGCGTAGATCGACTAGTGGATGCATCCCGTCCGGAGATCAAGATCCGGATCCTTCCGGTTCAGTTGCCGAGCGCAATCCCATAGGATGACGACACGCATGTGGAGTGGTGATGACGGGTAGTAGGCAGGTCAAGGATTACTACGCGATTCTGGGGGTCTCTCCGACCGCTACGCTGGCCGAGATCAGGGTGGCGTATCGAGAGCGAGCCCGTGCCTTCCACCCGGACCTCAATTCAAGCCCCGAGGCAGAAGCCCGTTTCCTGGAGATCAATGAAGCCTATGAGATCCTGGCGGATGCGACCAAGCGCAAGGCTTATGACTACTTTGTCTCAGTGGCGCAGCGGGAAGCATCTGAGTCAGGAGAGGCATCGGCCATGCCCCACGTGGTGACTGCCCAGGAGCGAGGGGAGGAAACACCCGGCGAAACGAGCACCGTGGGTGTTCCTCCGAGCAAGTCCCCTCAGGAGAGAGGAAGACGACCCGCGCCGCCGCCGTGGGCTGTGCTGTTGATCGTGTTGGGCATCTGTATTGTTGCCGCTGTTGCTGTTGGGGCTTTCCTGTCCCTGCGGCAGCCTCACCCATCAGGGGGCGCTGAGGCCGTTACGGTCAGTAAGGTGACCACCTTCACGTCTCCGCTTGTGGCTCCCGAGTCCCAGATCGTGTTGGAGGATGATGGGGTTCCCCTGCGTGTTGCCTCTCCTTCGCAATTAGAGGTCGCAGGTCTGGTCTATCCCGTAGCAGCGGTGATACCGGAGGAGGGGCATTGGCCTGTGCCGGCCCAAGATGAGAACCTGGCGGTGTGGATCCATGGCACGGTCGTCAATTACGTCATAGGTCTGCCTTACAACCCCGGGACCCTGGCTGCACTCTCTGGCCTGTCTTCCCAGGATCGCCTGACCCTTACCCTGGACTCAGGCACGAAGCTCATTTTCGGGTTGCCCGAGGTCGTGAGGATCGATCCGTCCGACGTCTCGCCAATGGCCCAGGATCGCCCAGGCATGACGTTGGCAGTGCTTGGGGGCGAGGAATCCACACGACTGCTGGTACATGCCCGCTACTTGCCCGAGGCGGGAAGCAAGCCAGGAGAGACCACGATCGCTGGCGTTGCCGTGCGGGTTCTTGGAAGCGAGATCGTGGAGGACGTGCGTCCCCTGGAGGTCGACTCGTGGTATGTCGTGGTTGACTACCAGGTGACGAATACGACAAGTTCGGTCTTGCAACCCCTGGCTTTCGATCTGGCACTTGAGGACAGCGACGGGTATCGTTACATCCTCAATGAGACTGCCACCGCATTGGGCACGTATGGTAAGTTGGAGGTTGCTCTCTCTCCTGGAGAGACGGCTCGTGGGAGCGCGGGTTACGTCATCCCTGCCACGGCGCGTTTCCCCTTGATCTGGGTCTTCCGCCCGGATCCTTCGCTCCCAGATGATATGCGGGTAGTCCTGGATCTCACGTCGCCCGCGCCAGCGGAGCCGTTGCCAGAGGTCATGCTCCTCGATGCGTTCTGGGATCCAGCGCGTGCTGTCGTTGTGCTCTCGGGACAGGTGACCAACAATGGAGACTCGTTGGTCGGGATTGAGCGCGATCAGGTGAAACTGACTTCACCTGGTCAGGAATATGCCCTTGTGGCAGCGACTCCTCTTCTGCCCTGGCGTGTCCAACCTGCGACGGTGCAGCAGTTTGAGCTGCAGTTCGAGGCCCCCAGGCAGCCAGAAGCAGTCCTTCGGCTGACCATTGCCGGGTTCGAGTTCGAGATCGAGTGAGATCCCGGTCGAGCTAGGTGACCATAGCCAACACACCAAATCGCCCTGTCCTGCCATGCTCGGCACGGTGGGAGTACCATTCCTCGGTGTGACAGGCCGTGCACATGTTGGACTCGCTGATGTCAGTAACCCCTGACATTCGGAGCTGCTCTCGGGCGGCAGCGGCGAGGTCTAGATGCCACTGACCCTTCTGTTGAGTAGCGACCTTCACGCTGGGGGGCAACGTGCGCTGGACCGCTGCGGCGACATCTGGGCCGACGATGTAGTGATCACGCCCGATAGCAGGGCCAATGCCCGCCCACAGGTCAGGGGGCCGAGAGCTGAAGTGCTTTGTCAAGGCAGCCACTGTGGCCGGGATCACCCCCGCCACAAGCCCACGCCAACCGGCGTGGGCCAATGCCACGACGTGATGGCGTGGGTCGACCATGAGAATGGGAACGCAGTCAGCAAAGCGCAACAAGAGGGCAACGCCCACCTCTGCCGTGATCAGGGCATCGGTATCTGGAATGATGTGCCCACCGTCGTGCCGGCCCACGATCCCAACGCGGGCGCCATGGACCTGGTAGGGGCTGACCACCTGTGACGCTCGTAATCCGAGTGCCGTATAGATACGATGGTGGTTCTCGGAGACGGCCTCGGGGTCATCGCCAACGCTGCCTCCCAGGTTGAGCGATGAGAAGGGACCGCTGCTGACGCCTCCACGGCGGGTGAAGACGGCGTGGAGGAACTCACGTGTCACCTCAGGCCGCAGGCTGTCGAAGTGATACCAGATCGGACCGCTTTCCCTTTCGGGGACCCGGGAGAAGCCCATCAGCTCTCAGTTACGGGGTGGAAGACCCTCTTGAGGACCACTCCCAGCCATCCGGCGGCCCAGCCGGCAAGAAAGATGCCTGCCAATGCAATCTTCTGTCCATCGACAATCGGCTTGACGCGGACCCCGTCATCATCGATTTCGATGTAGGCGATTGGTTGTGCTTTGGCGCTTACCCCGTCCTCGCTTTCGGCATGGCAAGCCGTGATGTGCGTATCCTGTGTCAGGTCGAACTTATAGCTGAGCTCTACCACGGGGATCACGGTACGGGTGCCTGCGGTTCTGGGCTTTCCAAACGTGGTGTTGACGTCGATTTTCTTTGTGAGTCCGTCCAGGGACTCGGATAGGGTCTCGGGTGTATCCATTGGTCTAATCTGCCCTCCTCCGCATGAGTTGCGTCATCCCGATGGCGACTACGCTGACCAGCGCGATGGCGGCTGCTACGAAGGCCATGACGCTCAGGGCGTTGCTGGTCGTATTGGGAATCTCCATCCACTGGGTCTCCGTTGGGGTCTCGACTACGATAGAGATGGGACGCACCCGTACCGCACCGAATGTCCCTGCGCGTGGTATGGTCCATTTTGTGGCATTGACCAAAACGGAGGGAAGCAAGCGGTGCTTGCCTACAGTGATCGGATCAGCAGCTACGATGCGAATGCTCTGCTCCGGAAGTGTTGGAATCATCTTCTGAGCTCCTCTCTCATGATCTGGCGGGGTTTGACCGGCTCAACAGCCGGTCAAACCCTTGCCTGCTATGGCTCTTGTGGCACCACGCCAACTCTATTTGGCTGCCACCCTTTGGAGCCCTCTCGCCGCATGGTCTCCTCAATGAGTATACCCCGTCTCATGGGATGAAGTCAACTTGAGGGATTAGAGAGGCATAGTCCGCCACGGAGCCGTGATCCATGAAACATTCAATAATTCTGCGGCCTAGTGGGTCCAGATCGTCGACGAGGTATAGTTCAAGTTCCTTTTTAAAGAAATCGTACAGCATGCGAGCTCCTGCATCGTACCCCTCGTTTCCCACTTCGGGTTGCGTGTTCACCTGCAGGAACCACCGGGACACGAACCGCCCCTCGACCTGAAGTTGATGCAGGGCATACCCGAGCAAGGCGCAGCGCGCGGGACGGATCTGCCCGGGCTTGAACCGCGCGGTCCCGCGGCGCGCCAGATATTCGCGCATGATCCACTCTCCCATGAAGCCGACGCGCCAGGCGCCCACGTACTGGTTGGGGCATAGAACATAGCGGGTGTTGAGATGTTCCCTGAACTGAGCGAGTAGCAGGTTGGCCTGGTCGACTCGCCGGCCCGTTGCAAAGGGCCAGTAGGACCCTACGCCTTCACTGCTCATGCCCCGCGAATCGATGATGCTGGGATTGGCATAACCACGAGGAGCAGCGAGTCTCCACAACCACGCCAGGGCAGGTGGTAAGATGTGGAAGAGACCCATGATGCCATAGGTCGGGTGTTCCTCAGTGCAGGGTGGGGTGCGGACGCCAAAGCTCCTGATGTCAACCTCCACTGGCTCGTGGACGATGTCGGGGAAGATACGCCGTGGGATCACCACCCTGGGATTCGGACAAGGTCTGCCGGGCTCATCCTCGATGTGTTCCCAGATCAACGCACGGCTGCCCGGGACGGCATAGATGTTCAGGAACAGGAGGGGGACGGGGGGCTCTGCAGTCAGTCGCTCCAGGTGTACGTCGGTCCCGTAATGGTTGATGTGATTGACTCTCAGGAACCATGCGTCCTCGGCGTCAGTGATTACAAGCTTGCCTGTGTCGTTCTGCAGGGAGGGATGGCACAGTGCCATGTCATCAGCGACCGGCTGGAGTTGGCAGGAGCGCGGGATCTCCAGGTAGCGACGTTCTCCCGTAATCAGGTTCTCACCCAACAGCAGGGTCCCATCGTCCTCTCGATGTGCATGTTCCAGCATCTCACTCTTGCCACCACCGCTGGCTGCTTCATGCATGATGGTCGTGACGTTGTCGTACGGTGTGACGACTCGAACCGCAGAGCAGTGTGTCGTCACCCATCCCTCACGCTCTCCTTGTGTCAACAACATGCCGTAGACGCCCTTTTTGGCGCTAGGGCCGGGGTAGAGGTTGTAGGCAAACATCTCATGCAGATGGTCCAGGCGATTGTGGACCACGACTTGCTTGCCGTGGAAGTGGGTGTGCCGAAACACGGGCGCCACGTAGATGATGGATTGAGGATTGAAGTCGGGTGACAGGTCCTTTTCGTGAATGATGCCCTGCAGCAGCGCCAGGGCAAGCGCGAAGAAGCCCGCGTTGGCCGGTACGATGGCGATGGAGTCCGTCCCCATGCCTTGCTGCCCCGCAACGTAGGCAAACATCGCCAGGGGAACCGACGCCATCCACTCAAAGGTTTCCTGACGGACAGATTCGAAGTCGATGCCGAATCGTTCCTTGAATGTGGGCTTGTCAGTGGGTTTATCATCCGCGATGACAAGACAATCCGGGTCTCGGCGCCGCATGTAGGGTTCGGGGTAATTCACCGAGACACCGTTGCGCACCCGGGCCACGATGGCCTCTACGATCTCACCGTTACCTGGCACGTCGTAGGCTACCTCGAAGTGGTTGCTTCCCAGGCCACCGCACGCCAGGTTTATCAGCTCAGCCACTGTGTTGGCTACGATCACCTGCGGGCTCCGTGCCAGGATGTCCGCGGCTTCTTGCGGTAGATGGTATTTCTCCCAGCTCATTGCACGTCTCCTCCTTAGAAAACTCCGTAACTTCTTGGTCACATCTTTTGCGCTTGTCACGCACTCGTCAGGACGCTCTGCCGATCGACAGAATCTCCCGACGTCCCCCACGATGTCCGTTGCTTCTGCAATATCAGAAGGCGGCGCTTCCTCTTCTGCGCCGCCTTCTGATCTGTACAGGGTATTTCAACCTATGGTGTCAGTGGCGGCGCCTTGCGCTGAAGAGCCTTCCACAATCGCTGCGGAGTCACTGGCGTCTTATGCATCATGACACCTGTGGCATCGTAAATGGCATTGAGCACGGCTGGTGCCACGCCGTTGACCACGATCTCGGCCACCGATTTCACACCTACAGGATGAGACGGCTCGAAGGTAGTATAGAAGAGAGTCGTCATCGGTGGTGTCTCGTCGGCCCGGAAGATGCGATAGTCATCCAAACGCGGATTCACGGTCCGACCTTGGGCATCGTAGATAAGCTCCTCCGTCAGTGCGTACCCAAGTGCCTGATGCATGCCTCCCTCAGCCTGGCCACTGGCCGTCAGCGGGTTGATGACCTGCCCCGAATCCAGTGCAATAAGCAGATGATCTACCCGGGTCTGTCCGGTCTCGATATCTACGGTCACTTCTGCGAACTGCGCGGCGAACGGAGGAGGACTGACAGGACTGACGAAAGAGCCCAATCCCATGATTTGATGTTGATTGTGGGTGTGCAGGCTGTAGAGTGCAACTTCTCGGAACGTGAGGCTGGTTTCCTTGTCCCGCCACACTTTGGCATCTCGCAGGGTGAAGTCTTGGGGCTCCCCACCGATCATCTCGGCCGCGACCTCTTTGATCTGTTGGGCGACCTGAGATGCCGCCCGCGCCACAGCACCACCGCTCACGTAGGTGGTGCTTGAGGCGTAGGCCCCTTTGTCGAAGGGGGTAAGATCGGTGTCTGAAGAGCGAATGATGAAGTCATCGAGGCTGCAACCCAGGATCTCCGCCGCGATCTGCCCCAACACAGTATCTGAACCGGTTCCCAGGTCAGTAGCACCCATCAGGAGGTTGAATGATCCATCGTCGTTCATCTTGATCAGGGCTGATCCCATATCCAGATTGGGGATCCCAGAGCCCTGCATCAGGAAGGCGACGCCGATGCCCCGGCGCAGGTGAGGGTGCCCCGGGACGATGTGCCACTCAGGATTGCCGTATTTATCGTACCAGCCAATCGCAGTGGCTCCCTGGAATGCCGCTTCTCGCAGGGCATTGGTTTCGATCATCTCGCCATGTGCCTCACGTCCTTCACTCCAGGCTTTGCTCATAATGTTTTCAGTATGAGGAGCGATGATGTTCTTGAGCCTGAACTCGAGGGGATCCCACCCCAGTTCGCGTGCCGCTTGCGTGATCAGGGTCTCTGTGGCCACGACCCCTTGTGTGACGCCATACCCTCGATAGGCCCCGGCGCGGGGCAGCGTTGTGTAGTAGGTCTCTCCCCAAAACCGCACGTGCGGCGTGTTGTAGAGGGGAAGGGTCTTATGGCCTGTGTTGCCCAACACAGTCAGCCCATGTCCCCCGTAAGCGCCCGTATCACTCAACGCATGAAGGTCTTGGGCGATCATTGTGCCGTCGCTCTGCACACCGATGCGATAGGTAACACGCATAGGGTGGCGTGTGGTCGTATAGATGAATTGTTCCTCGCGGGTCAGTGTCAAGAGCACAGGCTTTCCCGTTGCGATGGTGAGATGAGCTGGAATATCCTCGTAAATCTCCTGCTTGTTACCGAAGGCAGCTCCGATCCTCGGCTTGATGACCCGAATCTGCTTCTCGGTGAGGCCTAAGACTGGTGCCAGGATGCGTCGCACGTGGAACGGCACCTGCGTCGAGCTCAGGATGACGAGTCGGTCGTCCTCGTCCCAATAGGTGAGAACAACCCAGGGCTCCAGAGGCACATGCTTCATTTTCTGGGTTTCGACCTGGGTCTCGAAGACGTAATCTGCACGCTCCAGTGCCTCATCCACGTCACCGATGTCAATGCACACGCGGGCGACCAGGTTGCGCTGGGGATCGCTCTCACCGAAGTTCACGTAATCAGGCTCGTCGTGAATGACAGGGGCATCCTCTGCCATCGCCTGGTCAAGGCTGAGCACCGGGGGGAGCACCTCGTAGTCCACCCGAATGAGTGACAGTGCCTCCTCCGCGATCTCCGGTGTCTCTGCTGCAACTGCCGCGACGCGATCGCCGACGTAACGCACTTTGTTGTCGAAGCTGACGTAATCCAAAGGGCCAGGGATGGGATAGGATTGCCCGGCGGTGGAGAAGGGGACTCGGGGTACGTTCTTGTAACACAGGACTGCGTGTACGCCTGGCAACGCCTCTGCGGCGCTGGTATCGATCTCTTTGATGAAAGCATGGGCATGGGGGCTGTGGAGGATCTTGGCATAGAGCATGCCCGGACGCTCGAAGTCTGCCGCAAATGCCGGCTTACCCTGCGCCAGCTTTGGTGCATCGACCTTTGGCAGGGGCTTGCCGACCACTGAGAAGCTCGGTGCTGCATCCGAGTTGAAGATCTTGGGTTGTACATTCAACCTTGGGCCCGTCCGGTCAACCGTTTCCTGCACGGCAAGTGGTCCTGTGGCCTTCCCTTCGATGGGTTCAGGGGGCTCACTGCGCATGTAGGCAGCTGCACGCAGGATGGCCAGCACGGGTTTGGCGTAGCCAGTCTCCCGGGAGATAATCCCACTGATAGCGTCGCGGACCTCGGACTCTGTGGGATTGGGATTTCTGTCGAGTAAGGCTTTGCCGGCAAGGATGAGAGCTGGCGTATCATAGCCGCTCTGGATGGCGCCGGTTTCGATGAATGCGCGTTGAAGGGGATGCCAGGCATCCGAAGCTTTCCATCCTGGAGAGTGACGTTTGTTGAGGCCTTCGACGGTGAGTATCTCGGCCCCGTCGACCTGGGCAGCCAGAAGGACAGCGCTGTCGATGGGGCGACCGTTGACCAGAACCGTGCTGTAGCCAGCGCTTCCGTCTTCGCTGCCGAATTTCACGCTCCGGATTCCACTACGCCGCAGGAGATCGAAGAGCGTCTCTCCGGGAGTGACGTCAAACTGACGCCGCTCGCCATTTAGCACTGCAGTTATGAGCATTAGGGGCCCCACTTCGGATATTCCTTCACTCACTTCATTGTACTCAGTTTGAGGGCTCTGTCAAAGACTGACTTTCAGGCCAATCGTGCTCTGTGTTGGATCCGCATATTGCTTTGGTGTTCTCTGGGTTTATAATGCCCATGGTTTGTGGTAAGTTAATGCCGGTTTCGGCTTTATTTTGAGGAGGATCGGAACGGATGAAGTTGTCGCGGATGCTGGTATTTCTGGTAATCGTGGTTTCTATTGGATCCTCCTGTACGTTTCCTACTGCCGAGGCGACCCGGGAGAGCGGAGGTGTGGACTCTGGGCAGACACCGCCTGTGCCCGTCCAGGACTCTCCTACACCGGTCCCGTCACCTTCTCCCACACCAGAGCCCATGGCGGCTTTGGTCAATGGGCAGACCATCACCCTTGCGGAGTTTGAACGTCAGGTTGAGCGCTATAGGGCCTCGATGGTGGCGGCGGGGCAGGATCCTAGCACACCAGAGGGACAAAAGGCCCTGACTGAGGGCAGACAGTGGGTGCTGGATCTGATGATCGATCAGGTTTTGATCGAGCAGGCTGCAGCACATCAGGGCGTGACGGTATCACCAGAGGAAGTGGATCAAACCCTCTCCGCGTTGCGGGATGAGATCGGCAATGAAACATTCAATGGTTGGCTTGAACGCGAGGGAATGACCCTCGATGAGATGCGGGCCAAGTTGAGGGCTGATCTGCTGGCCACCAAGATGGCGAATCTGATCGCGGAACAGGTGCCGACTCACGCTGAACACGTGCACGCGCGCCATATCCTCGTCGGAACCGAAGAGGAAGCGCGGCGTCTGCTGGGTCAACTCCAGGCTGGGGCTGAGTTCGCCGCATTGGCCCGGAAATACTCACAGGATAGCAGCACACGGGACTTGGGCGGTGATCTTGGGGTGTTCCCGCGGGGTGTGTTGACCTCCAAGGAGGTGGAAGCCGTGGCCTTTGCGCTTCAGCCAGGCCAGGTCAGCGATGTGATCCCTAGCGAGCTTGGCTACCACATTGTGCAGGTGGTCGAGCGCATCCCCGATCAGGAGATCTCACCTGACACATTGCGTTTCTTGCGCGACCAGGCGGTCCGGCAATGGCTGGAGGAGCTCCGCGCCTCTGCCGATATTCAGGTGTTCGTGCACCCGTGAAAGGTTCAAGGAGGTCAGCATGGCGAAGCAGAGCCGCCTTTTCAACGTACTGAGTTTGGTGATGTTGGGGCTCACGTTTCTCCTTATCGTCTGGTATGCGTTGATTGCGCTCTGGCCTTATTCCTCGTTGAATCCCTTCCCGCCTGAGCCGGAGGCGTTCCTGGTGGCTACCCCGACGCCAATGTCGACCCCTACGCGGACCCCAGTCCCCACCTGGACCCCGACGAATACGCCCACGATTACACCAACGCCGCCGCCCACCTTCACGCCAACGATTACGCCCACCCCGAAACCAACTACGCCACCGCCGACACCGGAGCCCACTGCCACACCAACGCCAAGGGTGACCCGTTCGCCTTACCCGTTTACGTATGAGATCTCTTACGAGACACCCTACTATGGATGCGCATGGACGGGGGTGGCGGGCACTGTGGAAGATATCGATGGCAATCCGCTGCTGGGCTATCCTATCCACATCTGGGGTGGTGGGATTGACACGGTGGTCTATTCCGGGAGCAAGACTCTCTATGGCGACTCCGGGTGGGAGCAGTTCTTCAACAATGCCCCAATGGAGGTGCGAGGGGTGTTCCGGGTGCAGATCCACGCCAAGGATGATCCGCGTCACCCACCTGTCTCCGAGGAGATCGTCCTAAACTTCCCGGGGTATTGCTCCTCCTCGTTGGCGCGGATTACTTTTATCAAGAATCACTAAGTTCAGTGGTCCAGGGCAACACGCAGCCAGAAGGACGCGGGGCTCCCCGAACCAGGGCGGGGGGGACGCTCTATGTAGTGGGAACTCCGATTGGGAACCTGGAGGACGTGACGCTGCGGGCGTTGCGAATCCTTCGGGAGGTCGACCTGATTGCCGCTGAGGACACGCGGAGAGCACGTGTGCTCCTGAAACACTATGGAATCACCACCTCGGTGACCTCCTACTATGATGCTAACGAGCGTCAGAAGTTGGGGAGGATCCTGGCGGCTTTGGAAGAGGGGGATGTTGCGCTCATCTCAGAGGCTGGCATGCCTGGCATTTCGGATCCTGGCTATGTCTTACTACGCGCTGCGATTGAGCAGGGCATCCCAGTAGTGCCCATCCCTGGGCCCTCCGCCCATACAGCGGCACTGGTCGTGTCAGGGCTGCCGACGGATCGCTTTCTGTTTGTGGGATTCCTGCCGCGCAAACGACCGGGGGTTGCCCTTGAGCCATTGGCTGAGCTCCCGTTTACCCTGATCTTCTACGAGGCACCTCACCGACTCATCGATACTCTGCGGGCTATGTTGGCGGTGTTAGGGGATCGAGAGTTGGCCCTTTGCCGCGAATTGACGAAAGTGCATGAGGAAGTATGGCGGGGGAGGATTGCGCAAGCGTTGACCTGGTTGGAAGCTCATCCTCCTCGGGGGGAGTATACCCTGGTGGTGGCTGGCGCCGCGGAGGGTAATTTGCGTTGGGACGAGTCCCAAGTACGTGAGGCCCTCTCTGAGGCTCTGTCTCAGGGCAAGTCACCCTCACAAGCGGCGCGATATGTCGCCAAGCTGTCGGGTTGGCCTAGGCAGACCGTTTATGCATTGATTCTCGAGTCCTCGTAACTCAGGCTGGGGGCTTTGCCACGTTCGCGGAGCATCTGGAAGCGCCTGCGGGCCTCTATCCGATCCCGCTGCAATTGCTTGGTTAGCGCCACCACCGATGCGAACTTGCGCTCGGGGCGTAGCCATGCCAGGAACTCGAGACGCAGCGTGCGCTGGTAGAGATCGCCATTGAAGTCCAGAAGATGGGCTTCCACTGTGGGCGAGCCGTTGTCGAAGGTAGGACGTCTTCCCACGTTGACGATCGCATCCAGGGCCTGATCGCCCAGACGGGCCTGACAAAGATAGACACCGTAGCGTGGGAGAAGGCGTTCGCGGGGTACCGCTACGTTGGCGGTGGGAAAACCGAGAATCCTGCCGCGTCTGTTTCCCTCCTCTACGATGCCGCTCAGGCGATAGGGGTAGCCAAGGCATCCGTTGGCCTCATCGATGCGTCCCTCTCGCAGCGCGGCGCGGATGCGGCTGCTGTGGACGGGCTTACCTTGCCACGTGATGACCTCATTGTGGATGTGGAGATCAAAGCCGTAGCGGTGGCCGGCTCCATGCAGGAGTTCCGCATCCCCCTCCCGGTTTCGACCTAGTCTGAAGTCTGGGCCGATCCACAGCGCCTTGATCCCAAGATGGGTGGCCAGTTGTCGGATGAACACCTCGGCCGACATGTTGCGTACCGTCTCGTCGAAAGGCAACGCGATGAGGCCTACGACGCCGAGAGATTCGATGAGTTCGGCCCGTTCCTCAAGCGTGGAGAGCAGCTTGTACTCATCTGGCATGAGCACCTGTCCCGGGAGTGGGTCGAAAGTGATCACGATTGGCTTCAGGCCGGTCTCCTGCGCGTGGGTGACCATGCGGCGAATGAGCGCCTGATGACCGCGATGGACACCGTCAAAACTACCGATGGTAATGGCAGTGTCTCTCTTATCCGGGCTATGAGCGAAATCTCGTTGAATCCACATGGCCATGTCTGTTCAATTATACCGCATTGACGGCGGGGCATACGCTGTGCATGCTGCCTGAGTCTGTTCTTTTCGCCTTTACCTCACAAAGCTATTGCCGAAGGCTGTATCTGGGGTTTCCCGGTTCGTTGGTGAACCACTCCCGTTGACAGCAGGAGGGCCTATCTTAGAATGCACGGAGCTGACTCCAGGGTGGGCAACGTAGAGAGACCGCCCACGCTGGTCCTGAGGAGACAAAATGGAAGACAATGGACATTACCTGATGGCCGAGGCTGTGCGAGAGGCCTACCGACGTGGGGAGGAGGATGAAGCCCTGGA
>CAYLRT010000009.1:49775-53439 GCA_964385885.1 uncultured Anaerolineales bacterium | reverse complement strand
GCGCCTCCGGTGTGATCTCCGTGGTAGTGAGTCAACACCAGCGTATGCACACTGCGCGGGTCATACCCTGCCTCCGTGATCTCAGCCACGATCCGCGCCGCATCGCCCCACATGCCCGCATCCACCACAAGCAGGCCGCTCTCGTCTGCCAGCACGTAGACCCGAGCTCCAACGTTATGTTCGATCTGAAAAACACCAGTTACGATCTCGCGCATTTCCCGACTCCCCAGCAATCCCCCTTGACTCCACTGCCATGCCCCGCTACCTGTCGCTCCTCACTGATGATTCGCGCTCAGTGGCTCTGCCATCTGCAGGATGGTGACCGTATCCTTGCAGAACGCCAGGCGCCACGAGACGGCTGTGACTTCATTGTAGGTTGTGGGAAGACTGCGCACAAGCCCCGCGGAGGAGAGGCGGTGACTATCACCTCTGTCACGGCCTTTGCTGCGGACCCCTACCGCAGGCGACGGCCCGCGTACTCCATCCCTCCATCGAAGTGACAGTCCCCCCACACACTCAAAGCAGAAACCTTGCCATGAACAGTATCCCGCTTTGTGTACCAGGCGCAGTTGACAGTTCCATCACCCTCAGTACAATAATGAAAGTGAAGAGGCATGGTTCCAGTGTGTGCGGGTTGCGGTCCGCCTGGGCTTTGCGTCCAGGCGGGTTTTGTTTGCCAATGGGGTCTGCCCACCAGACTGAAAGGATTGTACGATGACAGACGCAGCACAGAATGGCAATACGGTGCGGGTACACTACACGGGGAAGTTCAGCGATGGTACCGTCTTCGATACTTCAGACGGCAGAGAGCCGCTGGAGTTCACCCTGGGCGAACACCAACTCATCCCGGGGTTTGAGCAGGCCGTGCTCGGGATGAATATCGGTGACACCAAGACCGTCAGCGTCCCGCCCGAGCTGGGCTATGGGCCGCGAGACGAGAGGCTGATTATCAGCGTGAGAAAGCAGGAGATCCCCGAGGGACTCGAACTGCACCTGCATGATCGCGTTCAGGTGGGCCTTCAGGACGGTGGAACGCTTGTAATGACGGTGACTGACGTCACCGACGATGGCGTAACACTGGACGGGAACCATCCTCTGGCGGGACAGGATCTGATCTTCGAGATCGAGTTGGTTGAGATCGTAACCGAACCCGCGACAGACTAACCCCTACGTTCACTGCCCACAAGACCTGTCAGGCACAATGGGTGCCTGACAGGTCTTAGCACCTTCACGGCTCCCTAACGAGAGCCGCTCTTGCGCTGCCCGATGATCATGTGACCGCAAGCAGAACCTGCCGCGCCGAATGATTCGGGGGCCTGCCTTCTGCCCACTGCCGCGGCGTTGTGGCCCCCTGAACGATTTCTTTCTCATCACCGTGTCGTTAGGCAACTCACTCCGTCCCGCCCACCGACCCTGAAGCGCGACGAAGGCGCAGCCTCGGCCAGCGCCATCCCCGCTCCCCTCCGACGCGAATGTCCCGTCGTTCAAAAGCCCAGGCGCTCACCGCCGTAAACGCAAGCGCAGTCGCTACCAGCGCACCGATCCACCGTAAATTGAGCCCATCGAAGGCATCCACCGTCTGATAGTAGGTCAGTGGCGAAAAACGGGCGATCTCTTCAACGGTCTCATTCAGACGGCCCAGTCCGGTGACGAAAAAACTCGCTACCAGCAACAGTCCACTCACCATGGAGGCCGCCCGACGCGAGGGCAACAGCAGGCTCAGGAACAGGGCAAGCGCATCGAAGAGCAAGAGCTGAACCAGCAGCGCCACCATCGGCCGCGCCAGCCGGCCGGGGCTGATATTCAGCGATGAAGACAGCGGCAAACTCACGACGAAAGCCACCCACGTCAGCAGACACACGAGAATCAGACTACCCACCGATGCCAACCAGCGTCCCCAGAAGAGCGCCTGCCGACTCAGGGGGTAAGCGGCTATGAGATCCAAGATTCCCGCTTCTTCGTCTGCCACCAACAGACCGCTGCCGAGCGATATCGCGAAGATGCCCAGGATCAGCGGCATATAGGAAAAAAACTCGACCGCCAGAAAGCCTTCAGGGGTACCGTACTCCGTCAGCCCGCCGACAAACACCTGCAGTTCAGCGGGGAATCCCTGCAGGACCGCTTCAAGCTGATCATCGAGTCTAGCGATGGAATCATACATTGAGACCAGCATCAGAGCGAGCAAACCCAGCCCGATTCCCCACCCCAGAATCTGCCCGCGCACCCGCCGTATAGCATAGCGAGAGATCGCGCCCATCTCAAACTTCCTCCTCAACTGTCTTTGTAGTAGGTCAGGAAGATCTCCTCCAATGAGGGGCGCTCTGTATCGAGATCACTGACTGGGAACGTAGCCAATGCGCGAATGACATCCCCCATGTGCCCCTCAACCTGCAGCAGCAGGCCCGTAGCGTCATCCTGAGCCAGCACAGTCACGCCAGGGAGCTGGGTCAAAGGTGCCGGATCCACCGGCGATTCGAAGCGTACTCGCACCCGCCGCAGGGCACGATTGACCAACTCTGCTGTCTCCGACACCTCTACCACCTGTCCGTGACGCAGGATGGCAACACGGTCGGCCACCGCCTCTACTTCACTGATGATGTGCGAAGAGAAGAAAACCGTCGTTCCAGCTTTGCTGGCCTCACTCAGCAGGCGCAGTACCTCATGCTGCATCAACGGATCAAGTCCCAGAGTCGGTTCGTCGAGAAGAAGAAGTTCTGGCCTGTGCATCAGCGCTTGCACGATGCCGACTTTCTGTTTGTTGCCGTGCGAAAGGTTTCGGATCACGGGCTTCAAATCCAGGTCCAGTCGGGCGGCCAGATCCAGCACATGGCGCCAATCCACACCGTTGCCTCGCAACGCGACAAACAGGCGCAATGTCTCTTCGACCGTCAGATTTGGATCAAGGTGAAGCTCGCCTGGCAGGTATCCCACCCGTCTCCGAACTGCCACAGGCTGACGCTGGGGATTCAACCCCAACACGGAGACCGTACCGCCGTCAGGTCGAATCAGGTCAAGCAAACAGCGGATCGTCGTTGTCTTCCCGGCGCCATTCGGGCCCAGATAGCCGAAGATCTCCCCACGTCGTACCTCCAGGTCCACGCCCCGCAGTGCGCATACATGCCCATAAGATTTCACCAACCCCTGCACGAGAATCGCAGCTTCGACCATGGTGACACCCCCGCGAGATCAGGTACCACACATACCTGCCATGGAGACCATCGCTCCGCCCCGACATCCGTCAAGCCTGTTCTTCCAGCGCCGCCAGCAGCTCACGCAGCCCAATCACTGTCTTGGCGTCCTCGAAATCCCGTGCCTTGAGGCGCGCACGCACTTCCGGCAGCGGTATGCGCACAATTTCGATCCGTTCATCGGGATCGTACCGCGTGGCGGTATGCGTCAGATCAAAGGCCAGAAAGATATCCAGTCGCTCATCGGTGAAACCGGGCGAGACGAAGCAACTCACAACAGGTATTAGTCGGCCTGCCACTACACCGACTTCCTCTTCAAGCTCGCGCCGGGCACCGGCCTCAGGACTCTCGCCAGCCTCCAAGAGCCCAGCCGGCAGCTCCAGGATCTCACGTCCGATGGCCACGCGATATTGGCGCACCAGCAGTACCGAATCCTCCAGCATCGGCACCACCGCTACTCCACCCGGATGGTGCAC
>CAYLRT010000009.1:29831-49675 GCA_964385885.1 uncultured Anaerolineales bacterium | reverse complement strand
GCACACTTGACAATACATCAGGGCGGTTTATTATTAAACCAACTTATCTTTCCAGGCGGTTTAATGACCTCTGAACCAGAGAATCAGCTAGTCACTGCCCTGCAGCGATGGGTTGGCCAGATCATGCGTCTTTCAATGCGACAGTCGCTCCTGTACGCTCGACGCCACGGCCTGAGCGTCGCTCACATGGTGGCGATGGCCCATCTCCAGCGGCACACATGCTGTAAGGTCTCCGACCTTGCCGCGTCACTGGGCGTGACAAGTGCAGCCGCCAGTCAGATGATCGACCGACTGGTCCACCTTGGATACGTCTCGCGTCTGGAGGACCCAACGGATCGCCGTAGCCGGCAACTCACCCTGACGGATGCCGGACGAGAGCTTCTGCGAGAGGGACTTGCGGCTCGTCAGCAGTGGCTGGGTGCACTGGCCAGCCAGCTTAGCCCCGAGGAACGCATACAGATCACCGAAGCGCTGACGGTACTCTCAGAGCACACAGGTCGTCTCGAGCAGACCTAAGACCCTCGCTGGGCCAACATCCACAACAGGAGTATATCACCACATGCTAAGGATTCTCAAGTATTTCAAGCCTTTCACGCCGCTTATTGTCCCGGCTATCATCCTGCTTTTCATCCAGGCTAATGCCGATTTGGCACTGCCGGACTACATGTCCCAGATTGTCAACATCGGCATCCAACAGGGTGGTATTGAACATGCTGTGCCCGAGGCGATACGGTATAGCCAGATGCAGCGGGTCCTACTCTTTCTCGAGCCCGGGCAACGGACGGAGCTGCTAGACCTCTACCGCCTGATCGACAAGGACGCCCCCGACTATGCAACTTACCTGGATCGGATTCCTGGGCTTAGTGAGGAACCGGTCTATGTGCTGGAGCATGCAGACGATGCTGTCCTGGAACGACTCGATCCTGTCGTGGCTAAGGCCATCCTGATCGTAGCCGGTATCGAGCAGATGACGGCCCACCCAGAGGCCCCTTCGGCGAGGATGCCCATGCAGATGGAGCAACTGGGCCTGGATCTCTCGAAACTGCCACCAGGTACAGATCTCTTCGCGGTTCTAGCCAACCTGCCCGACGCCCAGCGGGCCAACCTCCTGAAGGCTTTCGATGCGCAGATTGAAGCCCTGGGTGGAGACACCATGGTGATCGCTGGCGCCGCCCGCGCTATCAAGGCAGAGTACGAGACGCTGGGCATCGACACAGGAAGCATCCAGACCCGCTACATCGTGCGTACTGGAGGGTGGATGTTGCTCATTGCCGCCGTCTCTGCTGTCAGCACTATCGTGGTCGGTTACCTGGCTGCACGAACCGCAGCCGGTCTGGCGAAGGACCTGCGACATCGGCTGTTCAAGAAAGTCATGTTCTTCTCCAACGCGGAGCTCGATCGCTTCTCCACCGCATCGCTGATCACGCGCACCACTAACGATGTGACCCAGATCCAATCGGTGACGATGATGATGCGGATGGCCTTCTACGCACCTATCATCGGCATCGGAGCCGTTCTCCACGTCATGGATAAGAGCTCATCCATGTGGTGGTTGATCGCCGTCGCAGTATTCGCACTGCTAATCCTCATTGGCACCGTCTTCCGCATCGCGACGCCCAGGTTCAAGATCGTCCAGCAATTCGTCGACCGATTGAACCGCATCGCTCGTGAGAACCTGACGGGCATGATGGTCATCCGAGCATTCAACCGTGAGTCCTACGAGACCCAGCGCTTCGACAACGCCAACCGCGAGCTGACAGATACACAGCTCTTCATAGGCCGGGTTTTCGTCGTGGTGACGCCCGTGATGATGCTGATCATGAACGGCCTCATCCTGCTGATCATCTGGGTCGGTTCGCACCGTGTGGCGGAAGCATCAATGCGTGTCGGGGACATGATGGCCTTCATGCAGTATGCTATGCAGATCGTATCCTCGTTCCTGATGCTCTCCATGATGTTCATCTTCCTGCCGAGGGCAGATGTCTCAGCCAACCGCATCGCCGATGTGCTCGAGACCGAACCCTCAGTCCGCGAACCAGAGGATCCTGTTCCCTTTCCCGAACCCTTCGACCCAACAGTGGAGTTCCGTCACGTCCATTTCCGATATCCAGATGCCGAAGAGGATGTGCTCCATGACATTGACTTCATCGCCCGTGCAGGTGAGACTATTGGGATCATAGGCACCACAGGGTCCGGGAAATCAACTGTGGTCAATCTCATACCGCGTTTCTATGACGTCACCGCCGGGAGTATTCTCATCGATGGGGTGGACATCCGAGATGTGTCACTAAAAGATCTGCGCGCGAACATCGGTTATATCCCCCAACACGCCGACCTCTTCTCTGGCACCATTGAGAGCAACCTGCGTTTCGCCGATGAGACAGCGGACGAGGAACGGCTGCGGTTAGCCCTGAAGATTGCACAGGCCGAGGATTTCGTCCTTTCGCACCCCGACGGCCTCGAGGCAGAGTCATCTCAGGGCGGCGTCAACTTCTCCGGCGGCCAGCGCCAGCGGCTAACGATTGCCCGCGCATTGGTGGCGCAGTCACCGATCTACATCTTCGATGACAGCTTCTCTGCACTGGACTTCAAGACCGATGCTGCGCTCCGCAGGGCGTTAAGGACCCACCTGTCTGGCAGCACCGTATTCATTGTCTCGCAGCGCGTAGGGACGCTCAAGGAAGCCAATCAGATCCTCGTCCTTGACGAGGGGCGGATCGTCGGGAAGGGCACCCACCAAGAACTCATGGCAACATGCGATGTCTACCGTGAGATTGCCGTCTCACAGCTCAAACAGGAGGCCTGGGCATGAGCAACGACACACCCAAGCGTCACACACCCAATAACAGAGCTGCAACACCTCATCCGCAAAGGGGGATCTCACATCAAGACGCTCCTCTTGGACCCAGAGGCCGCCAGTCATCCAGCGCACCATCCGCCTCACCTGACCATGCAGGAAACCGGCCACCGGGTTCTCCAGCAGCCGGCAAACCTGGCGATAGGCCACGACGACCAGGTCCCCGACGCCATGGCCCAGGCGGGATGATCATGGGGCCCATCGACAAACCACGGGATTTCAAAGGCACCATGCGCAGGTTAGCCGAGCATCTAGCCCCATATCGTGTTACGATCCTGATAGTGATGCTCCTGGCTGCAGCGTCAACGATATTCGCCATTGTAGGTCCCAAGATCTTGGGGCGTGCCACAACCACCCTGTTTGAGGGGGTGCTGGCAAAGATCGCGGGCACGGGCACAGTGGACTTCACTGCCATCGGGCGGATCCTGCTCACCGCCCTGGGCCTCTATCTGTTGTCGGCGACACTGAGCTACATCCAGGGTTGGTTGATGACCAACGTCGCCATGAAAGCTACCTATGAGCTCCGCAGAGACATCATGGGTAAGATCCACCGGATGCCGTTCGGCTACTTCGACGGGACCCCCCATGGCGAGGTGCTCAGCCATCTCACCAACGATGTCGACACCATCAGTCAGACCCTCAACCAGAGCCTCACTCAGATCATCACCTCGGCGACCTCGGTGATCGGCGTACTGGTCATGATGGTGACGATCAGTTGGAGTATGACCCTCATCGCTTTGCTGATCATACCGATCTCGCTGGTGGTGGTCAGGCTGATCATCCGTCGCTCACAGGCGTACTTTGCGCAACAGCAGGACTACCTGGGACACGTCAACGGCTATGTCGAGGAAATGTATGGCGGCCAGGTGATCGTCAAGGCCTTCAATGCCGAGGAAAAAGTGACGCGACGCTTTGGCGACCTGAACGAGACACTCTACAACTCGGCCTGGAAAGCGCAGTTTCTCTCCGGCATCATGATGCCGATCATGCGTCTGATCGGCAACTTCGGCTATGTCGCTGTGGCAGTTGTCGGAGGATGGCTTGCGATCCGCCAGGCGATCACCGTGGGAGATATTCAGGCCTTCATCCAATATGTACGCTCGTTCACGCGCCCGATCACCCAACTTGCCAACATCTCCAACGTGCTTCAGCAGACGGCAGCGGCGGCCGAGCGCGTCTTCGACTTCCTCGCTGAGGAAGAGGAGGCACCAGACACAGCCACCCCCGTCCGCCTGGAACAGGTTGAGGGCCGCGTAGACTTCGACGACGTGACCTTCGGCTACACACCAGACAAGATCGTGATTCAGGACTTCTCCGCACATGTCAAGCCCGGGCAGAAGATTGCCATCGTCGGTCCCACCGGCGCTGGTAAGACCACGATGGTCAAGTTACTGATGCGGTTCTACGATGTCAACGATGGCGCGATCCTAGTGGATGAGCACAATGTGGAGGACTTCTTGCGCAAGGACCTGCGCGGCATGTTCGGGATGGTCTTGCAGGACACATGGTTGTTTAACGGCACCATCATGGAAAACATCCGGTATGGACGACTGGACGCGACAGACGAAGAGGTCATCGAAGCGGCGAAAGCTGCTCACGTCGACCACTTCATCCGCACCCTGCCGGAGGGCTACAACATGGTTCTCAACGAGGAAGTCACCAACATCTCCCAGGGGCAGAAACAGCTTCTCACCATCGCGCGCGCCATCCTGGCGGACCCGGAGATGCTTATCCTTGATGAGGCGACGAGCTCGGTCGACACACACACTGAGCTGCTTATCCAACGCGCAATGGATGCTATGATGCAGGGTCGCACCAGTTTCATTATCGCCCATCGGCTCTCCACCATCCGCAACGCCGACCTGATCCTGGTCATGCGTGATGGTAACGTCGTTGAGCAAGGCACCCACGACGAACTGATGGCGAAGGGCGGCTTCTACGCTGAGCTATACAACAGCCAGTTCGAGCAGGTGGTGGAGCTGACTGAGGCCACCTGATTCACCCCACCTTCTGATCGCCGTCGAATGCAGCAGGGCCTGGGCGACCTTCACGGTTGTCCAGGCCCTGTCACAGCATCGCCCCGTCAACGGTCAGACAGGTCTCGTCGGTGAAGTGCACGACACAAGGACTCCCTCTTCTCGCGCACGGACCGTGCACCGGCTCAAACACACTTCGTCTCTTGGCCGCTCTCCATTGACCTTGTCTCAGGGGAGTCGTTACCCTGTTGCCCAATCCCGCGACGCATTTCATCTTCCACAACTTGTGTATGAGTGGCTCCGTAATATATGTGGTCACGAATAGGTTGCGTCTCCACTGGGAGGTCTTCTAATGACGATCGTCGTCGTTCATGAACTAGTCAAACGGTATTCACCTGACGCGCCGCCGGCGGTAGACGGTGTCAGCTTCGAGATCAAGAAAGGGGAGATCTTCAGCCTGCTGGGACCTAATGGTGCCGGTAAGACTACCACAATCTCAGTGATCAGCACACTCTTGCATCCTGACGGTGGGACGGTGCAGGTGTTGGGATTTGATGTGGTACGTGCGCCGTTGGCAGTTCGCCAGCGTGTCGGGGTGGTGCCACAGGAGATCGCGCTCTACGGGGAGCTGACGGCAGCCGAGAACCTGCGTTTTTGGGGCGAGATGCGGGGGCTGCAAGGGGCCGAGCTGCGGCGGGAGGTCGCAGAGAAGTTAGCCCTGGCCGGTTTGGAAGAGCGAGCTCATGCGCGTGTCAAGACGTTCTCCGGCGGGATGAAGAGGCGACTCAACCTAGCGGTGGGCCTACTTGGGTCTCCTCCGCTGATCCTGATGGATGAGCCAACAGCGGGTGTTGACCCGCAAAGTCGACGTCACTTACTGGATCGCGTGAAGGCTCTTCGTGACGCAGGGCTCACGATTCTCTATACGACACACTATATGGAGGAAGCTCAGGAACTTAGTGACCGGATCGGCATCATCGACCACGGTCATCTGATCGCGTTGGGTACACTGAGCGAACTCGTACAGATGGTGGGAGAACACGAGACCTTGGTGCTGGGATTGGCAAAAGCGGAGGGAGGACAGGCGTTGGCTGGCGAGATCGTGGGGCTCGAAGGCATTGCAGCAGCTACAGCAGATGATGGCAACATCACGGTAAGCGTGACATCTGCTGCACAGGCGTTGCCCGTGGTGTTGACTCGTGCAGCGGGTTTGGGCGTTTCGATACGCACGATCGAGGTCCGTGAGCCGGATCTAGAGGCCGTATTTCTACATTTGACGGGACGTACGCTACGGGACTGAAACGGGTGGAAGTGATGATGCACAAGCTATGGGTTCTGGCGCGTAATGAGGTCCTGCGGACTTTCCGTGATACAGGAGCAGTCCTGATGATGATCGCTGCTCCGCTGGTGCTTATCCTGGTGCTGCTTGCAGCTTTTGGGAAAGGGGAAGAGACCCCGATTCAGGATGTGCCATTGCTGATCTTGAATCAGGATCATGGTGCTTTAGGGGAGGGCGTAATCAAGGCACTGCAAGGCGAGTCATTGCGAGAAGTTCTGTCGCCTACAGTGGTCACGGATGAAGTTGCAGCGCGGGCACAGGTTGATGCTGGGAATGTAGCGGCGTTGGTGATCATCCCGCCAGACTTCAGTGATGCAGTTTTTCCGCTATTGGGGACCGCGCAGCATGAGTTGGGATTGGATCTGCGAACGATGACGCCGGAGACTGTATCCTCCCTCCCATTGGCGCAGCAAGAGGCACTAGGCGCACTATACGAGAGGCTGCAGAAGTCACCTCCACGCACCCAAATCACAATCTATGCCTCACCCGATTGGCGTATCAGCACTTCGGTGATTAAGGCTGCCGTCACACAGGTGGTGGAAACGCTACGGATGCAATTGCAGGGCATGGCGCTGGCTGTGGATCACCTGGTGCGACTCGACTTAGCGGACGGGAAAATAGATGCAATGTCGGCAGATACCGGCTGGGTCACAGATGCAATAACGGCATCGTCTGCTGCACTGCCGATTGCGGTCGAGGTGGTAACGCCGGCGGGGCACGGCTTCAACTGGGTCGCCTATATGGCGTCGGCGCAGGCGATCTTCTTCCTGACGTTCACCGCAGCGAGTGGCGGGCGGACCTTACTGGCGGAGCGAGAATGGGGTACGTTGCCGCGCTTGCTTGCGATGCCTGTCCGTCCTGCAACAGTGCTAGCAGGGAAAGTGAGTGGGATCGCGTTAGCTGGTCTATTGCAGCTGCTGATCCTGTGGGGGGTGACGACACTCATTGGCATCTGGTGGGGCCCGCCACTTGCGGTACTCGCGGCGCTTGTCTGCCTAGCGCTGGCTGCGACAGGGGTTGGGGCGCTTATTGCCGCGTGGTCGCGCTCGGCATCACAGGCTGGGGCGTTAGGTACAGCGGTGAATTTGGTGGCGGCCGCGGCCTCTGGCACGTTTGTTCCCCGGCTCGCGATGCCGGCATGGATGCGGTACCTCAGTCTGCTTACCCCCAATGCCTGGGGAATTGAGAGCTTTTCTCGTCTGCAAATGGGAGGCGATCTGGTGACGCTCCTGCCACTATTGGGCGGCCTGTTGCTGGTGACGCTGGTCTATTATCTGGCGGCGCTGGTTGGTTTTCGGCGCCAGTATGCGTGAGGGGGGGAGATGCGGAAGGTCGCAGTCCTGGCGTGGAGTGTGATTCGACAGCAACTTGGATCGCCGGTTGCCTGGATATTCTTCCTGCTGTTGCCGTTGGTTTTTACAGGGGCGGTCTCCGCTGGGCTGAGGGGATTGGGAATGGGGGCACAAGAAGCACCACAGGAGGCCTCATTTACCCTCTACGTTGTGCGGCACGACGCAGGGCCCGTTGTTGACGCTTTCCTGGCGGCACTGCGGGAGACTGACGTGGTAGTAAGGTTAGTGGAGACATTGCCCGACGAGAGCTTTGGCTTGGTTTTCCCTGAGGGGTTCTCTCAGAGGCTGATGGCCGGGAATGCAGAGACGGTCACCTTACATACCTTGCCTACCCAGGAGAGTACCGTAGTGGAGCAGGCCGTGGCGGCAGCACAAGGGCGTGTAGGCGGAGCGGTGTTGATTGCGCGGCAGGGAGTCACGCATGCTCTGACAACGGGACTGGTGAAAGGCGAAGAGGAGACACAGGCGTTGTTTGAAAAACTGTTGCAGGATGCACTGATTCTGGCGGCGCACCCAAATGTCACGGCGAGTGTGGTTTGGCCAGCGGGGGTGCAAGTACGTGGGTCTGCTCTGGCGACAAACACAGAGCAGGCCTCAGCCGGCCAACTGATTACATGGGTGCAGACGACGGTGTTAGGTGTGGCGCAAGTGCTGATCATGGAACGTCGGTCTGGCACATTGCGACGGTTGCTGGTACAGCCGCTTTCGCGTACTGCTGTCCTTGTTGGCAAGATGATCGGTTGGCTGTCACTGGGAGTGTGCCAGATGGCGCTTCTCTTGCTGGGTGGCTGGTTCCTCTTTGGCGTGGCCTGGGGACATCATCCTGTTGCTGTTGCCTTGGTCTCGTTCAGTTTTGCTGCTTCGACGGTAGCCCTTGGATTGCTGTTGGCAACAGTGGCGCGGACCGAACGCCAGGCAGGCAGCATAGCGTTAACGCTATCCCTGGCACTCTCTGCGTTAGGAGGTGCGTGGTGGCCCTTGGAGATCACTCCTCCACTCTATCAGAAGTTCGCGCTGCTGTTGCCGACGGCTTGGGCGATGAGAGCTTATACCGACGTGCTGGTGCGCGACGTGTCGGTCCTGGAAGTGCTCCCCACTTGCGGGGTATTGTCAGGTTTCGCGGTAGTTTTCGTTGCGCTAGGCGCGTGGCGTTTCCGCCGTTGGCAGACGTGAACGGTACATCCGAACCTGGGGCGCAAGTTCCAGATGGCAGAGGCGCTACTCCTACCGCCGCGCCGCTTGCCAATCCGTCGATTTAGGTGGACCATAACGCCACAACACGAAGCCTTTTAGCAGAAAGGAGCGCGATGCGAACCGGCGTGTCATATATGGGACACCACAATCCACAACACCTGGAGACGGATCTGCGGGAGATGCAGGCGCTGCATCTCGATGACGTCCTACTGGCGGCGCAGGAGAATGACTTCGTGCACTTCACCGGCAAGCTGACCTTCACACCCAAGATCGCCAAGGAGCACGGGCTGCGCCCCATCGCCATCTTCTGGGGAGCACTGAACCTATTCGGCGGTGGCCGCTCCAGCCAGTTCTTATTGGAGCACCCAGAGGGGTTCCAAGTCGCGCGCGATGGATCCCACCGTCCCCAGGGCTGCTACGTGAACCCCATCAACGTGGCGCGTATCAAGGAGATGATCGATATCGTCGTCGAGCACGGGTTCGAGGGCTATTTCGTGGACGAGCCCACACCCCTGCGCGAGTGCTATTGCCCCTCTTGCCGCGCGAAGTACGAGGAGTGGTATGGGGGCGACCTGCTCACGGCCCCCGATGAGCAACGTGAGGCGTTCCGCCAACGCTGTGTCATCGACTACGTGCAGATCATCTCCGACTACTGCAAAGCCACCCACCCCGACCTGGAGACGATGTGCTGCGTGATGCCCCACGATAGTGCACTGTGGCAACAGGTGGCGCAGATCCCCACGCTCGACAACCTGGGTACCGACATCTACTGGGTCAACAATGACCGAGACGTGGCGGAGATGATCGCACCGATTGAGACGCTGACATCACTCTGCACCCAGCACGGGAAAATCCATCACGAGTGGCTCCAGGCCTGGGGTGTGCGGCGGGGTAAGGAACCCCGCATCCTGGAGCAGGGCAAAATCCTACTGCAGGAGCAACCTGATGCGCTCTACGTGTGGGCCTGGAAAGGACAGATTGGGACGACGGAGACATGCGACGATCCCGAGGCCGCCTGGGACAGGGCGGCCGAGATCCTGAGAATGGCCAAGGAGGTATGAGATGACACGACCCCTGAGCAAGGTTGCCCCGGACTGGTGGGACTATACCACCCTCGATAGGGAGATATTGGATGACGCGGCCCGGCTCACCGCCGATGACCTGTTGCAGCTCTCACGCCCAGGCTTCAAGGTCGTCTTCTACGACACCCTGGAGGACTTCTACCTGGCCGAGGCACTAGAGTACATTACCGCCTGGATGCAGGCTACCGAGGAGCAGCCCGCTGGCATCTGCGGCCCCATCGGCCCCACCGAGCAACTCCCATTGGTGGCCCGGCTCGTCAACGAGCTGGAGCTCGACCTGCGCTATGCCCATTTCTGGGCCATGGACGAATGGGTGGTGGATGGCCAGGCTGTACCTATCACGCACCCTCTGAGCTTCGAGCGGGCGGATCGCACGCTGTGCTTCGACCGCATCCGGCCCGAACTGCGAATGCCGGAGGCAAACCTACACTTTCCCGCAACCGATCTAGAGCCGTATAAGGCCAGTTGGGACCAAGCCCGCTGCATCGTGATGCAGGGCGGGCAAGGCGAGGTGAAACACTGGGCCTTCAACGATCCGGTGCGCCGAGAGGGGCGCTACAAGGATGCTCCTCCCACCCCGGAGGAGTATCGCCGTCTGAGCACACGGGTGGTGGACCTGCACCCCATCACGCTGATCCAGAACGCACGCACATCAGGAGGGGGTGTGGTGCAGAACGTCCCCAGCCAGGCGCTGACGGTGGGACCGGTGGAGACGTGGAAGGCCGAGAAGGTTTCCATCTGGCACGCCGGGACTCACGACAACCCCTTCGGCATGCGGCTGACAACGCTGATGATCTCCAAGCGGGTGCCCAATAGCGCCGTACCGATGTCGCTGCTGGCCGACCATCCCAACGTGCAGTTCAACTTCTACCGTCCCGGCATTGGCGAGTGCACGGTAGAGATGCACTGAGCGGCCTCGCACGCAGGAGACAGAACCATGCCCAAGCGAGCCTTTGCCATCGCCGCACACCCGGACGACATAGAATTCCAGATGGCCGGCACGCTCATCCTGCTCCAGCGCGCCGGCTACGAGATTCACTATATGAATATCGCCAACGGTTGTTGTGGCACTGCTGAGCACAGCAGGGAGGAGATCATTGCGATTCGGCGGGAGGAAGCCCGGTCGGCCGCCGCCAGCATCGGCGCGGTGTATCACGAGAGCCTGGTCGATGACATTGCCATCTTCTACGAGCCCAGGCTGCTGGCCCGCGTGGCCGCCGTTATACGCGAGGTCGCGCCTGAGATCCTGCTGGTGCAGTCGCCGCAGGGATACATGGAGGACCATCAGAACGCCGCACGTCTGGCCGTGACAGGGGCTTTCACCCGCGGGATGCCCAACTTCATCACCGATCCCCCGCGTGCGCCGGTCTCCCAGCCCGTCACCGTCTACCACGCCCAGCCCCACGGCAACCGCGACCCGCTGCGCCATCTCGTCCGGCCCGATATCTTCGTGGATATCTCCAGCGTCATTACACTGAAGCGTGCCATGCTGGCGCACCACCAGAGTCAAAAGGTATGGCTAGACCACACCCAGGGCATGGACGCCTACCTTGACGCCATGCAGGACCAGAGCCGAGAGGTCGGCGCCATGTCGGGACGCTTCACCTACGCCGAGGGTTGGCGCCGTCGCCTCCACCTGGGCTTTTGCGATGCAACCGCAGACCCGCTGATCACAGCCCTGCGGGACTACTGCTTAGTGCACGCTTAGGCGCTGGTATGCCAAGAGGATGCCCCTCACCACAGTGGTGAGGGGTATCCCATGTCAGCAGCATCCCTGAGCGCAGATGCGCCAAACGGCATTGGCGCACGTGGTGCCATCTTCTGCCAAATGCAGAACTACGGGGCAATGACCGTGCCGGCGACGCTGAACCACATGACCAGGCTCGCTCCCATCAGCGCACCGAGGTAGATCTTGCCCGTGCGGCGATAGAACCACGTCAAGAAGAAGAACAGCACAATGTACTCTGGCACGAAGATGAAAAGCATCAACGGCCACATCTGAGAGTACTGAGGCAGCCCCATTACCTCAAAGCCGGGCCCAATGTTCAAGAAGTAGGGAATATACTGGACCAACCATACAATCACCAGCCCCAGCAAGCCATTGACACAGTTCTTGAGCCACCAGATCACCTGAGTTTTGGCCGGCGTCTCATACTCCCGTTGACGTGCCTGACCAAAGAGGAACGTCCCAAGGTTGAACAGGAAGAACGGAAGCGACAAGAGTAGATAGATCCAGAAATAGCCGAAACGCCGCGGGGAAAACTGTCGCATGAAAGGCCAGATGAAGCGGAACTCGATACCCCACAGCCACTGGGAGATCCCCACCAATGTATGCAGCCAGGCAAAGAGAATCGCTGCCACTAGCACCGTCTTACCGATTGCTGACCAATCGAGGACGGTCCTTTCTCTGTCAAAGGAGACCCCCAGGTCATACATCGTGACGCCACGTTCCTTGTGGTTCTTGCGATACCAGAAGTACAACAGCACCGCGTTGATGACGGCATTGGCCAGGAACCAAACCACAGCCCCATTCGTCATCTCCAGCTTGAGGAAAGGTATCAGAGGCCGGATCTTCCCCCCAATCCCACCGAGTGCAGTCAGTGGAGGATAGGTGGCCCCAGCGATCACGATGTTAATCGCGGCCAGTTTCCACCAATCCCCTCCCGTTGCCGCGTAGCGATCGGGCAGCGGACCACCCACTGGAGCGAAGAACTTCGTGCTCAGAAGTATGTTCGTTAGCGGGATCATGGAGACCAGACTGACGAGCATCGCTGCGAACATGAAAATCTCTTTCCAGAGGAAAATCAGACTATCCTCTGGGATCCAGTAAGCGTCTACCTGGCCGCCTTTCAGGGCTTGCTGCATCCACCACAGCATCTTGCTTACAGCAACGCTACTATGGGTAACGCCGGGATGGACCGTGTTAACCAGTGCCGCCTGACGAGCCGTCCCATCTTCAAAATCACCGTAGGTTACATTCCACTCCACCGGCCCTGACTCCAGGCCGAACGCCTCGATACGGTTAGGGTGGTTCTTGAGCGGTTCCACAGTCAGTTGATTCTCGCGGAAACCTCGAAACTCGTCATACTTGGCCTGAGTCAGCAACAGATTGTGGAGTTCCGGGGAACCAGGAGGGCCGCACTGTGGGTTGAGCGCTCGATGATCAGGGTTCAGACTACCCAGAGCCACCGTATTCATCGCTCCCATAGAGTGCCCCATGATGCCGAGGTTGCTCGCATCCACGAAAGGCAAACTCTTCAGGTACAGGTATCCTGCATTGGCACCACTGGCCGTTTGCCAGTCCATGTGACCATCCGAATCCCCGTGCCCCAGATGGTCGATTGCCAGGACCACAAACCCGCGTCGTGCTAACTCAATTGCGCCGGCCGCGGCAGTTTCCTTATCATTCTGATACCCATGCAAAGCCAGCACGCCTGGCATTGGGTTGTCTGGCGTCGCAGCTTTGTGCCGATAGAGTTTGGCGCTCATGCCATAACCATCCGGGGTAGTGAAACGTACGGTACGCACATCTACTTTTCCGAAATCTGTCTCAATACCACGAGCCATCCCAGCGGAAAACGCGATGAGCGCAACACAAATCACCAGAAATAGCACATCCTTCCGCATAGTGTCACCATCCTCTCATGAAACTTCAGACCTACAGTTGGAGAGCTACCTCCATGTGCCACTACAGACCGTGATTCACAGCCTACTCCAGGCACATCCGCGACAGGGCTCAGGGATCAACAACGAGCGAGCAACCAACACATGATTAGAGACCATACCATTCGGTAAGAAGTGACCAGTGAGTACACACATTTCATGATCTTGGTAGACTACCGCATCATCTCCTCCAGTCGCCAAACGCTGATCAGTAAGTAAAGTATATCATTATATTATACTAACCACAAGCGAAGAGGCCCTGTGCCAATGCCAAGCACCAAACAGCCGCATGGATGCCCCTGAATCTGAGGGACAAGGTGAAAGCGGTTTGCTTACCGGACGACATGGCGTAAGATTGCGCCAACGGACCGTTGCCTGCGAGGCCCAAGCGAGGCACAAATACAGCTTCTGCCGCGGCATCCAGAGAAGGCAGTTAGCCATGAGCAAGCGCGTAGTCGTCGTAACTGACTCGACCGCAGATCTGCCAGCTCCGCTCATCAAGGAACTGGATATCCGAATTGTGCCGATTCTGCTCAACCTGGGAGGAAAGACCTATCGAGACGGAGTAGATCTGACGCCTCCCGCGTTCTACAGGCTACTGCGGGCAAGCCCGACAATCCCCAAGACCTCTAGCCCTTCCGTAGGAGATTTCCTGCGTGTCTATGCGCAGGCCGCCGAGGAGGGAAGTGGCGTTGTGGCCATCCACCTGGCGGCGGAGCTCAGTGCCGTCTATAAGACAGCCGCGTTGGCCAGTCAGTTGATTGATACAGTCCCCATCCGCGTCATTGACTCCCGCTGTGCCGCGATGGCGCAAGGGTTTGTGGTGCTGGAAGCTGCACGTGCGGCTTCTTCCGGCGCAGATCTGTCAGAGGTAGTGGCGCGCGCGAAGGACTTGAGCCACAAGGTGCGGCTCCTTGCTGTACTCGAGACACTGGACTACCTTCACCGAGGAGGACGCATTGGCAATGCTGCACATCTGGTAGGCGCCACCCTGAGGATCAAGCCTGTACTCACAGTACACCAGGGAAAGGTCGAGCTTGTAGCCGTACCGCGCACCAAGATCCAGGCATTCCGTCGCATAGTCCAGGAGATAGAGAGGCAAGCACACGGCCAGGCGATACATGCTGGCATCTTTCACAGTGACGCACATAGGGAGGCACAGACGCTGCGGGAGCGACTGACACAACGCGTCAAGTGCGCGGAACTACACATCACCGAATTTACGCCCGTCATGGGGGCACATACTGGGCCAGGCGTCGTGGGTGTAGCATACTATGTCAGCGATAGCCACTGAACCAGACGACGGAGGAATACACCGCCCATGAGAACTATATTGCTCATCCTGGGTGGATACCTGTTAGGATCAATCCCTAGTGCCTACTTAGCTGGACGGTGGCTCAAAGGTATCGATCTCCGGCAGTACGGCAGCGGCACGGTCAGTGGCTCAATGGTCTGGGAACACGTGGCCCACTGGGCTGTTATCCCGGTGGGCATCTTCGATTTGCTCAAAGCTGCCGTACCAACCTGGCTCGCCATACAACTGGGTTTGGGTCAACACGCCGCAGCAGCCGTTGGTTTGGCAGCCACCGTTGGCCACAATTGGCCCCTCTATCTGGGGTTCACTGGAGGTCGGGGCATCAGCCCTTTCCTGGGCGCCCTGCTGGTGCTGTTCCCTTGGGGATTCCTGTGGATCCTGGCGTTCCTGGCCGTTGGCTGGCTGATAGGCGACTCGGCGCCCTTGGCCATAGGCGCACTGATCACATTGCCCGTTTTTGCGAATTGGCTGGGTACATCCGCACCCATCACATCTACCAGCATCGGTATGCTGCTAGTAACTTTGGCTAAACGCGTGCAGGCGAATGGCCGTCCGTTGCCGCCTCCAGGCCCCGAGCGACGACAGGTCATCCTGCGTCGACTGCTGCTCGACCGCGACATCGTCCCGCACAAGGAATGGATCCGACGTCGGCCTGAGAACTAGCTCCCCCCCTTCCCGGCGCAACGCGGCATCGAGGAAAGCGATCACATCGCCTATCAACACATCCAGGACGGGAGAGCGAATGCCCTTGTGAGTCGCCCCCTCTACCAACCACAGGGCTTTGGGAGCGCGAGCTGCTGTGAACAACTGCTCGGCTTGAGAGGTGGTGATGCGCTTGTCTCTAGTCCCATGGATGATGAGCAACGGACGAGGCGCAATACGCTCTACAAGGTGTAACGGGTACACGTCCTCCTCCGTGAACGCCTTGCGGTGTTTCGCGACCCAGAGGGAGAAATCGTAGAAAAACGCGGGGACGATAGGAGGACGGCTGGTGTGCCACACTTCGCGCACGGAGTTAAAGGGAGCAACAACCACCACGGCGCCGATGTGCGGATTACGCGCGGCGCTCAGAATGCTGGCCACAGCTCCAGCCGAGTGGCCGACAACCCCAATCTTCTCGATGCCCTTGGTGCCTCGAAGAAAAGCCACTGCAGCATCCAGATCCCGGCTCTCCGCAGCGCCGTAGGTAAAGCCCAACCGATTTCCATCGCTAAGTCCATGCCCGCGGTAGCTAAACAGCAACACATGATAACCAGCAGCATGCAACGCCGGGACCAGGGACAGACCAGAACGCTGGTCATGACCCGTCGCGGGGGCGTACACCACAGCCGGTGCCGCCATTGTAGGCGCCGGGAAGAACCAGCCGCGAAGCACCAATTCCTCGCCGTTGAGAAACGCAACATCCTCGTACGGAACGCCCAACCGCCGAGCCGCGCTTACGCCCTTGCGGGTGAAAAATGGTGGGAGGGTCGCGATGATCTCCCCAACCACAGGGCCAACTAACGTCAAAAACGAAACGCCGGCGATCACGCCGGCGGCAATGCGCAAAGCAACCACTCAGAACTCATCCTCTCCATGGAACAAATCCAACATACATCTCACCCATAGCCATCACTTACACAGAAATGACTAGGGCCAACTCTCAGTCCATACACCTACAATAATAGTGCAAATGTGCCTCTTGTCAAGATAATGTCTCATAATGTGGTGTAAAGTCTGGGAGGTGGCTTGACGAAGAAGTCATCGTGTGCTTCCCTTGAGTGGGACCTAGGAATGTCACAGAAAGGAGGCGACACGATGACTGACCTGAGTATAGACCTGGTTGAGTATCTCGGCAAGCTGTCGATGGAATCGGACGCTGATTTGCTTCGGGAGAGCCTGAAGATGGAGTGGTGTAACATAGTTTCTGTAAATTAACACAATGCACAAAGGCCAAATTTCTCTAAGAGATACCCAAGCCCTTCATCTAGACGTCATCTGTCAGCTATCGGTTTGCCGAGCACGGCCACGATGTAGAGCTTCAAGCCCCGCAGCGGCGGCGGATCCGTGAGGCGCTCGAACAGCAAAGCCCCGAGGAAGAGCGGGCGGGAAAAGGCCAGATAGAATGGGTTGCCCACATAGGTGCACTGCGCCACCGTCAACCCGACCCGACCCGCCAGTCGCGACAGGGCGCGGCAGGTATTAGCACGATAGTGCGTAGGGAAGCTCTCGTGCTGCGGGCGGCCGATGAGGGATTCCAACAACCCGCCCTGCACTTGAGCGGGCACCAACCTGCTCACCAGCGGCACGTAATTGCGTGCATTGGTGGTGAGCAGGATAAAAGCTCCACCCGGCCTCAGCACACGCGCCACCTCGGCAAACACAGCATCCGGCCGCGCCAAGTGCTCCACGACCCACTGGCTGAGGACAACATCCAGCGAAGCGGCAGCAAAGGGAAGCCTCTCGGCTCCACCCAAGATGGGGTGGCGGACAGAATGGTTGCCCTGGAGATCAACGAGACTCCGGTCAATTCCCGCCGTGCAATGCGCCACATTCATCTGAGGGGCGGCAAGGCTTGAGCGCCCACAGCCGAGGTCAAGCACCCTCGTATGGACATCAATGTGCGCCCCGGCCAACTCCTGATATAGTTGGCCCGCGTTGCGAAACTCCGGATACTGGCGATCAAACCTCGCCTGACACCAACGATATTTTTCACTCGTGACGGAAGGCATCCCTTTCTCGCCTCCACAATTAATGCGATGCCCGGTCTCCCGGCACCATCCCGCTCATTCCGCTGTCTACATACCCTAAAGGTCCTGTGATGCATTGTCAAGTGCGCCAGCCTATGGCGTTTCCAGCCCCTATATACCCAATTTCGCTCTATTGACAATATGGCAGTAGAGCATAGAATAGGGAAAGATTGCCTGGCCTGTCTGCACGGTGAGCTACAGGCCCCAGCGCAATCGCGGCATATTCTGGGATAGTCCAACACTGCATTGTCTTGATCATATAGTAGGAGAAGAACGGTGGACCATCAAACAGCCTCTGAGCAGCAGCTTTTCCAATCTTTGCATCTGGGAACCCTCACACTTCCCAATCGCGTGGTGATGACGGCGGTGAAGCTCGGCTATGCCACCAAGAAGGGTGAAACGACTGACCGACATATCGCCTTCTACGTTCGGTGGGCACAGGGAGGCGCCAGCTTGATTGTCGCCGAGCCCTTGTCCATATTGCCCATCTGCCATGGTCCGTGCTCGTCTCCGTCCGAAGCCACGGCACACGGACCAGCTCCCTAGTGCTTGCCTCCGTGCGCATGCGGGCTATCCTATAACTTAGTCACCCGAGGCGGTGAGCCCGTGAAGGGGGTCGTCTGGCATGCTAATCGTCGATGGTCATCTTGACCTGGCATGGAATGCTTTGCAGTGGGGGCGGGACCTGCGGCGCTCCGTGTATACCATTCGCGCACATGAGCATGGCCTCGTAGGACCGGGACGGGGACAGGGAACCGTGGCGCTTCCGGAGCTGAGGAAGGGAGGTGTGGCGGTGTGCTTTGCCACCGTGCTGGCCCGTGCAACGGGTTGTCCCGTACCCAACCTCGACTTCCGCTCAGCCGCGCAGGCCCATGGCATCGCACAAGGTCAACTGGCCTACTATCGCGCTTTGGCACATGACGGCCTTCTCCGCATCATCACCGATGTGGAGACCCTGGACCGCCATTGGGCCGAGTGGTCACACTGGGATGCGGCACTGACCGATTCGACAACGCCGGCCGATCTGGCGCCCCCACCGCTTGGCATCGTTCTTAGCATGGAGGGAGCGGATCCCATTCTGGATCCATCGCAGCTTGCCCAATGGTGGGAACAAGGGCTGCGGGTGATGGGGCTGGTACATTATGGGGAGGGGCGCTATGGAGGTGGCACTGGCAGCGAACTTGGGCTACAGCCTGCTGGCCTGCACCTGCTGAAGGAAGCAGAGCAGCTGGGTATCATCCTGGATCTGAGTCATCTCTCGGATCCCGCGTTTTGGGACGCTTTGAGCCATTTCAATGGGGCGGTCATCGCCAGCCACAACAACTGCCGCGCACTGGTTCCCCACCAGCGGCAGTTCAGTGATGCTCAACTACACGCGATCTTTGAGAGGGACGGGGTTGTCGGTGTCGCCTGTGACGCCTGGATGCTCAAATTGGGCTGGACCACTGGCCACACGCCGCCGGAGAGTGTCTCGCTTTCAGACGTGGCCGATCATATCGACTGTCTCTGCCAGATCGCGGGCAACAGCCGCCACGCTGCCATTGGCAGTGACCTCGACGGCGGCTTTGGGCGCGAACAGTGCCCCCATGACCTGGACACCATTGCGGATCTGCAAGCCTTAGGGGAGATCTTACAGATGCGTGGCTACAGCGATGCCGACATCGCCGCCATCATGCATGGGAATTGGTTACGGGTATTGCGCCAAAGCTGGCGTCCGGATGCGTGAACGGGAAGTCTGGCATCCCACAAACTCTCGAATACATTGATCAGATCATCTAGATGAGGAGGAAGCCCATGCGAAAAGAGATCGTTGCCGATAAAGGTGCCCCCCCTAAGGGGCCGTACTCGCCTGCCATCGTGGCTGAGGGGCCGTTAGTCTTTGTCTCCGGGCAGGGACCGATCGACCCAGAGACAGGCGAACTGCAACTGGGGACCTTCCAAGAGCAGGCCCGCCTTGCCTTCCAGAACGTCGCGACGTTGCTGGAGGCCGCGGGCACATCCTGGGCTCATGCGGTCCGAGTAGGAGTTTTCTTGGCCAATCTGAGTGATTTCTCCGCAATGAACGAAATCTATCAGCAGTTCCTGACACCACCCTACCCCGCCCGCACGACGGTGCAAGTGACACTCCCGCCCGGCATGCTCATCGAGGTCGATTGCATCGCTGCAATCCCCGAACGCTGACGGCGGATCGTCCGCTCCTGCCCCACCATCGCGAGCATCAGGGAAACAGGCGACGGGGTAGACTCCGGGAGCAGAGGTGCATGACCTCTGCTCCCGGGTGCTAAGAGTCCCCTTGCCAGTAGTGGTCCAGTCGCATGCAGCTACTCTGGGGAGACC